>JADJXL010000026.1 GCA_016715885.1 Polyangiaceae bacterium
TGAATCGGCTCATCCATGCGCAAACTCAGGCGAAATCACCGGATCCAGCACCGCCGGATACGCTGTTCCCTCGACCACCTCCTCGGGGACCGTCAACTCCAATGCACCCATGTCATCACGATAGTCGACGCGCAAAGCTTTTCGTTCGCCCTTCGCATCGATCCACGTCGCCAAACCATAACGCAAACCAATGCCCGTTGCAGGATCGGCGAAATGATGCCCGTGCTCCGTCTCCCCCGTGTACTCCTCGCCAGAGGCGCACGCGAATCACCAGATCGCCTTGCCCTCGGGCCGCTTCGCAAATGCATAACGCCGCTCGACGCCCTCTTCGGTATTCTCGAATTGCTCGTCGACGTCCCCGCGCGGAAGGACCAGACTGCCCGTCCTCGGCAACACGTGGTTCGCTGAGCGGAGCGTCATGAAGTGCCGCGCCCCGGCCAATCGATACCGTTTCGAAATATGCAGGTGCTCCGATCGCCTCAGCGGGCAACGTATTCGTCTTCGGATCCCGCGCCAAGTCCGTGCGCCCTGGTGTGACCGAAATGCCTCCAGCCGACGTCCGAACTTCGTACGACGTGTGCCCACCCGAAAACGAACCTGCGTCATCACGCCGAAACGAGAAATGAACGCGCCGCATGACACCAGCCAGGTCGAGCGGCGCCGACACGTGCGGCGCGTGCGCCGGCGAGGTTGCCGGTGTCGCTTCGCTGCCCTGAGCCGAGACGGGCGTATCACCACCCCCAAGTGGACTGTCCGCACACGAAACGGCGACCGTCGCAAGTCCTCCAACGAGCAACGACAGCATCAGTCCACCCAATACTCGACTCTTGAGTCGGTGAGTTCGCATCGTGGTTGATATCTCGATGCTGGGCGATCGTAATTTGAGCATTTGGCGCATCATCCCTCGCTCATTCGCTGTGCGAACGCTGGTTTGGTAAAAACAGCTGGCGCATACCATGGCACCAGGCGAACGAGAAGATGGATTCTTGCAAATATGCGCCACGCACGAGAACGGTGTTCTACGAAATATTGTTGTAATTCATGTTGCATGATGCCCCACATCCACACGCGCACGTCCCATCGAATCCGGAACGCCCGACCGCTTCGCAAACGCACTTTTCATTCTTGCAATCTTGTCCACACTCGGTTAGGGTCCGCCCATGTAATACCAATCACCAACCCACACCTGGACCTCGCTGCTCGCCATCGTCCCGGCGCCTTCGTCCGAAGATGCCGACCTGTATGCGCTCGACCTGCCTTCGAGCGACCTCGTCGAACGCGGAGCGAAAATTCGCAGCGAAAAGATCCTTACCGATCTCGTTCGCATTGGTGGTGTCGCCGCCGAATTCTGGAACCATGCAACCCCTGCTCAAAAGCGGCATTTGCTGGGTTTCTCCTGGCCATTGCTACAAGTCATGGTCCATTCGGGCAAAAAACTGGCCGACATGCTCGCCGCCCGCGATTCGAATGCCGAAGAACGCGAAGCCAACCGCGCAGCCGCCATCGCCATTGCCGATCAAACCTATGCCCAAGGTATCGATGAACGCGATCGCCTCTTCGTGGCGCTCCAGGGCGTCGAAACCTTGGTCCCCAGCCTCGAAGCGCGCATCATCGCCGCGCGCGCCACCGTCACCGACCACGAATCCCTCGCCACGTCACTCCATTCGCTGGTCAAACTCGCCCAAGAAGTGCTATCGACGCCGCAATCGCGCGCGGCCCGACAGCTCACGGACGGTGGCGTCACCGCAAGTGAATTGAATGCCATCGAAACCATTGCCAACGCCGTGAAATCGACCGGCGAACAAGCCTCCGGCGCTCGCACCCGAGGCACCGTGAGCCAAGGCAACCTCGACCATCAAGACGGAACGTGCCTCGCGTACACGGAACGGGTCATGCGCATCTTCAATCGCGCACACGAACGAGACGCTTCGATTCCACGACTCTTGCCCATTGCCACTCGACGCATGTTCTCCATGGGCCGAAAAGCCACCAGTGAAGCAGCTCCAGCCGCTCCCCTAGCGCCCGAAGCCTAACGCGTCGCCATCACCAGCTCGATCCACCGTCTTGCCAGTGCTTGCACGCTTCCCATCCAATACCCACGCCTCGAATACGCATTGCGAGCATTCAACATACGCAGCTCATGTGCCTCGACACACAATGATCACGTGCGAACCACCGACTGCATACGGCTGGAGACCCACTGCGCAGGCGTGACATATCCAGTGCGCACGTTTCGCGTACTGACTGCGCGTGATCGTGTTGTGGGAGGCATTACTCCGAAGTGGGCGTGCGAATGTCGGATGTGAAGCCCTGCCAGCACGGCTGCACGATTGGGTGCCGCAGTTCTGCCAGCAATGCGCGTATTGAAAGCAGTCGGGGACCGCATAACACGAAACAGCACACCGATCACCACCGCGACTCCCGCCCCTCAACCCCGCTTCCCCGACCGCTTTCCCGGCCGGCCCGGCGGCGGCTCCGACCGCTTTTCCTTCTTCGCACCAGGGTCATTGTCAATGCGACCCAAGTCTTCGGCAATCCGATCCAGCACCCCATTCACGAATGCCGACGAATCTTCCGTGCCAAACCGTTTTGCAAGCTCAACGCCTTCATCAATGATGACCGCGCGCGGCACGTCCGTGCTGTGCGACAATTCCCACGCACCAATACGCAAGATGTTCCGATCCACCCGCGCCATCCGCTCTCGAGACGCCAATTCACGCTCGCCTTGCGAATCATGTCGTCCACGCGCGTCAGTTCGTCCGCCACACCCCGAGCAAGCGCGTCCGCATAGTCGCGCCCCTCGGGATCCCCAGGCGTCAAGCGCCAAAAATGCATCATCACCCGCTCGATCGACCCACCACTCTCGAGCGCGAATAACATCTGTAGTGCAGCCTCGCGGCCAGTCGTTCGAGCTCCCATACCTACAATTTCACTCAGAATGCTGCCACGTCGACGCCGACGCGAGCGATACCATTTCAATGACACTCACCGCCGCCTCCCAACCCTTGTTCCCAGCCTTCGTCCCAGCTCGCTCAATCGCTTGCTCGATCGTGTCCGTCGTCAATACCCCAAGGCCACCGGCACGCCCGTCTGCAACGATACCTGAGCTATCCCCTTGGTCACCTCCGCCGCAACATAATCGAAATGCGGCGTCGATCCGCGAATCACCGCTCCCAAGGCAATGATGCCATTGACGGATTTTTTCTCCGCAATACGACGCACCACAACCGGAATCTCCCACGACCCCGGCACGCGCACAATCGTCACGTCCGCCGCATTGCCTCCATGCCGGACAATGGCGTCAATGGCTCCTTCCACGAGCCTATCGACGATGAAATGATTGAACCTGCTCGCCACGAGCGCGAACTTCGCACCCGCAGGCACCACCAAGTGCCCCTCGACGAGCCGCGGCGTCCCCCGCTCCACATTCGTGCTCATTGCTTTATCCTTTACGCTTCGCCCTGCATCGATACCAAAGGCACCCGCTCGACCACTTCCAAGCCAAACCCATTGAGGCCCGCTATCTTCGTTTGGCTATTCGTCAATAACCGCAGCTTGTGACACCCAAGATCCAATAAGACCTGCGCCCCAAGCCCGAATTCACGCAACGTCGCCGGCCGCGATACCACCGGCTCGCCCGATGCCCCCACAACCTTCACCCCAAGCTCCCGCCCAATATCGACATTTGGCGAAATGTAAAGCACCACACCCGCACCCGCAGACTCGATTGTCGCAATCGCCTCGCGCAAATTCGACCCGCCGTCGAATAGCGTGGAACTGAACAAGTCCGCCAAGAGTGACCCCGAATGCACTCGGCAAAGCACCGGCTTCGTAGGGTCGATCGCACCCTTCACCAGCGCCAAGTACTGGCGCGATTCTCCCACAATCTCGTACACCGCCGCGTTCCATACTGTCCCGGTCTGGTCGAGCCTCATCTGTCGCTCGGCAACCCGACGTACCAAACGCTCGGTCTGCATCCGGTACTGGATCAAGTCCGCAACCGAAAGGATCACGAGGTCGTGCTCCTGGGCAAACTTTTCCAAGTCCGGCATGCGCGCCATCGTGCCGTCGTCGTTCATGATTTCGCAAATCACGCCCGACGGCCGAAGCCCCGCGAGCCGCGCCAAGTCGACCGATCCTTCGGTTTGCCCCGTCCGCACCAACACGCCACCTCGACGCGCCTTCAGCGGAAACACGTGGCCCGGCGTCACGAGATCACTCGGCTTCGCGTCCGGCGCCGTCGCCACCTGAATCGTGCGCGCTCGATCCGCCGCGCTGATGCCCGTCGTCACGCCCGTGCGAGCTTCGATGCTGACCGTGAACGCCGTGCCGAGCGGAGGTCCACCGCGGCCAGGAGCACTCATCATCGGCAAGTGCAACCGCTCGACCTGCTCTTCATCGAGCGCCAAACAAATGAGACCTCGACCATGCTTGGCCATGAAGTTGATGGCTTCGGGCGTCACGCGCTCGGCAGCCATGCACAAGTCGCCTTCGTTTTCGCGATCTTCGTCGTCGACGAGGATGACCATGCGACCTTGACGGATCGCATCGAGCGCCCGGTTCACGCGAGCAAGCACGGCTGTATCGATCAGTATGCGATGCGGCATAGCGGCACCATCATCGTACGAATCCGCCCGCTCGGAGCTTTTCAAGGAGACGTTCGTCGCCGCTTTCGTCGTGATGCTGTTCATCGGCTCGGCCGCTGCTTTCTCCCCGCCCCTTGGTGACTCCAAGCGCCAACTGTCGCGCGACGTAGCGCGCGAGCACGTCGACTTCAATGTTCACACCCTGCCCTGCACGAAGATTTCCAAGCAGCGTGCGGCTCAATGTGTGCGGCACGAGCATGACTTCGAAGAGGACGGATGACGAGCGCTCGGCAAGACGATCTTCCACGCGGTTGATGGTCAAGCTGACGCCATCGATACAAACCGACCCTTTTTCCGCAAGGTACGGCGCCAAGTGCCCGCCGACCTGTACTTCCAAACGCATCGCATCTCCGCGCGGCGACAAATCCGTGACGCGCCCGATGCCATCGACGTGACCCAGCACGACGTGCCCACCCATGCGACCTCCTAGCGGCGTGGCTCGCTCGAGATGCACGCGCGCTCCAGCGACGAGCGCGCCAAGCGTCGTGCGCGTGAGCGTTTCCGGCGACATGTCCGCCTCGAAACCAGTTGCCACGATGCGATCGACCGTGAGGCACACGCCGTTCACGGCGATGGATTCGCCGAGGTCGAGCTTGCCTAGGGACGCGTCGAAGAGCGCGCGAACGACCGGGCCGCCAGCCTTGTGCCGCAAATGGCCGATCGTCTCGACGAGTCCTGTGAACATGGCAAATGGGGAGTGCCAGGACAAACCGCGCTACCTATCGGCAGCGCGGCGTCCTTCGGCGGAGAGCAAACGGTCGATGATCTTCTGCGACGCCTCGGGCAGCTCGGTGAACACGAGCCCCATGCCGGGCGGATCGTCGTGGACACGAACGACTTCGCCGACACCATCGATGACTTCGACGTCGTCCATGATGACGGTGAAGCGAAGGTTCACTTTCGTACCAACTTGAAGCGGGTTCTTGGACCGGACAAACACGCCCGAGCGCGAGATGTTGGTCACGTACTCGGTGATGAACGCGTCGTAGGATTCGAATTCCTTGTTGATGGTGACGCGCTCTTCTCTGCGCGCATCCGTGCCGCCATGCGAATCGGGTTCACCAGGGTGACGGTCGGTTGCGCTCATGAGCTGCTCACCTGCCTTGCAAGTCGAATTGCTCGAGGTGGTATTCCTTGCGCGGAACGAGCTCGATACGTCGCGTAAAGAGACGCTCGGCTTCGGTCACCGCAATGCGTTCTTCGTTCTTCAAGAGATCGACGACGGCGGGATGCGCGTTCACGACGATGCTGTAGCCCGGCAAGTTCGCGCGTTCACGACGAATCTGCCGGATGATCTCGTACGCGACGCTCTGCTTCGACTGAAGCTGGCCGGTGCCGTCGCAGTAGAAACACGGCTTTCGAGCATGATGCGGCCGAGGCTTTCGCGTGTGCGTTTGCGCGTCATCTCGATGAGCCCGAGCTCGGAGATGCGGTTGAACGTCGTCTTCGCTTTGTCTCGGCCCAGGTGTTCTTCGAGGCGCCGGCGGACCTTCTCGCGGTTGCTCGCCCGCTCCATGTCGATGAGGTCCAAAATGATGAGCCCACCGATGTTGCGGAACCTGAGCTGGTAGGCGATTTCGTCGACGGCTTCGAGGTTTGTCATGAGGATCGTCTCTTCGAGATCCTTCGATCCCTTGCCGACGAACCTGCCCGTGTTGACGTCGATCGCGGTGAGCGCTTCGGCTTGGTCGATGATGAGGTGACCACCGGATGCGAGCGGCACTTTGCGTGACAGCGCGCGGTGAATTTCGTCCTCGATGCCGTACGCGTCGAAGATCGGCTCGTGCCCTTCGTAGAGCTGCACGGCGTCGACGCGCTCGGGCATGAACATCTCCATGAAGCGACGGAGACGCACGTACTCTTCGCGGCTGTCGATGACGATCTTCTCGATGTCGTCCGTGAACAGATCGCGCGCCGTTTTGAGCACGAGGTCGAGCTCGGTGTAGAGGCACGCGGGAGCTCGCGCGACGCTCTCGCGCTTCTTGACCACTTCGCCCCAAAGCCGAACGAGGTAACCGACGTCGGCCTTCATTTGCTTTTTGGTCAAACCTTCGGCGACGGTGCGCACGATGAGCCCGCCTTGCGGAGGCTTCATCGAATCGATCGCTTCACGCAGACGCGAGCGCTCTTTCTCCGATCCGATGCGCTTGGAGATGCCGACGTGATCGACGGTCGGTAGGTACACGACGTACCTGCCGGGCAGCGACACGTGACTCGTGACGCGCGCGCCTTTGGTGCCGATCGGTTCTTTCGACACCTGCACGAGAACCTCTTGGCCCTCGCGGATGACTTCGCGAATCGGCGTCGTCTTCGACACGCGCGGCGGTTCGTGCTGACCAGCTTGCCGCTTCGATTGTCGTTCGCGACTCGTGCGGCCCGCGGCTGCTTCCACGCGGCGGCGCATCGCGATTGTCCTGACGACCTCGCCCGCGTTCTCGATCGCGACCACCACGCGCTTGCGTGGATGGTTCGCGGAGCAGCCGGAGAGCAGGTGCTGCTGCAGCGGCGGCCGCTTCGATGGAAGGACGCCTGTCCGCAGTTCGTCCGGACCGACGCACTTTGCCGCGCCCGCGACCTCGAGGCGAACGACCTGCACGTGCCGCGGTGGGCGAAACGTCGGTAGCGTCTTTTGCTTCGAGCGTTGCATCGGGAGGCTCGACGATGGCCGCAGCTTCCGCCGCATCTTCGACGTCGCCGTCGCTGGGAGCAGCGCTTGCTGCGTCCTCGGCGTCGACCAATCGAGCGTCGGCTTCGGCTGGCTCATCTGCAGCCTGCTCTTCGGAAGGTGATTCCAAAGGAGCTTCGAATGAAGCGGATTCGTCTCGTGATTCGACGATGTCGAGCGACTCTGTGTCGTCGACTTCCGCTTCTGCTTCCGCAGCGACGTCGAGCGCAGTCGGGAGCGAGATGCTCACTTCACGCTCGGTGCGTACGTCTTCATGCGAGGGAGACGATGCACGTTCATCGTCTTCCGAACCTGAAACATGTTGATGACGTCCAGCCAAATACGCGTCGAAATCGTCGGGACGAATCAAATCTTCGACATGGAGAAACGCGGCTCGCTTTCGAGCCCGATGTCGATGAAGGCCGCCTGCATGCCCGGAAGCACGCGACTGACCTTGCCAAGGTAGATGTTCCCGAGAGTTCCCTTCTGCGCATCTCGTTCGATGTGCAGTTCGGCAATGATGCCGTTCTCGATGAGGGGCGACGCGCGTTTCGCGGATGTCGACGTTGATGACGAGGAGATTCTTGCCCATGCCCACTGGATGGCCCTTGCGAGGCGCCGGCAAGGGTTACCACGACACGGACGAGCCATGAAGGGAGGACTGGTTCGTAAGGTTTTTCTCCCGCTCCCCTCGGCAGCAGGGCCTGGAGCTAGGCTCAGAGACAAAAGTCGGTGAAGTCTGCGCATGAGTTGGGACAGGCGTCGCAAACGATGCAGGCCACGAGCGCCCCGTAGCGATCGGCCCCAACAGGGTTCGACTCGGCGCATTTGTCCCGGCAGGCCAAGTCGTCCTTGCAGGCGGCGAGGCACTTATTGAAGTCGAGGCAGGTTTCGTCGCCGAAACAGCCCTCGTAATGTTCGGCGCACGTGGTCGAAACGGCGCATCCCGTGCATCCGTTCACGTAATCGCCGCAGGTTCCAGCGTCATCGCAGGGCGCGAGGGTAGCGCCGCCGGTTCCGGTGGACGCACCGCCCGAACCGCCGGTTCCGCTGGACGTACTCGAGGAGCTCGACGAGCTGGTTTCACCCGTAGGTGCAGGATTTCCGCTGTCTTCGGCCTGAGAACAGGCACCAAGCAGGATCAAGGCGGCCGCAGTGAAAGCTAAACGCAACATGGGCCCGGAAAAGCATACGTGGACAGGTCGCCAGGCGAAAGGCGCGGGCCTCACCCGACCATACCCCCCGATTTGGCCGCGTCTTTCAGGGAGGACAGTTGCCAGCCTGCGACGCGCAATCGCTCGGACAGTTCTGGCAGATGACGCATGCGCCGACCGCGTTGTAGAGCTGCACGGCAGCCTGGCCGGCCGTCATCGCGCAGTTGTTCTGGCAGTTGGCGTCGGCGCCGCAGCCGTTCAAGCACATCGCGAGCGTGTTGCAGGTCTGATCGCCGAAACACGCTTCAGCCTGGCTCTTGCAAGGCGTCATGAGGGCACACTGCTGACAAGTCATGCAGCTTCCCGAAGCGTCGCACATCGATCCGCCGCTACTGGATGAGCTGCTGCTCATCTGCCCTCCGCCACCGCCCGAACCCGAGCTGGCCGTAGAGGTCACGGGGGCATTTCCAGATCCGCCCGTTCCCCAGTCGCCCCCTTCGCCACCTTCACCACCACCGCCCGTCGTGCCGCCGCCCGAAGCACCACAAGCCATGAAACACGCGGACGAGACCGCGACGATCGCGAACAACCAGCCCTTCATTTGACCTCCAAGCATCTTCGTCGCGCAAGCTTCCAAGTGGCGACGAGCAGAAGAGATCTGCGTACATGCGGGAGCGACGCGCTGCAAATCGAGCGATCGAGGACGTCGCGCACGAGCGATCACAGCGGAATGTTGCCGTGTTTCTTGGACGGGTTCTTGTCGCGCTTGTCGCGGAGCAGATCGAGCGCGCGATCGAGGCGAATGCGAAGGAGGCGCGGCGTGACGACTTCATCGACGAAGCCAAGCTCCGCGGCCTTGTAAGGATTGGCAAACTTCGCCTTGTATTCCTCGACGAACCGAGCTTTGGCCGCGACGGGATCGGCCGCGGACTGGATCTCTTTGCGGTAAACGATGTTCACGGCTCCATCCGGACCCATGACCGCAATTTCCGCAGTGGGAAACGCCAAGTTGTAGTCGGCTCGGATGTGCTTCGAGGCCATGACGTCGTACGCGCCGCCGTAAGCCTTGCGCGTGATGATCGTGATTTTCGGGACCGTCGCTTCGGCAAACGCGAAGAGGAGCTTGGCGCCGTGCGTGATGATGCCGCCGTACTCCTGATCGGTACCGGGCAGAAGCCGGGCACGTCGACGAACGTCACGAGCGGGATGTTGAAGCAGTCGCAGAACCGGACAAACCGCGCCGCTTTGATGCTCGCGCGAATGTCGAGGCACCCCGCGAGCACGGCCGGTTGATTCGCGACGACACCTACGGGACGACCACCCACGCGTGCAAAACCGCACACGATGTTCTGCGCGTAGCGCTCGTGCACCTCGAACAGGTACCCATCGTCGACGACCGCCCGCACCACGTTTTTTGATATCGTACGGTTTCAGAAGAATCGACCGGGATCATCGTATCGAGCGCGGGGATTTTCGCGATCCGTGGGATCGGTCGAGTGCTTGCGCGGAGGATCTTCGGTGTTGTTCGACGGCAAGAACGAAAGCAGCTCGCGAACGCGCGCGATGGCTGCTCGATCGTCGGGCGCGGTCAAGTGACAAACGCCGCTCTTGACGGCGTGCGTCGATGCGCCACCGAGGTCTTCTTTGGGAAATGTCTTCGTGGGTGACCGTCTTGATGACTTCGGGACCCGTGATGAACATGTAGCTCGTGTGCTCGACCATCAGGATGAAGTCGGTGATGGCGGGCGAATACACGGCGCCCCCGGCGCACGGGCCCATGATCGCGCTGATCTGCGGCACGACGCCGCTTGCGAGCGTGTTGCGCAAGAAGATGTCGGCGTACCCCGCGAGCGACTCGACGCCCTCCTGAATGCGCGCGCCACCGGAGTCATTGAGGCCAATGATCGGAGCGCCGATGCGCATGCCGAGGTCCATGACCTTGCAGATCTTCGAGGCATACGCGCCGGAGAGCGATCCGCCGATGACGGTGAAATCCTGAGCGAAGACGACGACTTTGCGACCATCGACGAGGCCCCAACCCGTGACGACGCCATCGCCGAGCACCTTGGACTTGTCCATGTCGAAGTCGGTGCATCGATGAACGACGAACCGGTCCAGTTCGACAAACGTCCCGGGATCGAGGAGCAACTCGATCCGCTCGCGCGCAGTGAGCTTGCCTGTTTCGTGCTGCTTGGCGATACGCGCTGCACCGCCTCCTTCGAGAGCACGGGCGTTCATTTCATCGAGCTTGGCGATCAAGGCGGCCGCACGGGCATTCGGGCTTTCGGACATGACGCTGGGGGCCTATCACGACTTTGCTCGCGCGGGGGGTTTCGCCGTGAATTGCCGCGTCTACGCGGCGTTCGACTCAACCACCGTCTCGAGGCCCAGCGTCGGCATCGAGTCCCAATCCGGGGAGGGCCCAAGGGTCTGGGCCGCTACTTTCCATGGGCTTGACGCCCGCGGGTAGCTCGACCTTGCCGAGCGCGGCGTCGTTGATCTCGACCGGGAATTTTTTGCGAAGCTCCGCCTCGAACGCCTTTTCTTGCTCCTGCATCTTCTGCTGCAAAATCAGCACGCGGATCGACCGATCGGCCTCTTGCAAGCTGCGCTTGTGCGCCGCCGTGATGCCGTTCATGCGCACGATGAAAAACTTGCCGTCGGCCTCGACGACTTTTTCGTACACCGCACCGACGTTGCCAATTTTGAAGACCGCTTCGCGAACCGGTTCCGGCACTTTTTGATTTTTGCCGCGCGCATCTTCCGGCGGTCCTACGACGCCGAGATCGCCCGCGAGCTCGACCGGTGCCGCGGGTGTTTTCGTTTTCGGAGCCGTCGTCGAATGTTTCTCGAAGAGCTCGCCCCACGCCGCCGGCGTCGTGATTTTCACGGCTTCTTCGAGCACCTTTTCGGCGGCTTTCTTGTCCGAAAAGACGATCGCCGCGACGCGACGTCGTTCGGGCTCGTCGAACTTGTCCTTGTTCGCTTCGTAATAAGCGCGCACGTCGGCCGCCGGAATTTCGCCCGGCGCGGGCAAACCCTTCCGCGCTTTGGCGACCATCGCATCGCGCAGAATTTGGCGAATCGCGTCCTGCGTCTCCGGCTGTTTGTCGAGGCCAAGCCGCCGAGCTTCCGCCGCGAGCAGCTCCACGTTGATGATCTCGTCGAGCAGCTCGCGACGACGTTCCTTCGTTTGGTAACGAAGCCGGTCGAACTGATCCATGCGTTCGAGCGTTGCGGCGAAGTCGCCGAGCGTGACGACGCGATCGCCCACTTTGGCCACCACGCGCGCAGCTTGTTCGGCAGAAAGCCCCGCTGCGGCCGGTCCCGCGTCCGGCCCTTCTTGTGGAGTGACGGCGGATTCTTTGCAACCGGCCAAGAGCGCCGCGGCGATTGTCAAGACAACCGGCCCACGCCGAAGGAGCGTCGAGAACATCGGCGCGGGTGTAGCATTCTTTGCGCGCGATGGGGACTGCCTCACCGCCCGTCCCGGGCACACCAGCCGAGCGCCCGCGAAAAGCGTACGTTGCAGATCAGGCACGAGGGGACTACGACACGGCGCGTGATGCGCAACGAGAGCCGCGAAGACTCGACCCTCCCTCCTCCTCCCGCCCCCGCACCCGACCTCAAATACCGCCGCATCGTGCTGAAAATCAGCGGCGAGGCCCCTCTGCGGAGAAGGCAACTTCGGCATTCATCTCGACACCCTTCAGCGCGTCGCCGCGGAAATCTCGGAACTGCACCGATGGGGCGTACAAATCGGCGTCGTCGTCGGCGGAGGCAACATTTTCCGCGGCCTCAAAGGCGCAAGCGCCGGCATGGACCGGTCGCAAAGCGACTACATGGGCATGCTCGCCACGGTCATCAATTCGTTGGCGCTCCAAGATGCTCTCGAAAAACACGACGTAGCGACCCGCGTCATGACTGCGATCGAAATTCGCCAAGTCGCCGAGCCCACATTCGCCGCCGCGCCATGCGTCACCTCGAAAAGGCAACGTCGTCATCTTCGCCGCAGGCACGGGCAATCCGTTTTTCTCGACAGACACCGCCGCAGCCCTACGCGCCATGGAAATCCAGGCACAAGCCCTCTTCAAGGCCACCAAGGTCGAAGGCATCTACGACCGCGATCCCAACCGGCACGAAGACGCGCAAATGTTCACGAAGCTGTCCTACGACAGATTCCTCGTCGATCGCATCGGCGTCATGGACTCGACCGCCGTCACACTTTGCCGCGAAAACAAGCTCCCGATCCGCGTCTTCAAGTTGACCACGCACGGCAACATCCTGCGCGTCTGCAAAGGCGAGAACATCGGGACCATCGTCGAAGCCTGAGCTTGCGAGCCGTTCGCAAGTTGCGCGGGATCAAAACTCCGACTACGCTCCGCCCTCCCATATGGCACGCGTCACCGTCGAAGATTGCCTCGAGCGAGAAGAAAACCGCTTCGCCCTCGTCATCCTGGCTTCCGCCCGGACCCGACAACTCGCGAAGGGCAACGACCCGCTCGTCAAAACGAAGAACAAAGCCGCCGTCACCAGCTTGCGCGAAATCGCAGCCGGCAAAGTGCACTTTCATCGGAGCACCAACGACGTCGTCCTCGAATGGCTCCGATCTCAACCGTCGTTCATCGAGGTCTGAAAGCTCGACGGGGTTTCCCCCGCGAACCTTCCTCCCGATAGCCCGCGCGCGATCCCCATTCGTACGCGCATGAACGGCTTGGGATCATGACGAAACGTTTACAGAAAAACGACCCCGAGCTCGAAGCGGGCGTCGGCTCATTACGAAAACCCCCGCCTACTACACCAAAACCTACAAATCGCGCCTCGACGACGTCCGCTACTACGTCGACATCGCTCGAGCACAAAACGGCCCCGTCCTCGAATACGGCTGCGGCAACGGACGCATCACCATTCCCGTCGCTCGCAACGGTACGCGCATCACCGGCGTCGACCGTTCCACCGAGATGCTCGACGACCTGCGCGCTCGCCTGCGCGACGAAGACGACGACGTCCGATCCCGCGTCACGGTGAAACGTGGCGACATGCGCAGCGCAAAAATCGGACGCCGATTCTCCCTCGTCCTCTGCCCTTTCAACGCCTTCCTGCACCTCTACACGCGCCCCGACGTCGAGCAGTTTCTCGCTCGCGTGCGCGCTCACCTCGAACCTCGCGGACAGTTCGTCTTCGACGTCTCGATGCCCGAACCCGAAGAGCTCGCGCGAGATCCGAATCGGGCCTACAGCACGCCGCGCTTTCGATATCCCGGCGAAGACGGCAGTCCCGGCACGCTGGTGCGGTACTCCGAGCGCTTCGATTACGACAAACTACGGCAGGTGCTTTTCGTGGCGATGGAGTTTTCCCCCGTGGACGGAGGCGAACCCTGGATGACGCCCCTTGCGCACCGGCAATTTTATCCGCAGGAGCTCGAGGCGTTGCTCCACTACAACGGGTTCGAGATTGAAACGTTCTTGGGCGACTTCGATGGAAGGCCGGTCGCGAGTGATTCGTCGACGCTGCTCATTCACGCGCGAGTACGATCGACGCGGCGGTGATCGCATTCGTTCGCGCGTGAAGGGTTTCGATACGGAATCGAAGAATCAAACGCCGATGTAGAGGCGGTGTGCGAAGTTGCGCTCGAGCTTGGCTTTGAGCACCTTTTCGGCCGCCGTCTCGATGTCGTACTCGACCCGTCGGAACTCGAAGCGTTTCGCATCGGTGTCGAAGATCGTGTAGCTGGCGCGATTGTCGTAGTCGCGAGGTTGTCCGACCGAACCGACACTCACGATGTACTTGCGATTCGGCTCGAGCGTGAAGTCGGTCGCGGGCAATTCCTCGACCGTCGTCGGCGTCAGCGCAAAGACCTTGCAGAGGTGCGAGTGGCCGATGAGCGTGAGGTGTCCGAGCTCGTGGTACATCGGCAGGCATTCTCGCGCTTGTTCGGGCGCGAAGATGTACTCGAACTCCTCGAGCCTCACGGGCGAGCCGTGGCACAGGTCGAGGCCAATCTCGGGCAGCTTTTCCTGGTAGGGTAGGCCCCGCAGCCATGCCGCATTCTCTGCGGAAAGCATGGATGCATGGGTGTCAAGCGCTTGGCGCGCTGCCTCGTAATAATACGAGTAGTCCATTCGCCCCGCGACCGCGGCGTCGTGGTTACCGAGGATCGTCTTTTTTGCGATCTTTCGGACCAAATCGGCGCATTCGTTCGGGGACCCGCCATAACCTACGGTGTCGCCCAGGCAGTAGTAGACGTCGATGCGCTCGCGTCGATACGCCTCCAGAACAGCGCTGAGCGCCTCGTAGTTCGCGTGCGTATCGCTGAAGACTCCAATCCGCATGTGCGTGAGGTCCGGAGAGTAGCATGAGCGACCTCCCGTTACGGAAGTCTTTTGATCAAAAAAAATGCGGGCTGATCCAGCGCCGTTTGGTCGTGAACGCGCCCGTCAAGTCACCTCGTAAGGTTTTTCCTCGGCGAATGCTCTGGCGCATAAAGGTGCGTCGTCTCACCATCTCGTGACGCCAAACGCGCGCCAAACTCACGCGCGAAAAGATCCATCGACCACGTCATGCAGCGGAAGGAAGGCTTTCGTGTCCGGGACAAACGGCAAAAGCAACGGGCAGTCTGCGGGAGAAAGCACGAAAGACGCGCCGCCGCCCATCATCGCGGACCTGGCAGCGTCATGCGTGCGCTACGTGAAGCAGAGCGTCGGCTTCACGCTCGATTTCGAACCCGAAACGCTCCCCGTGCTCGATCACTACGTCGAGCTTGCACGCGCAGCAGCAAACGAACGCAAGGAAACCGCGCTGCTCGCTGCACAAACCATCGGCGCGTACCTTGGGAAGTCACGCGTCGAAAGTACGGCGGCTTCTGGCGCATCGAAGACGACCCTCGATCGTTTCGCGTCGAGCTCGAACCCGTCTATCTCGCGCTTCGCCCCATCGAGCTCATTGCACGCTCGCTCGAGTTGCCTCCCGAGCCCAAGGCTCCCGATGTGACGACGAAACGCGGCGACGACGAAGACGAGGTGGAAGACGTCGAGAGCGAGGACGATACGACTGCAGAGGACGCGAGCGAGCGCGACGCAGCAGCGGAGCCCGATGCCGAAGACGACTTTCGCGCAGCGCTCTTCGAGCTGGATGAAGACGACCGCGTTCCCGTTGCCGAACGACTCGCTGCACTGCCTCCGGTGCCCGCCGCGCAATATCACTCGCCATCGACGCACTTCGAGGTCGTGGAGCTGATTGTCGAGACGATCCGTGCGCGCCGGATTGCTGCGGGCATGGAGCCCGACGCACATCTCGAGCCCGACGATTATGCGTCTTGAGCGTCGTCGAACGAACGAGCGCATCGGCTGACACGACGCGGCGGATCGTTGATAAGGTGATCCGCTGTGTGGTGGGTATTTTCTGCGCTGCTCGCGCTCATCGTCTGGGCACTTTGGTACATCATCAAACTGCCGCTGTGGCTCCCGATTGTCGGGACAATCCTCGTCGTCCTTGCCGCCGTGGTACGGCTGCTCTGGACCAGGATTCGCGCAAGCCGCGCCGCAACGGCACTCGAGCGGGCGATCGCGCATCAAGGAGCGCAGCAAGCGCTCAACGCGCGCCCTGAACGCCGCGCTGAAATTCAGGAGCTGCAAAAGCAGGTTCAGGGCGGCATCAACGCGCTCAAAACCTCCAAGCTCGGCAAAGGCAAAAAGGGCGGCGCTGCCGCGCTGTATTCGCTGCCTTGGTATGTGATCATCGGCCCGCCCGGCGCTGGCAAA
Organism: Polyangiaceae bacterium; assembly: GCA_016715885.1. Taxonomy (NCBI): domain Bacteria; kingdom Pseudomonadati; phylum Myxococcota; order Polyangiales; family Polyangiaceae; species Polyangiaceae bacterium. The sequence goes on from JADJXL010000026.1 coordinate 16,226, forward strand.
ACCACCGCGCTCAAGCACTCCGGCCTCGTCTTCCCCTTCTCGGATCCGCGCGGCGGAGGTGTTCGCGGCGTCGGCGGTACGCGTAACTGCGACTGGTGGTTCACCAACGAAGCAATCCTGCTCGACACCGCCGGTCGATACACCACCGAAGGCGACGATCACGACGAGTGGATCTCGTTCCTTCAGATGCTCAAGCGTTATCGCTCGCGCAAGCCCATCAACGGCGTGCTGATTGCCATCAACATCGCCGAGCTCATCGACGCGAGCGAGCAACAGATCGAATCGACGGGCAAGAAATTACGCGCGCGTATCGATGAAGTGATGACGCAGCTTCAGATGGTCGTTCCCGTCTACTTGCTCTTCACCAAGTGCGACCTCATTGCCGGTTTCATCGAGTTCTTCGGGGACATCCGCAAGAGCGATCGTGCCCAGGCCTGGGGTGCGACGGTCAAGTTGACCGAGGACAAGACAAACCCTGGCGCTCTCTTCGAACGCGAGTTCGACGTGCTCGTGCAGAAGGTTCACGGTCGGTCCCTCAAGCGACTCAGCCAAGAACGCAATCGCGAAGCGCGCGAGCGCATCTACCAGTTCCCGCTCGAATTTGCCGGCATCAAGCGCAACTTGACCGAGCTCGTGCAGACGATCTTTGCGGTCAATACGTTCCAAGGCACGCCGCTGTTCCGCGGGTTTTACTTCACGAGCGGTACGCAGGAAGGCCGGCCTCTCGACCGCGTGCTCAATCGCATGGGTCAAGCGATGGGCATTCGTCCGCCGGAAGCAGCCGCCCAGCAAGTCACCGAATCGAAGAGCTACTTCCTGCACGACGTGTTCATGAACGTCGTGTTCCCCGACGGTGATGTCGCAGCGCGCAGCGCAGCCGAAATCAAGCGTCAACGCATCATGCGCATCGCCGTCAGCGCGGCTGCGTTCACGCTCGGTTTCATCCTTTCCATCCCGAGCATCCGGTCGTTCGCGAAGAACCGCGAGCTGCTCAGCAGCACGCAACAACGCGTCGCGACGGCCATGAAGATCAACTGGGCCGACGGCGAGCCACCCGAGGCCAAGCTCGACCAAATTGGTCCGCTCTACGAACGCTTGAAGGAGCTCGACCGCTACCGCGCGGAGCTTCCGCTTTCACACGGCTGGGGAATGTACCGGGGTGAAGCAATCGCGCGACCGACGGTCACGGCCTACGTGCAGCTTCTCAGCCACGGCTTCGTCTTGCCTTGCAAGGCCAAGCTCGAAGAAAGGCTCAGGGCGGCCAAGGGCAAACAGTACTTGAAGGAGCGAACGGACCTGAAGACGTACCTCATGATGAGCGACGTCAAGAACTTGGATCTCGAAGAGGAGACGCGACGGCTGACGGACCTTTGGGCGGACATCCTGAAGGCCACGAGCAACCTGGCGGAGTTCGACCTCAAGGACCGACTCAGGGTCCACGTGAAGTACTACTTGGAGCTGGTCAAGAGTGGGAAGGTCACGCCGCCGGCCGCGGACGTCGCTCTCGTGACGAAGGTGCGCGACACGCTCAAGGCAGTGCCCGTGCAAGAGCGCTACTACGACGTGTTCATCAACAGCATCAACGACATGGTGTACGACGAGGCGAGCGAGGTATCGCAGCTCAATCGCAAGTACCCGCCGCTCACGCTCAAGTCGTTCTTCCTCGATCGTCCCGAAGCGCTGAAGTTCATCAAGAGCGCACGCGAGCTCAAAGAAGGTCGGATGAAGGAAGTCGAGGGGCCGTACACGGAGAACGGTCACTACGTGGCGGCGTTGAACGTGGCGAACGCCGCGGGGCTGCTCGAATCCGAACAATGGGTCGTCCCGCTCGGCCCCGAAGAACAAGGCGATCGCATTCCGATCAACTTGAAGCGTTTGTCCGAGGACTACGACCAACGCTACATCGAGCAATGGACCGACTTCCTCGTGGACATCACGGTCGATCCACCCAAGACGGTGAAGGAAGCCATCGATCTTTACAACACGCTGACACGTCCGCCCTGGCCCTACTTGAAGATCCTTCGCGAGCTCGAGGACCACACGCAGTGGAAGAAGTCGAAGAAGGAAGGCGGCGCGGGCGTGGACCAGGAAGCCGCCAACCGGATGCTCAACCAAAAACTCGCCCAAAGCTTTGCGCAACGAACGGGCGGCTATCGCATCAAGACCAATGTCGACGTCACGAAGCTCGGAGAGCGACCAAGCACCGTGCCGTCCACGTTCGCCAAGCTCGTTTCGTTCAGCCAATCCGATACGAAGGCCAAACAGACGGTCGTCACCGACACGCCGCTTCAGACCTACGTCGAGATCCTGACGGAGCTGCGACGCACGATGGACGCCATGAACCAGCCGCCCACGAGCACTGACATGATCAACCTGAGCGAGCAGTTGTCGGACGCTGCAAAGAAGGTGGAAGCGCTGCTGCAACCGCTCGACGAGAAAGCGAAAGCGCTGCTTCGCCCGCTCTTGCTCAATCCGCTACGCGTCCAGGGTAGCCGCCTCGCGGCGCCGGCGGCGGCAACTACGTCGCCGTGAAAAAGAGCGCTTCCCGAATCCGTTCAAGCGCTGATTCGTCCCCAGTCTGGATCTGTCCCTCGCGCGGGGAGACGCGCGCGCGGGGCGCGCGGGGGGGGGGGCTCGCCCCCGATTTTTACGCCTTCCCCAACATCAACCACATCTCGAGCGCGTCCTCGTCGTTGTCCGAATAATACTTCGGGCGAACGTTCTCCACGACAAACCCATGTTTCTCGTAGAGGCGAATCGCGGGGTCGTTCGATTGGCGGACTTCGAGCAAACACAGGCGCACTTCGTTCGCTCGAGCATACGCAACCGCCTCAGCCACGAGCGCCGAACCCACACCGCGACGCCGCATGTCCACGGCCGTCGCAACGTGAAGCACGTGCAGCTCGTCGACCACATGCCACGCGACGAGAAATCCAACGGCTCGCGCTGCCTGTTTGTCTCGCGCAACCCACACGCGCGCCCAAGGTTTGTCGAGCTCGTCGATGGGCGAAAACCACGGTCCCGCAAATGCCGTCTTGGCGATGTTTGCTAGCTCGTCCGCTTCCGGCGCTCCTCGCGCCACGCGAACGACCTCGATGTCGCAACCATTCACTTCGGCACTTCCGTCGGACAACCACTCACGATCTGCACGCTCGCCACCTTGCCCGATTGCACACGGTCGCACGCTTCGCCAAGCAAACGCACCGTGGCCGGTGGCTTCCAAATCCACCCATCCGGAACGTTGTAGGTCAAAGTTTCTCCGTCGAGATAGACGTTCGTCATGCCTTGTTCGTCCGGAGGATCGACCAGCGTGAACTCGCACGTCACGGCAACTTTGGCGATCTCTGCGAGAACCGAACCCACCTCTTCGAGCTGATCGACGCGGTAGTATTGGGGCGATTCTGGACGCGGCAATCCGCCCGCAATGGCCATCGCATCCAGCACCGCTGCGTACGCCTCGCTGCCCGGGATGCCGACCGTCACGACGTGCAGCCCCGCCTGCACGAGCTTGTCGATGGCAGCGAGCGCTGCGGGCTGATCGACACAGAACGTTGGTCCTCCAATTTGTCCCGGCGCGCAACAATTCACGCCCGGCGCGCATGCAGGATGCGCGTCGATGACGAGCGAGCAGTCGGCCGCCGTGCACGAGGCCATCGCATTGCAGTTGGGGCCGCCATCGGTCGCGATGACGACATACGTTTTGCCAGACAAACCAAGCAGCGTCGGCGTGAGCGCCGACAGCGTCGCCGAAATGGGCGTACCTCCGACCGGTTTGGTGATCGTGGCCAAGCGCAACGCCGTGGTGGTCGGTCCGTCTTTGCCCGTGACCGGATCTCCCTGCGTCACAGGAAACACCTGCGCTCCCGCGGCGCATTCATCAGCGCTTCCCTTCTTCGGAAGCACCGCAGCGCCAACTCTCGCGAGCGGCCCGAGGTTACGCACCAAGTCCACGACCGCAATTCGTACGGCGTCGTAACGATTCCCAACCCCCGGCACTTCCTCGGCCATGCTCCCAGATGCATCGAGCACGAAGTAGAGGTTTGGCGCGTCGATGATGAGTTGATGCACCTCGTTGCCGCAGTAGCCACTCGCATCGACCGCTGGCGGGCCACCACCTCCACCTGCTTCGAACCCGTCCCCCGCATCGGCAACGGGCACATCGCCGATCCCGCGTGGACGCTCATTCGAATCGCCACAGCCGGCATCCGCCGTAGCAAAGCCAAGCCCCAAGAGAACTACGATTGCCGAAACAAAGCCGCGACGACCCACCGCCGCGCCATCAAGTCGCGCAGAAGCCATTCGGAAAATCGTACCAGACGCGTGTCGCGCCTGTCGTCAGGGCTCGCGATAGAACCGAGGCACCCGACGCGAAATGCTCGTCAGCACTTCCCACGGAATCGTGCCCGTCGCCGTCGCGATCTCTTCTGCCGTGATGACGTCTCGACCAAGCGGTCCTTCTTGAGCACCCAAGAACACCGCCTCGTCACCGATGCGAGCTCCCTCGACGTCGGTCACGTTGAGCATCGTCATGTCCATCGACACGGTGCCCACGACGGGAGCTCGACGCCCTCGCACGAGCGCGTGACCCGCGTTCGACAACTTGCGATCGAGACCATCCGCATACCCCATCGGCACGGTCGCGATGACGCTCGGACGCGACGCGCGCCACGTGTGCCCGTACCCGATCGCGTGTCCCGTCTCGATCGTTCGAGTCGAAACGATTTCCGTACGTACTCGAATGACCGGCTTCAGTTCCGCACCGACCGATGTCATGGGCGAGACGCCGAAGAGCGCAATCCCAGGACGAACCGCATCGAAGTGCGTTTCCGGCATGCGGAGGACCGCCGCGCTGTTCGCCATGTGCACGTACCTCGGAGAAAACCCTCGTGCCCGCACGCGACCCAGAACCTTTTGGAACAGCCCGAGCTGATGGCGCGTCGCATCGAGATCCTCTGCATCGGCACACGCCAGGTGCGTCATCAATCCATCGAGCCGCACGTGAGGCCGCGCATCGAGCGCATCGAGCACGTCGTCGAGCTCGGAGATGCTCACACCAAGTCGCCCCATGCCCGTGTCGACCTTGAGATGCACTCGCACCGGGCGACCATCGTCATCGAACCGCGCAAGCATGCCGATGCGCTCGATGTGCCCCGCGTCGTACACGACAGGCACGAGCTCCCGCGCGAGAATCTCCTCGAGCCCCTCGCGACGCGGGCCGTAATAGCCGCCCATCACGAGAATCGGGATGCGAATGCCCGCATCTCGAAGCTCGATGGCTTCTTCCAGAAGCGCCACGCACAGCCCCGGCATGCCCGCACGTTCCAGCGTTCGAGCAACCGCGGCCGCGCCGTGCCCGTACGCATCGGCCTTCAGCACGCCCCAAATCGCAGGCGCTTTCGAGTTGGCCGTAGCGAGCGTGCGTTCGAGGACGCGCAGGTTGTGTCGCAGATGCGCGAGGTTCACTTCGGCGCGCGTGGGCCGAATCGTGTCGGCCGGAGCGGCTCGTCGCGGACGGAGAACGCGCACCGAACCGCGACTCCCGCCTTCGTGATGACCAAGCTCCAAGCCGAAAGGCCCTTGTTCTGCGAGCTGCGTAGTCATGTCCTTCGCCGATACCTCTACGCTCCGCATGGGGCCAACATTCCTTCGAAAATCGATTCCTGAACCGCTCGCGCGCAGTTTGTCACATGAAACAGCCGCGCATGCACGTCGCGTGCTCTTCTTTGCACGTCCGTTCGCATTTCGAGATGCACGTTTGCCGATTGCACATCGGCGTCACGCATTCCTTTTTGCACTTGGCCCTGACGTGTCGCAAGTGCTCGTACAATCGGTGCCTGGTGGAGCCGTGGAATCATCGGACGCCTTGACGGGTGTCGCTTCTGTGCCTGCATCCACCACGAGCATCATGGGAGGCGGAGCAAGTGCCGTCGTGGGCTCTGGAACGGCCTCCGTCGGATGTGATTCGTTCGCCGCAAGGGCAGCATCGTCCATGTCGGAGCCGCCCTTGAGCTGTCGCGTGCGCAGTTTCGCGTACTCGATCCGATCGCGGGTTTGTCCGAACGTGTAGAACTTGAGCCACTCGTCCCAGCACGCCGTCCGGATCGTGGACTTGACGTCGGGGTTGTCATCGAGTGCCATGCAGTGTTCGAACCGCACGTCGCCTTCGTACAGCGCATGGATGCTCGCCCCGCACGCGGAAAGCCCGGAAACGCCGAGCACGCTCAGGCCAAGACGTACGGCCCACGCCGGGCGGCGGGCGATCGAGGCAGGGTTTGCACGGGACAAGGTTGATCTCGGTGCGAACATGCTTTACCCTGCGCGCGCTCTATAGGAGCGGCCGGCTGTCGCGCTGCTCGGCAAGAGGATAACAGTCATGTTCCTGATGCTCTCGAAAGGTCCTCGCAAGACCAACCGCACGAAGACGAAGCGCTACCGCGCGAAGCTCAAGGCCAAGAACAAGGCCCGCCGCAACCGCATTTATTGTCGTGCCTGATGCGTCCCGGGCTCGCTTAGCGGCCCCGTGACCAATTGCAGCTCGACGAGACGGCCGGGAATGGTTCATGAATGAACCGTTTACCCGGCCGTTTGTGTTGAGCTTTCTCGACGAAGGGGATCGTTCGTCAATCAAACGCGAACGCTCGACCGACGAACACGCTTGTGTTCGAAGATCGAGCGTAACGAAGACGAACGTTGGAGTGGGCAACGAATCAGGGACCGCCCTTGCGAAGCTCGGTGAGCACGAGTTTCGCGACGGCTTTGAGCGTATCGAAGACGCCGACGCCCGTACGCGCCACGCCCTCGAAGTCGGGAACGCCCAGCGGATTGAGCGTTCGGCGAAGCTCTTCCACCGTCGCAACCTCAGGCAAGTCACGCTTGTTGTACTGCATGACGTAGGGAATTTTTTCGAGCTTGTAGCCCTGATCCTCGAGGTTTGTCTTGAGGTTCTCGACGGACTCCTCGTTCGCCTCCATGCGCTCGACCTGAGAGTCGGCAACGAAGACGACACCGTCGACACCCTTCAGGATGAGCTTGCGGCTCGCGTCGTAGAAGACCTGACCAGGCACGGTGTACAGGTGAAACCTGGTCTTGAAGCCGCGAATCTCACCGAGTGCCAGCGGGAGAAAGTCGAAGAACAGCGTCCGATCGGTTTCGGTCGCGAGGGAAATCATCTTCCCCTTCGCATCGGGATTCGTGCGCTCGTAGATGTACTGCAAGTTCGTCGTCTTCCCGCATAAGCCGGGGCCGTAATAGACGATCTTGCAGTTGATCTCCCGCGCCATGTAGTTGATGAAACTCATCCGGCGCGCTCCTAGTCGTTGAACAGGTTGTCGATGTCTTCGTCGGTGATCTCGGCAAACGGTGAGTCGGCACCGGGATCCGCAACCTTCTTCAAGAGAGCCTCGAAGATGTTGTTCAGCTCTTCGCTCGCTCGCCGCACGCGCAAGCGAACGAGACCCAAGCTCGACTTGGAGTCGAAAATCACGACGAGGATGACGCGATTTCCGACGAGCTGAATGTGGATGTTCGCCTTTTCGCCCTCGTGAAACTGCGTCGCGAACTCGTTCTCCTTGAGCAGCTTCGCCATGCCACCAGTGGCCGCGATGTTGCCCGCCGTCAGCGACGCAAGCGACGTGGTGTCCAAATTGTCCACATCGCCACTGGCAGCAATTAGCTGGCCATTCTTATCAACGATGAAAACGACCTTCGCATTGGCGTCCTTGACGAGGCGATCCACGACATTCTGGATCTGATTGAACTCCTCCTCGTACATCACCATCTGAGGATTGACCATCGTTCCTCCGCCAGCGCTTCCGCGGTGGGGTCTTCGTCTCGTTGTCCGTTACGTTTTCGTTCCACCCGAGGAGCGACTGACCCATTTCGGCATCAATACGCTTGATCCCAACGAGAGATCCAACCTCGCACAATCCACATGAACCGAATGCACAACTCCCATTCGGCGCACGCAGCGATGTTTCTATCCGAAGCTGGCACAGAGGAGCAAGGTGACCTTCGTCAGGGGCGCACGGAAACGTCTCCCCTCACCCCACTCACACCAATCGATCCCACTCCACGAGGCACTTTCGCCAGTGGTCTTGATCACAACATTGTGCCGCAACGCCTAAATCCAGGCCGCCTCGCAGAGAACGAGAAGAAAACGACGCGCCAGAGGCTCACTTCCGCCACTTCGATGCCTTGACCTGCTGCCGAGAGCACGGGATAGGCCTTCGATGCCTCGTGAACGCGGCGCTCTGGGTCGAACGAAAAACGCGCTTCGGTTGGGACTCGCCTTCGCCGCAGCATCATGCGCGCTCGTGCCAGGAGCCGAGACAAACGCTGCCGAAGGACCGATTCATCGGGACGTGCTGAAACACGCCGCAACCGTCGCCAGCGCAAAGGGCCCGGAAGCATTCACCGCGCTGCGCAATTTATGGCGCACGTGGGACCGCGCCGATCCAACGCACGTCGAAGAAGCCATCGTCGCAGTGACGGAAAACAAGGCGCAACCCGCACCCGTTCGAGCGTACGCGGGTCTGCTCGAGGCGTATGCGCGTCGCAGGCGCGGTGACCTCGAAGGCGCGCTCGCTCGCGTCGAACGTCTCGGGTTTGTCTCGCGGTACATGACCGTCGGCCCGTTCGATAACGACAACAAAACGGGCATCAACGAAGAGTTTGCCCCGGAGCTCGAGCTGTCCGAGCCGATCCCCGCAGGCCGCGCCTACGAAGGCAAAGAACGCGCTGTCAGGTGGCGCGTTCCGCCCGTCGCGTCGTCGTATGGCTGGTTCGACTTTGGCGACATCCTGCGTCCACGCGAAGACGTCTGCGGGTACGCCACGACGTTCGTACGTTCCAAACCCGGCACCAAGTCCAATCGCCCACTGACGATTTGGGTCGGATCCGCTGGTGCCTTCAAGCTCTTCTATGAAGGCAAAAAGGTTCTCGAAGACCTCGCCTACCGCGAGCTCGACATGGACAGGTTCGCGACCACGGTCACGCTCAGGCCCTCGTGGAGTCGCATCACGGTCAAAGTTTGCGGCGATGCCGATGCGCCCAAATTGAGCCTTCGCCTCGGTAATTCCGTCGGCGAGCCCGACCTCGACGTGGACGTGCGCGCGGACCTCGAAGCGAGCGCCGAAGCCGCCGCAGGCGAAAAAGAACGCGCTCGCGCAAAGACGCCGCAACCGGCCGAGACAAACCGCGTGCTCGGGCCCGTACAAGCCTTCGAGATCGCCACGTCAGGCAAGTCCCCGAAAGCGTCCTCACTCGAGCTTTACGCTCGTTACTTGGCGATCACGGGAGGTGATCCGAAAGCCGATCACAAAGCTCGTGACCTTGCACGACGCGCTGCCGAAGCGGAACCGACCGTCGCGCGCCTATTGCTCGCAGGTGAGCTTGCCGAAGATCGAAATCAACGGCGCGTGTGGGTCGAAAAAGCGTCGGCGCTGGCCAAGACAAACGATGAAAAGCTCGACGTATTGCTCGCCGAAGCGCACCTCGCACGAACGGGTACGAATTGGCGCGATGCCGTTCCGATCTACGAACGCATCCTCGCGATCGACCCGGACAACCTCGGAGGGACGCTGGGGCTCGTGGAGCTTCACGTCGAAGCGGGGCTCAAGCGCACGGCGCTGGATATGCTCGAGAAGGCAGTGCAAAGGCACCCTCGATCGGTGTCGCTCTTGTCGGCGCTCGCGGAACAACTTCGAGGGCTCGGGCGCGATGCAGAAGCCGACGAGGTCGAAGCGCGATACGCGTCGCTGCGTTTCGACGATGCGACGTTCCTCAGCCAAAAAGTGGACCTTGCCGTTGCGCGTCGCGACGCCGCTGGTGCCGAACGGTGGCTCGGACGATTCCTCGGCATCGAGGCAGAGTCAGCGTGGGCTCGCTCGATCGCAGCGCGCACGTATCGCGCGCTCGGGCAGAAAGATCGCGCGCTTGCGACGTACCAACAGGCGCTCGCGATGGCGCCGGAGGATATCCAGACGCTACGGGCGCTGAGCGATGTGTACGGAGAGAGCGGCGATAAGGACAAGCAGCTCGATTTGCTGCGCCAAATTCTGACGATCGCTCCGCAAGCGAAGGACGTGCGCGAGTACGTCGAGCACATTCAGCCGAAAGCGCCGCGTGCGGATGAAGCGTATGCCTGGGCGCCCGAACGGTTTTTGCCGATGCGATCGGCCGCGATGAAGGGCTACCCGATGCGCTTTTTGCGAAACCTCACGGTCACCACGGTGTACCCGAACGGTCTTGCGAGTCGTTTCAGGCAGATCGTTTTTCAGCCGCTCACGGACGAGAGCGCGGCGTCGGGTCGCCAGTATCGCTTCATGTACGAAGCGGCGCGACAAACCGTCGATCTACGGGCTGCGAAGGTGTATCGCCAAAACGGCAAGATCGACGAAGCCATCGAGAGTGGTGAAGGGCCTGCGAACAACCCGGCCATCTCGATGTACACGTCGCAACGAACGTTCGGCGTGCTCTTTCCACGCCTCAGCGCAGGTGATGTCGTCGAGCTTCGTTACCGCATCGAAGATGTCGCTCCACGCAACGAGATCTCGGATTACTTCGGGGAAATCGAGTACCTGCAAGAAGACAGTCCCATCGCCAACAGCGAATACATCCTCGTCACGCCGAAAGAGCGAACGTTTTACATTCGTACGAACAAGCTCGATGGGCTCACGCAAGACGTGAAGGTCGAGGGGGACAAACGCATCTATCGTTTCACCGCAAACGATGTTCCTCCGTTGACGCCCGAGCCGAACATGCCGCCTTGGCCTGAAGTGCTCGGGTACGTGCACGTGTCGACGTTCGACACGTGGAACGCCGTTGGTGCTTGGTATTGGGGCCTCGCGCGCGAGCAGTTCGACGTCGACGACGAAGTGAGGCGTCGCGCTCGCGAGCTGACGAAGAACGCGAAGGACGACGCTGCGAAGGTTCGCGCCATCTACAAGTTCGCCACCGAAACGCGCTACGTGGCGCTCGAGTTCGGCATTGAAGGCATTCGTCCGCGGCGTGCAGCGCAAACGCTCGCTCGAGGTTGGGGCGACTGCAAAGACAAGGCGACGCTCATCGTGACGATGCTGCGAGAAGTCGGCGTCCCGTCGACGATCGTCCTGCTTCGCACGCGCATGCGAGGCGACATCGCGCCCGAGCCGGCAAGCCTCGCGCCGTTCGATCACGCGATCGTCTACGTCCCGTCGCTCGATTTGTACCTCGATGGCACGGCGGAGCACACGGGTTCGACGGAGCTTCCCGTGATGGATCGCGGCGCCATCGGCTTACTCGTCAACGAGGGCAAACCCAAGTACGTGAAGCTGCCGGATCCGCCTCCGGAGCAGTCGGTCACGCGCCGTCACGTCGACGTGACGCTCGCGCTGGATGGCTCGGCAGCGATCGCGACGGACATGCAAGTCTCGGGGGCTTATGCGCCCGATTGGCGACGGCGGTATCTCGCGGAAGGCACGCGTAACGATCGCGCGAAGCAAGACCTCGCGGGCGACTTTGGCCCGGTGGAAGTCGCTACAGGACGTGCAGGCGTGGAAGCGACGAACATCGAGGACATCGAGCAGCCCGTGCGCCTGCGCGTGAAAGGCAAAGCGACGAACTTTGCACGGCGCGAAGACGACACGCTGAGCGTTCCTGCAAGCATTGCGCCGCGTCTCGTTGCGGAGCTGGCACCATCGTCGAAGCGCACGCTGGACGTGGTCATTGGAGCGCTGACGACGCGTGAAGAAGAGTGGGTCGTGAAGGTGCCAGCGGGGGCCAAGCTGCAAAAGGTGCCCATGCCGCAGAAGATCGATTCACCGTTCGGGCGCTTCGAGCTTTCGGCGGAACAAGCGGCCGGAAAAGTTACGATTCGAACGAGTTTGTCTTTCCTGAAGCCGCGGATAAGCCCGGCCGAATACGCGCAATTCCGCACGTTCTGCGAAGCGGTCGATCGGGCCTACAACCAGCGCATCGTGGTGGGTAAGTGACTCCGGATGACGAGGGCGTTCAGGTTCGTCCGCCCTCGCTTCCCGAAGGTGTGCTTGCCGTGCGAATCGGCCCTGGGGCGAATTGCTCGTCGGCAGGCAGCGCGATCGACATTCTGTTTTACGGGAGCGTGATTGCGTCAGCGCTCGCCGTGGCGCTCGCCGCTGCACTGCCTCTCAAGGCACGTCAGGAGCGCACGGAAGAACAAGGCGAGAGCGACGAAGAGCGCTAGCGGGCGGCAGACGAGCCGTTCCACTCCTGCAGGCTCCGAACCTGATACGCGGCCTGCGTGTCGTTTGCGTTCGCTTCGAGGACTTCCGTGGCAGCCATCGCCGCCGCGACCGTCGTGAAGTACGGAATGTTTGCAAGCAAAGCATTCCGCCGAATCGCGTAGCTATCTCGAATCGATCGAGCGCCCACGGTCGTGTTGACGACGAGCGAGACGTCGCCTGATTTGATGGCATCGACGACGTGCGGCGAACCTTCGGCGACCTTGCGAATGCGCGTCGTCGGAATGCGAGCGCGCTCGAAGGCAGCAGCCGTGCCGGCGGTAGCCATGATGGTGAACCCGAGCGCATGAAGACGTCTCGCTACCACGCAAGCGCCGGGTTTGTCGTCGTCCTTCACGGAGATGAACGCGGTTCCACTCGTGGGTAACTTCATCCCTGACCCGCTCAAGGCTTTGCCGAACGCGTGCGCAAAGCTCGTCGCGATGCCCATGACTTCGCCGGTCGAACGCATCTCCGGTCCAAGCTGCGTGTCGACGCCAGGGAATTTCGCGAATGGAAACACCGACTCTTTTACCGCGACGTGCCCCGGCCTCACGCCATCGGTCACGCCCAGCTCGGCGAGGGTTTTTCCTGCCATCACCTGCGCGGCGATCTTCGCCAGCGGGCGGCCCGTTGCTTTGGACACAAACGGAACCGTTCGCGATGCGCGCGGGTTGACTTCGAGCACGTAGATCACGTTGCCCTTGACCGCGAACTGCACGTTCATCAGCCCCACGACACCCAGCTCGAGCGCAAGCTGCCGCGTCTGCTCTTCGATCGACGCGATCACATCGAGCGGCAGCGAATACGGCGGAAGCACGCACGCTGAGTCGCCGGAGTGAATCCCCGCTTCTTCGATGTGCTGCATCACGCCACCGATGACGACCTGCTGTCCGTCACCAATCGCGTCCACGTCCACTTCGATCGCATCCTTGAGGAACTCGTCGACGAGGATGGTGCGCGTACCGGCTTCCTGCGCAGCTTCGACGGCCGCGTGGATGTACGCTTCGAGCTCGCTTTGCTCGTGACAGATCATCATCGCGCGCCCGCCGAGCACGTACGACGGCCGCACGAGCACGGGGAAACCAATGTCCTTGGCCGCTGCGATCGCTTCGTCGACGCTTTCGGCAATCGCCGCGCGTGGACGGCGCAGACCGAGCTTGGTCAGGAGCTGATCGAAACGGCCGCGGTCTTCAGCGCGATCGATCGCATCGGCCGACGTACCGAGGAGCGGAATGCCCGCACGTGACAGAGGCACCGCGAGCTTCAACGGGGTTTGTCCTCCGTACTGCACGACGACGCCCACGAGCTCGCCGTCTCGTCGTTCTTCGTCACAAATCGCCATGACGTCTTCGAACGTGAGCGGTTCGAAGTAGAGGCGATTCGAGGTGTCGTAATCGGTCGACACCGTCTCGGGATTGCAGTTGACCATGATGGTCTCGAACCCGAGGTCACGCAGGGCAAACGCTGCGTGGACGCAGCAGTAATCGAACTCGATGCCTTGCCCGATGCGATTCGGCCCGCCGCCCAAGATGATCACTTTGCGCCGATCGCTCGGCGCCGCTTCGCTTTCTTGCTCGAACGTCGAGTACAGGTACGGCGTCTTCGCGACGAACTCTGAGGCGCACGTATCGACGCGGCCAAACACCGCACGCGTGCCTTGTTCGACGCGCAGGGCGCGCACTTCATCCGCGGACTTGCCCGACAAACGAGCGATGGTTTTGTCCGAAAAACCGTGCCGTTTCACCTCGCGTAAGAGGCTTGCATCGACGGGACCTTTTTCGATGCGCTTCTCGAGCTCCACGATCCGCGCGAGCTGCAGCAGAAACCACGGATCGATCTTCGTGAGCGCGTGGATCTCTTCGAGGGAGATGCCAAGACGAACCGCATCGGCCACGTGAAACAAGCGTTCCGCCGACGGTACGCCTACGAGCTTTCGCAATGCATCGACGAGATCCTCGCGGCTTGCAGGTGGCAACTGCACAGGAACGGACGGCTCGCGCGGCGCATCCATGAGCAGGTCGCGCGTCGAGTTCGGGTCACCACCGAGCTGTCGATAATCTACTTTGTCCAGCAACGAATCGACGCCATCGCGGCCAATCTCGAGCGATCGTGCTGCTTTCTGAAGTGCTTCGGTGAACGTGCGCCCGATCGACATCGCTTCGCCGACGCTCTTCATTTGCGGCCCCAGACGACGATCGGCTCCGGGGAATTTTTCGAAGGCAAACCTCGGCCACTTCACCACGACGTAATCGATCGTCGGTTCGAACGCGGCGCTCGTTCCGGTGATGTCGTTCGTGAGCTCGTCCAGGCGATACCCAACGGCAAGCTTCGTGGCGATCTTCGCGATCGGATATCCCGTTGCTTTCGATGCCAGCGCACTCGAACGCGACACGCGCGGATTCATCTCGATGACGAACACGCGCCCATCGGCGGGATTGATGGCGAATTGCACATTCGATCCGCCCGTTTCCACGCCGATCTCGGTCATCACTGCACGCGCCGCGTCACGCAGCCGCTGGTATTCGCGATCGGTCAACGTCATCGCAGGCGCACACGTGATCGAGTCGCCCGTGTGCACACCCATCGGATCGATGTTTTCGATGGAGCAGACGACGATGAAGTTATCGGCACGGTCGCGAATGACTTCGAGCTCGAACTCTTTCCAACCGAGCACGCTTTCTTCGATCAACGTCTCGCGCGTCGGAGATTGCTCGATGGCCCAGCGAACCTTCGCTTCCAGCTCTGCCGGCTTGAAAGCGATGCCGCCACCCGTGCCTCCAAGCGTGAAGCTCGGCCTGACGATGATGGGATAACCGAGCGGCTCGCCCCACGGTCCCGACTTTTCTGCAAGAGCACGTGCTTCTTCGACGGACTTCACGTGTCCCGATCGCGGGCAGGACAAACCCACGCGAGCCATTGCTTCTTTGAAGAGTTGTCGATCTTCGGCTTTGCGAATTGCAACGGGCTTTGCGCCGATCAGTTCGACATTGAACCGATCGAGCACGCCCTCGTCGTGCAGCGCGAGCGCGAGGTTCAGGGCCGTTTGACCTCCAAGCGTCGGCAGGATCGCATCGGGGCGGTCTCTTTCGATGATCGCCGTCAGCGTCGGCACATCGAGCGGCTCGACGTACGTCCGGTACGCGAGCTCTGGATCGGTCATGATCGTTGCGGGATTCGAATTGACGAGGATCACCTCGTACCCCTCGGCGGCGAGCGCTTTTGCGCCCTGAGCCCCCGAGTAGTCGAATTCGCACGCTTGACCGATGATGATCGGCCCCGAGCCGATGAGCAGAATCTTCTTTAGATCGTCGCGTCGCGGCATCGGGCGGGCGGGTTAGCACCTTCGCCGTGGTACGTCGATGAAGTCGCCGTGCGACATGACAGAGCGGCCTCTTCCGTTAGAAGTCCAAACTCGACACGAAGACCTCTTGGAAATCGTCGCGCATCGCCAGTTCCACGTGATGCAGGCGCGATCGCACATCTGCGAGCCGAGCGCGCACGCTCGCTGGATCTCGCGCGAAGTGCGTCGCCCCGTCGAGCGCGGCGTTGCCGATCGCATGCACCACGGATGGATCCACCTCGGGAAGCATCCCGAGCCGAATGGCGACGTCGTGATGCAAGTTCGCTCCAAACGCGCCTGCAAGCAGCACGCTCGCAAGGTCTGCATCGCGAATCCCCGCCACGCGGCAAAGCAGTTTCGTCGCGGCTCGAAGCGCGCCCTTCGCGAGTTGCAGCTCGCGGATGTCCATCTGCAAGAGATCCACGCCTCGCGCGAGCGTGATCCGATCATCCCCCGACGCGATCGCTCCATCACGTGCAACCAGACCCGCGCGCACCAGCTCTCCGAGCACTTCCAGCAGTCCCGTTCCGCAGATCCCTTTTGCTTTTCCCGAGCCAATCGTCGTCGGCCGTATCGCTCCGTCTTCGCGCACGTCGATGCGCACGATCGCGCCTGTTTCCGCGCGCATGCCGACCGAAATGTTGCCTCCTTCGAAAGCAGGTCCTGCCGGTGTCGACGCTGCGTACAGCACGCCCTTGTGCGCGAGCACGATCTCCGTATTCGTACCGATGTCGATCAGCATCCGCGACGAACCGAGCCTGTCGAGATCCGTCGCCACGATCGCGGCAGCCGTGTCACCTCCGACGAAGGAGCCGAGGAGCGGGAACGTCGTGAAGGTCTCACCGGACAAACCCCAGTCTTTGGGCGATCCCGTGCGCTCTTCGAAAAACGGTGGATAATACGGAGCTTCGGCGAGCGACTTGATGTCGGCTCCCCAAAGCAGCGCGGTCATCGCGCTGTTTGCCGCGACAAACCAATGCGAAATTTCGCCATCCTTGGCGAAGATGCGCCCTCGCGCCGCTTCTTCGAGCATCCGCAGCGTTTCCCGCGCATCCTGGGTCAGCTCGTCACGCGCGGCGGGGCTTTCGAGCGCGTATGTCAGGCGCGTCATCACGTCGTGTCCGCGGCGCACTTGCCGGTTCAGCACCGATGCTTCACCGAGGACATCGCCCGTCGCCGGATCGATCGTTCGGAGCTGAACGCTCGTGGAACCCAGGTCCACGGCTGCGATGGCTTGGTTTGGCAGCGACGTATTGCCGAGGCGCGTCACGGCAGGCGCCGCGCGCAAATCGAAGCGACTTTGCACTTCGACCGTGACGGGCGTGCGCGGGCGAATGCGGCAAGACAGCCGCAGGCCTTCGCGGAGCATCCCTTCGCTCAGGATCGCGCGGTCTTCGGGTGTGGGTGGGGCGTTGCCTGCGAGCAGCCGAACGAGGCATTTTCCACACGTTCCGCGTCCTCCGCAGGGCGCATTGATGGCGATACCTTTCGACCGGGCCACTTCGAGCAGCGAATGTCCTGCATGGAAGTTCACCGTCGTTCGAGCGGCCGCTCCGTCGCTTCCTGGTTCCTCGAAGGTGGCGCGGACGAGCATGTGGGGCGAGCCTAGCATCAGGATCTGCAATTCGTCGCCTTGGCCTTGACAACCCCCGCTCGCGTCCGCCATAAACGCGACCCCGCGCATCTCCCTGGTTCAACAGCGTCTCGACGGTCGAGCCGCGGCCTTGGAGAGCGTGAGCCCACTCGTAGAGCGAGAAGGCAAGCCATGCCCAAGATGAAGACAAACCGGGCCGCTGCAAAGCGATTCCGGGTGACTGGTTCGGGCAAGATCCGCCGCAGCAAGGGCGGTCTGAACCACGGGATGCAGGAGAAGAGCAAGAAGCGTTGCCGCCGTCTCCGCAAGAACGACATGGTCGACAGCACGATGGAGGTGCGCGTGAAGCTCCTCCTCCCGTATCGCTGAGCCGCTGCAAGCTCCACGAGCAAGGAAGAGGTAAAGCGATATGCCGCGTGTAAAGCGTGGGTTCAAAGCCCGTCGCCGTCGTAACCGCGTTCTGAACCAGACCGAGGGATATTTCCTCGGCAGGAAAAACCGCTTTCGCCAAGCGGTCGAAGTTCTCCGGCACGCCTGGGAATACGGCTATATCAGCCGTCGCCTGAAGAAGCGGGATTTCCGCAAGCTGTGGATCGCGCGCATCAACGCGGCTGCCCGGACGAACGGCACCACGTACTCGCGCCTGATCAATGCGCTGAAGAAGGCGAACATCTCGCTCGATCGCAAGGTCCTCTCCGATATTGCGATCCACGATCCCGCATCCTTCACCGCCGTCGTCAAACTCGCGACGAACGGCTAGCAGAGCCCGTTGAGTCATCGTCGCGAGCGCCCGAAAGCCGGGGCGACGGAGCGACGAATCCTCTAGGATTTTGAGCGATGTCGACCGACGATTTCGGGCGTGAGCAGATGAATCAACGGGCGGAGGGAGTGTGAGCGACAAAGATCCCGTCAAGGCCATCGAGGAGGGCCTGGAGGCGCTCGGCACGCGGTATCGCGACGCGTTCGCGGCCGCATCGAGCGAACCGGCCCTCCGTGTCGAGCATGCACGCGTGCTCGGCAAAAAGGGTGACCTCACGGCCATCCTCGCGCTCATGCGCCACGTTCCGGCGGACAAGAAAACGGCCGTCGGCAGTCGAGTCAATGCGTTCAAGAACGAGGTCGAAGCGGCGTTCGAAGCTCGCCTGCGCGCGATCGCTCGCGCTGCACGCGAAGCCGAGCTTCGCGGATCGCCGTACGACTTGAGTTTGCCCGGTCGTATCGAAGTTGGTCGTGGCCACTTTCATCCCATTGCTCAGGTTCGAGACGAGCTTTTGGCCATTTTTCGGGACCTCGGTTTCGTCGCCGAAGCGGGCCCGGAAATCGAGCTCGAGGAAAACAACTTCAGCAAGCTCGCCTTCCCGCCCGATCATCCGGCCACCGACATGCAGGACAGCTTCTGGCTAGGCCCGGGGCTGCTTCTGCGTACACACACGACCACCGTTCAGCCGCGAGAATTTGCCCTTCGCAAGCCGCCGCTGGCCGTCGTGATGACCGGCGCCGTGTATCGCCGCGACGACGACGTCACGCACTCGCCGATGTTTCATCAAATCGACGGATTCTTGGTGGACGAGCACGTCAGCATGGCGGAGCTGAAGGGAGTCATAACGGCGTTCACCGAGCGTCTTTATGGCTCGGGGATTCCCATTCGTTTTCGGCCAAGCTATTTTCCGTTTGTCGAGCCAGGTGCGGAAGTCGATTGTGGCTGTGTGTTTTGTGCACGCCCGGACGGCACACACGCTGGCTGTCGCGTGTGCAAACACACCGGATGGCTCGAAGTGCTTGGCTGCGGGATGATTCACCCCGATGTATTTCGACAATGCGGCTTGGATCCCGAGCGGTACACGGGGTTTGCGTTCGGCCTCGGGCTCGAACGGCTCGCGATGTTGAGGTACGGAATCCCGAACATTCGGCTTCTCTTTGAGAGTGATCCGAGGTTTTTGGCTCAGTTCTGATCACCTCGCCGGCGCCTTCCATTTTCATGTGCGCCCCTTGCACATCACCCGGGGCATCCCTATTAGGCCAGGAGATGCGCGGCTGTCCCGAGTGGATCGAACGCTCGGGTCGCACGTCGAAGACGCATCACGTTGCATTCGGTGGGAAGCTGCATTTCTGCACTGAAGTGCCGGTCGGTTCTGGCCGTATGTGAATCAGGCATTGCCTGGGGGCTTTACGCGGCACCCTCCGAGTCCGATGGAATCAGAAAAATAGGATCATGGGCTCTTCACAGGGCTCGACAAGCTGGATCGAGGTCGCAAGTTGCGACCTTCTTCTCGACGTACTGAAAACATTCGAACAGTCGAAAGCAAAGATTGCGGCGGATCATCCAAGGTCCAGCCGCCGTAGGGATCATCCAGATCCAAACGTTTCACACATGTGAGCGTCGTTCGTCGAAGACACGTCAAGCATGCAAGGTGCCGCCAAGGCTCCTTTCGGGAAGCGTGAAAACCATGAACAAAGGCGATCAACGAGGTAACCGTCGTTCCTCCGACGCAAAACGCGTCGCCCGAAAGGGCTCGCGTGCTTCGTTGTCGTCCACGCGTACCCGCGCCATTTCGTCTAGTGAGAATGCGAACCAACCGATAAAGAATGTCGGTCGCGAAGATCATATCGGCACGAAATTTGCAGAAAAATCTCCAAACCCGACTGATCTTGCCTCGCACATTGCATCTGTGAACGGTCGCTTTGGCAAGCGGCGTTCACTTCGAAGCAAATCAGTTGGAATCAACGAGCACCGTCCCCCGTTGTGCCCTCCGCGGGGCGGCGCATCCGAGGCAATCATGGCGAGCACCGAAACCCCGACGACGAGTTCGAAACGGCTTCTGCTCAACCCTCGCGAGAGCTTTCACTCTCGCAAAGGTGACCTCGAAGAAGTGAACGAAAAACCCTCCAACGCAACGAAGAGCACGATGAGCACGCCGACCGCCCGCCGCACGGAAGCAAACCGCCCCTCCACCAAAACATCGACCCGTGTCGGTGCGGCCAAGGCGTCGCGCCCCGGTTCGTTGCAATCGCGTCTTCGTTCCGGCGCCGTTCCGGCACGCCGCGCAGGCGCTTCCAATGAAAAACGCTCGAAGGAGCAAGACGTCGCGGAAAAACCCGCGGTCGTCGACGAAACGCAAGAGGAAACGGCTGCAACCGCCAAACCCGCCACGACGCTCAAAGAGCCGATCGCGGCCAGCGACATGGACCTCGGTCTGCTCGACGAAGAAGGGGTTGAAGAGCCCGCGCTGCGTCCGCCGCGTCCGACGGAGCTCGAACCCGAGCCGACGGCTGCCGAGTTCATCGACCTCGAGTTCAGTCCGCTGAGCCGTCCCGACACGCCGCGACAGAGCAACGAGCGCGAACTGCGGGACATCGAGGAAGGCGGCGGGGATTCCATGCTTGCGCGGTATTTCCGCGACATGGCCCTGCATCCGGTGATGGGTCCCGAAGAAGAGCTCGACACGGCGCGCATGGTCGAGCGCACGGAGATCGACCATTGGGTCGCGCTGCTCTCGTATTTGCCCGCTGCCGAATACGTTCTCGATGGTCTCGCGGAAGACGTCACCAAAGCAGGTGAAGAAGAGGTCAAGGCTCCGCAGGTCCAAGAGCTCCAGAAGCTCGTGCGACATGCGAAAAAGCAAAAGTACAAGCTCGCCCCTGAGCAGGACAAACAGTGGGCGCAGCTTTCGAGCGAACTCGCGACGGTCATTCGTTTGCCCGATTCGGACAGGCTTTGGATGGCACGCGCAGGCAACATCGCTCGAGACCTCGTGCGCGAGCCGGATTTCGAGGAAGACACGATTGGCGACGATGAAGAAGGCATCTTGCGTCCGGCCCGACCGACGCTGCCGATGTCGGGCGCTTATCGCCGATACCTCGATCGCGTCGATCGGACCTTCCAGGCGCAGCACGACGCGAAAAACCGGTTCGTCAAAGCAAACCTGCGCCTCGTCGTTTCGATCGCTCGTCGCTACAACCGAGGTCGTTTGCCGCTGATCGACCTCATTCAGGAAGGAAACATCGGTCTCATGAAGGCCGTCGAGCGCTTCGATCACAACCGTGGCTACCGCTTCTCGACGTACGCGTCGTGGTGGATTCGGCATGCCATCAGCCGCGCCCTTGCCGACAAGGGTCGTGCGGTCCGCATTCCGGTCCACATGCTCGACACGTACAACCGCGTCGCGCGTGCCACGCAAGCGATCATCGCTCGCACGGGTCATGAGCCGACGATCGAAGAGCTCGAGAAAGAAACCGGCGTTCCGCGAGAAAAACTCGACAAGGTCAAGGATTTCTACGCTGAAACTCCCTTCTCGCTCGATCGCCCCGTGGGTGATGAAGATGGGCGCAAGTTCATCGACTTCCTGCAGGAGGAAAACGCGCTCTCGCCGTTCGATCACCTTGCCAACCGCAAGTGGAGCGACGAAGTGCGGCGGCTGCTCACGACGCTCACGCCGATCGAATCGCGCATCATCCGTTGGCGGTTCGGTCTCGACGACGAGGATGAGCTCACGCTGAAAGAGATTGGCGACAAGTACAACCTGTCGCGTGAACGCATCCGCCAGCTCCAAGAACAAGCGCTCGTGAAGATCCGCAAGCAAATGCGCGACTACTACTGAGCCGATACGGCGCGCCAAACTTCCTCGGCGCGCCTTCATCCCCACCAAATCAAAAGGCCACGCCCATTCCGGCGTGGCCTTTCGTTTACATACACCATGACGTGGATGTCATGCCGCAAGGCGCGGCCTCGAAGTTCTTGGGCGAACCCAGCGCAACTCGAGCAACCGCCGCGCAATCAACGAGCGGCCCAGAGCTCTTTCGCCGCAGCATCGACGACCTTGTCCATGAGCGGCCGCACAGCACTCACCTTGCCTGAGACGTTTGTCACCAGGATCGAGAACGCTAGCGGACTGCGCCCTGGGGGAGCCAACACGTAGCCCGACAGCGAAGCGACGCTGTTCAGCGTTCCTGTCTTCGCACGCACGGCTCCTCGGTTTGCCCACGCACGATACCGCCCGCGCAACGTCCCATCGACGCCGCCCGTGGCAAGTTGCGCCACGAAGTCCGACGCGATCGCAGTGTCTCGCAGCGCCGTTCGTAGAAGAGACGCGGTCGACCATGCCGTCAGCCGGTTGGCATCGAAGAGGCCCGAACCGTTTTTCACGACAATCCCTTTTTCGAACACACCTGCGTCCTCGAGCACTTCGGTCACCGTTTGCGCCGCAGACTCGGCGCTTGCAGGTCGCCCTTTTTTCCCCCCGGCGAGCGACTTGAAAATCATCTCGGCGTAGAAGTTGTCGCTGTCTTTTCCGAGCGCTCGGAGAAGCGTTCCAAGCGGCTCGGAACGATGCGATGCAAGCAGCCGTTTTTCCTTCGCACCACCAAGCTTCACGGGGCCTTCGACCTTGATGCCCGCGGATTCGAGCACTTCGCGCAGCGCATGCCCTGGCGCGAGACGCGGATCGTCGAGACGCCTTCGCACGCGCATGACGCGCGAACCCTCAGGAATGTGCCCGCCGACGCGAGCTTCGAGCCGATCGCCTTTGGGAACGAGGTCGAGCGTGAGTTTTTCCGGGTCGGACTTCTTGGTTGTCCTGACCGTACCCACGATGTCGACAAACCCTGGCGGGTCGACGCGTACGGTTGCGTCCTTGCCTTTGCTGCTCGGTCGTACCGATAGCGTCACGGTGTTTTCATCGAGCGCCACGGCGGACACGGGCGCTCGAAAAGGCGCCCATTCACCGGGCTGTTCGTCAAAGGCGGGCGGGACGAACTTTTCATCGAAGTAGCTTTGATCGACGAGCACTGCGCCGACGCGCTTGATGCCCGCCGTGAGAAGCTCGCGCGTCATCGTCCACAGATGCCCGGCGTCGAGCGACGGATCGCCTTCACCTCGAAGCACGAGCTCGGGGACGCGGTCTCCATCGAGCTTGCCGTAGAGGCCCGTTTTGTATCGATGCGCGGGTCCGAGCAGTTTCAGTGCAGCGAATGCCGTGACCAGTTTGGCGTTCGATGCGGGATTCTTTGGGTCCGCCTCGTGACGCACCGCGATGGCTTTCCCGGAGTCGACGTCCACGATGGCCACGCCCACGGACCCGCCCCAGCTCTTCACTTGGGTCTCGAGCTTATCGATGGCTTGTTCGACAGCAGCGGTCTTGGGCTCCGCGGGCGGCGGAGCTGCGCTCGGCACAGGCTCCGGCGCAGGAATCGCGGACGATGCGACGGAGGACAGCGCCAGAAGCGCTGCGAGCATGATCCCCCGGCGACGCGGGCCACCATGCGTGGAGTGCAAGAACGACGGTACGCGTGCCGATCCACATGATTGGTTCTTACAACGTCCGGGCCTTTCGTAGGCATCCGTCGTCCCAACAACTTGGGCGGGTTCGTCACGGCGCGTGCATCTTTTGTGCGCTTGGCCAATTGCTTGCTAGGGTCATGGGTACTCGACCTTCATGGGGAGGATGCACCGTGAATCTTCTATCCTCGACCTCACAGAATTTCGCTCTCGCCTTGGCCGTTTCGGCCCTGGTGAGCGCATGCGGCGCGCAGCCGAAGCAAGTTGGCGATGACTACGGCTTCGACTCGCAACCGCCCAAAAAGTCGTCGGACAGCAGCGACTCGAGCTCGGACAGCAGCTCGACGACCGTGGAGGAACCGACGAAGTGGACGGGTGCTGCCGAGCCCATGAAGCTCAACGAGGATCAGGAGAAGCAGATCAGCATTGCGCTGACGCGTGGCGAGAAGAAGGCCGCGAATTGTTCTCAGGTCGTCGATGGCGCGCCGACGGGAGAAGGCGAAGTCAAGGTCACGTTCGATGGGAAGATCGGCAAAGCAACGGAAGCCGAAGTGCTTCCGCCGTTTGCGGGCACGGTCGTCGAGACCTGCATCAAGCGGTCGTTCGTCGGCGAATACTGCTTGCCGTTCGAGGGAGAGCCGCTCGTCAGGCGGCACAAGATCAAGCTGCCTGCAAAGAAGTAACCCGCGATGAAGCGTACAGCGTCGCTCGTCGCGCTAGCTCTGGGGCTAGCGTCGACTCCGTGTTTGGCCCAGGAAGATGCGCCCCCAGCGCCTCGTTATCCGCCTTCGTCCGTGCGCACGAAGCTCATCATCGGAGGGCTTGCGCTGGCGGGAGTCACCTACGGCGCAGGCTTTCTCGTCGCGGAGCTCGCGCCGGATCAACCGGGCATCGCTAATTTTCGCTATCCGGTCGTTGGGCCGTGGATGGCGATCCCTGAAAACAAGTGTGTCGAGTATGGGTCGACGGACTGCACGCCCGAGCTTGCGGGGCGAGCGATCATCTACGGGATCGCGGGGCTCGCTCAGCTTGGCGGCTTGGCGCTCATCACCGAAGCCATCGTGATGAAAACCCAAGCACCGGAGCCGAAAGCTGATGCAGCGTTCATCGCGCCGATGCCCATCGTTTCTCCCAACATGGTTGGTTTCGGCTTTGCCGGCCGCTTCTGATTAGCGCGCCGCTGGCCTTCGACAATTGGGCGGCTCGGGTCCGCGCACGGGGCGTGACGCGAGCTTACCGAGACGTTCGACGACGACTTCGAGCGTCGTACCAAAAGACAAACCCAGTTCGCGAATGGCTTCCCTTGCGCCGGGAATCGGTGGACCACCAACGACATCACCAGGGCCGAGCGGCACGTGTCTACTGATGAACGCGATGGCTTCCGGCAGTGACCAATCGGTCGCGCGTGTCACGACGAGGTCTCGCGTGTCGCTCGCCACGCGCAAACGAACGCGTGCGGCATCGACGGCGCCAGCTTCGTCCTTGGTCACGAGCAGCGGGCCAAGCGACGTAGCGAAGTCACGACCGTGCGTTGGTCCGGCGCGTTTTTCAGCGTTTGGGGCGATCCAGCGAACGAGGATCGAGTAGCCGACGATGGCGTCTTCGGCATCTTCGAGCGTGCTCGATCGAAGCTCTTCGCCGATGAGCGCAGCGATCACGACATCGGCTTCGGGATGTTGTTCGTCGTGCGGAAACGGGACGGTTTCTTGGTGTGCAAACAAAGAGCGCGCGTTGCCGATGTGGTAGCGAGGCAGCTCGTCTTTGGCATCGGCGCTCGGCAACTGATCGAGCTGCACATAGAGCGCTCGGTCGGGCGAACACGGCGGGAGCCACAAGAGGTTCCCTTTCGACAAACGCGCTTCGGTCGGGCGATCACCGCCGCGAAGGTGATCGTCGAGTTTGTCGAGCCCAACGCCTCGAAGGGCAAACACGCGCAGGTGAAAGTCCGACTCGTCGAAGGGAACGCGTTGCGACAGGGGAATGCCGAACTGCCGATCGAGCTCGGCGGCATCGTAAAGGCAGCCATCTCGCTCGAGGGCGACGAGCGGATTCGGCGACGATGGATGGAAAACGCGTGCAAGTCGCATCGGCGCAGAGCGGGGCCGGTAAGTGTAGCAAGGGTCTTGAATTTCGTAGCAATTACGGTGCGCCAAACGTGCAGATGACGAGCTGTGCGTCTCGTGCGTTGACTCGGCTCCGTGGACGCCTAGACTGCGCCCGAAACATGTCGGGCAGCGCGCATCTCCGAGGAGTGGGCAGCGTGGTCCGACAATCACGGAAAGACGAGCGCGGCTCGTAGAGCGCGCCACGCGCGGTCGGAGCGGTGGTCATGAGCAAGCGGACCAAATTCGTCTTCGTCACGGGCGGAGTTGTTTCATCGATTGGCAAAGGCCTTGGTGCCGCGTCCATCGGTGCATTGATGGAAGCACGCGGCCTCCGCGTGACGCACATCAAACTCGACCCGTACATCAACGTCGACCCGGGCACGATGTCGCCCTATCAGCATGGCGAGGTGTACGTCACCGACGATGGTGCCGAGACAGACCTCGATCTAGGGCATTACGAGCGCTTCACGCTCG
The DNA here is from genome assembly GCA_016715885.1 of Polyangiaceae bacterium. Classification (NCBI taxonomy): domain Bacteria; kingdom Pseudomonadati; phylum Myxococcota; order Polyangiales; family Polyangiaceae; species Polyangiaceae bacterium. The sequence goes on from JADJXL010000026.1 coordinate 42,252, forward strand.
CGCGCATGACGCGCCAAAACAACTTCACGACCGGACGCGTCTACGAAGCGGTCATCTCGAAGGAGCGTCGCGGCGAGTACCTCGGCGCCACCGTGCAAGTCATTCCGCACGTCACCGACGAGATCAAACAACGCGTTCGCTCGGCGGCCGAAGGCGTCGACATCGCCATCGTGGAAATTGGCGGAACCGTGGGCGACATCGAATCGCTTCCATTTCTCGAGGCCATCCGGCAGCTCAAGGTCGAGTGCGGCAGTCAAAACGCTCTCAGTGTCCACGTGACGCTCGTGCCGTTCATTCCCACCGCAGGCGAGCTCAAGACCAAGCCCACACAGCACTCGGTCAAGGAGATGCGCGAGATCGGCATTCAGCCGGATATTTTGCTCTGCCGTTGCGATCGTCCTCTTTCACGCGGAATGAAGGAAAAGATTTCGCTTTTCTCCAACGTGGATGTCGATTGCGTCATCTCGGCGGTCGACGTCGGATGCATCTACGAATTGCCCATTGCGCTGCATGCCGAGGGTGTGGACGAAAAGATCACGGGGAAGCTCAACATTTGGGCGCGTCAGCCGGATTTGTCGCAGTGGCACTGGGTGGTCGAACGTTTCAAGCGACCAACTCGAGGCACCGTAAAAATCGGCGTCGTTGGCAAGTACGTGCACTTGCGCGACGCGTACAAGTCTCTCCACGAGGCGCTCGTACACGGCGGGCTGCACAACGACGTACGCGTGGACCTCGAGTACATCGATTCGGAGCAGATCGAGAAGATTGGTGCCGCCGATGCGCTCGCGGGGCTCGACGCAATCTTGGTTCCGGGTGGATTCGGCGATCGCGGTACCGAAGGAAAGATCGACGCGATTCGTTACGCGCGTGAACAGAAAGTGCCGTTCTTTGGCATCTGCCTCGGCATGCAGCTCGCCGTCGTCGAGTTTGCGCGGCACATTTGCGGGCTTGTCGGGGCAAACTCCGTCGAGTTCGATCGCAGTCCTGCGCACCCGGTCATCGACATCATGCTCGACCAGAAAACCATCGTGGACAAAGGCGGCACGATGCGTCTCGGCGCCTATCCCTGCGTCCTCGAACGCAACACCATCGCCGCCGATGCGTATGGGACGACGACAATCAGTGAACGACATCGTCATCGCTACGAGGTGTCGAACAAGTATCGCGAGGTGATGTCGCAGAAGGGGCTCGTGCTTTCGGGCACGTCACCCGATCAGAGGCTCGTCGAGATGATCGAGCTACCGGACCATCCGTACTTCGTGGGCTGTCAGTTCCACCCCGAGTTCAAGAGTCGTCCTCAAGCAGCGCATCCGCTCTTCTTGCGGTTCGTGCGCGCGGCACTCGAACGGCAACGTGATCAACGCAAAGCGAAGACTGAGCCTGCGAGCAGCACGCAAGGCACGCTGACGACCCCTGCGTCGAATCCGAACATGAATTGACTGAACGCGGGTCTTGATTTGATCGCTCGCTTCGCGCGCGTGGGACGCGCGCTTCGCGAGAGTTTGTTCACGATGGGGGGGCAAACCTAGTTCTCAATCAAGCTGCATCGATCGCAGGCGTAGCGCTCGTCGCGTCGTCGTCGTTCGCGCTTGCAGGCTTGTTCGTGAGCAGCGGGCAGCGTTCACCAACGTCGGCAATGAGGTCCTTGCGTAGGACGCGTTCCGGCGGGCGGCGCAAATCCCACACGAGACCGAGTTTTTCCATTGCTTTGAGAATGTAATAAGTCGCGTCGACTTCCCACCAGTAGAAGCCTTGGTTGGTGCTCGACATGTAGTGGTGATGGTTGTTGTGCCAGCCTTCGCCCATCGTCAGAAGCGCGAGCCAAAAGTTGTTGCGGCTCGTGTCTTTCGTCGCGTAGCGGCGGCTTCCCCAAACGTGCGCGAGCGAGTTGATGGTGAACGTCGCGTGGAGAAGCACGCACGTCGACACGACATAACCCCACAAGAAGCCGTCGAGCCCGAACGCGAGCGTGAGGCCAATGCCGAGGGCAAACGGCCCGACGAGGTGATGACGATCGATCCATCGCAGCTCGGGATACCCCGCGAAGTCGGGGATCATCTCGGTGCGCGTACGCTCGTGCTCGCGACCAAGCCACCAGCCGATGTGCGAGTACCAAAATCCACGTCGCATCGGACTGTGCAGATCACGCTCGGTGTCCGACTGCTTGTGATGCACGCGGTGCGCAGCAGCCCACCAGAGCGGTCCCTTTTGTGTCGCCGTCGTTCCGAGAAACGCGAGCATCAACTGGAAGACGCGGCTCGTCTTGTACGAACGATGCGAGAAGTAGCGGTGGTACACGCCCGTGATGGCGAACATGCGGATGAAGTAGGTCGCCGCGGCAAGCAGCACCCACTTGGCACTCACGCCGCGCATCACCGTCAGCACCGTACCGACGTGAATCGCCACGAGCGCAATGATGTTGAACCACTGATCGGTCGTCAGGCGTTTCGATGCCGAAGGCACGGTAATTGGTGTTCGAACGTTCTGCGTTTGCTCGGATTGCACGCACTGACTGTCTCAAACTGGCTTCAGTGCTTCTCTTGTGTCCGGTCATGATTCCGTCACGCCTGAACACGCTCGACGCCGCGTCAATCGACCTCGACCACATGCGCCATGCGATGGCGCGTGGCGTGCACGCTGAGCGCGCAACGTGCGCACGACGCATGGCGCACGCGCGAGGAGGGATGGCGTGAAGGTGCGAGAAATGATGACCACGCCCGTAACGACGCTCGAACCAAACGACAACTTGGCATTCGCCGAAGAGCTGATGACCGTGGAGCGAGTTCGTCACTTGCCCGTCGTGGATGGAGACGTGCTCGTGGGCCTTCTTTCCCATCGTGACATTCTCGCGGCCGCGATTCCGTCGACGAGCGACCCATCGACGGAGCAAGACGTCGCGGCCAAGCGCAAAGTGCGCGTCGACGATGTCATGCGCCACGATGTGGAAACGATCGGCCCCGACGACGACGCGGTGAAAGCAGCAGACATTCTGCTCGCTCAAAAGGTCGGATCGCTCCCGGTCATCGACGAGCGACGTCACCTGATGGGCATCGTGACCGAATCGGACTTCGTGTCGATCGCACGCGAAGCGCTCGCAACGGGCATCGTCGTGCCGCGAACTCCGGTGGTGATGACCAAGGTCACGGCGAAACGCTGAGCCTCAACGCGAGGCCGTTACGATGTCGATCACGGGTCCAGCGCTCACGCTGATTTCCGATGCGCGAAGCATGTCGCCGTCGAGCACGTAGGGACCGTCGGGCGAAAAGCGCACCGTGAACGACTGCACGAGGCGATCAACGTGCCCCGTGCCTCCGATGCGTTTGCCCAGAAGAACCAAGGGTGCTCGCCGGCCGAGCAAGTGCGGTGGAAGGCGACTCGCGACGAGATGCACGCGCTCGACGTCTTCACCAGCGCGGTAGTTGACCTTCATGCCGATGCCGAGGTCCTTGACGACAGCGGCGCAAACGAGTGACCAACTTTCGCCATCGAGCTGCTCGCCGTCTGCATCGATCGAGCATGGCATCGGCGTGAGGACGTGTGCGTAAGGACCTCCGTAGAAGGAGTCGACGAAGATGCGTGCGGTGATGCGCGCGGCGCCTCCGTATCCGCGGGCTCCATCGCTGTAGTAGAGGTCGAAGAAACGCGCGACGAGACCCGTGCCGAAGATGAAACCGACGCGCTCGATCGTTTCAGCTCCAAGTGTTTGTCGCACGCGAAGTGTTGCGCTGCGTGTCGTCGCGAAGGCGCTCGGGCTCGAAAGCAGACGCTTCAAGAGCGCAACGGGAGAACCTTTCAAGCCGAAGTTTCGCGCCACCGTCGCAACCGTTCCGCCAGGAAGAAGCGCGATGCGAGGAAGGGGACGCTCGCCGAATGCGCGGTCGAGCGCGGTGACGCCAGCCATGAAACTGCCGTCGCCTCCGGACAGGACGATGAGGTCGGAGCCTCGAGCAGCGATCGCATCGCAAACCGCACCAAGCTCGTCGACGTGAGCCGTTGCGTGCACGTTCGCGGCGCCCGCGGACGCTCGACGTATGTCTGCGAGGAGCGAGGGCTTTTTTCGATATGCTCTCGCGTTGGTGTTGGCGATGACGTCAATGCGCATGTGGGCGACGACCGAAGTTGTGACACGCATGCACATCCGCGCAGGATGGAAACCCAACCGGCATGCAGGCCCGAGCACGCGGCTCCAGCCTGACCTACACGCGGCGCGCGGAAAAGGGAGCTTGAATGCGCAAGTCATGGAGAAGCCTTTGCGGGTCGGCGCGAGGTCGGCTAGCTCGGATGGACGCCCGATGATTGCTCGCCTTCTACGCCGAACGTCAGCTCTTGCCAGCTTGTTTGTCCTTCTTGCTTCAGGGTGCGGGGGTGGTCCTGCGCTGCGCGCGGCCGAGCAAGGGGATCTCGCGGGTGTTCGTCGCGTGCTCGGAAGCGATGCGGCCGCAGCAGCGATCGATGCCGACGAAGCATGGGACATTGCGCACGCGGTCTTGAGCAGAGAAGTCGAAAGCGCGAAGGGCGACGATGGAGTGAAGAAGCTTCGCGAGCTGCCGAGTTGCGCGGCGCAGCTTCAGGATGCGCTCGAAGCTCGAGGCGCTGCGCGTGACGAGGTCGCGGCAGTTGCGACGCTGATGCGGTTCGACACGCGCGCGATCGATCACGAAGATCTGGGCGAAGCAGCGCGCACGGCGCTAGCCGTTCCGGGAGCGTCGCCTGCGTGGCGTGCGGTGGAAGCTCGGAGTCTCGTTGCGCCCGAGGACGCCGTTCGTCGGCGGGGCTTGTTTCTCGATGGGGATCAGGCGGTGCGTGTTGGAGCGCTCGAAGCATCGTTCGACGCGGTCGATGCGGCCGACATCGAGGGGCTGCTCGAAGCTGCGAGGCTCGATCCGTATCCCGCTGCGCGCACGGTAGCGATTTCGGCGGCGGGAAACGTTGGCGGAGAACGCGTGGTGCATGCGTTGGGTGACTTGTTTGTCCAAGCGGGCGAGGACGAACGGCTGACGATCATTGGAGCGTGGGCGTCGCCGCGGGCCATCGGGGTAGGCGGACGAGACAAAACTCGTGCGCATCGCGGAGACGGAGCAGGGTCCTGCGCAGATTGCGGCGGCGGGGGTGCTCGTGCGGCGGCCTGGCAAGGGTGCCGAGCAAGCTGCAAGTGTACTGGCGCGCGCGGTGGAGACGGGGTCGACGCGGGAGCGGGTGTTTGCGATCCGTGCAGCGCTGCTCGACCTTGCGATGGTGCGAGCGGCTGTGGTGAAGGCGCAGGACGACACGGATCAGGATGTCGCGTTGGCGGCGCTCGAGCGGTCGCTGGAGCTGTATCCGGCGAGTGGTGACGGGGCGAAGCCGAAGGAGCGAGCCGAGGTTGTGCGGAAGCTTTTGGTGATGGCCAACTCCACGGGAGTTCGGTCGCTCTTGGCGCGCGGTGCGCTTGCGCGAGCTGGTGCGCGTGAGGTGCTGCCGCTCGTGAAGGGTGATGCGAAGTCGGACAATGAGCAGGCGCGTAAAGCGGCGGGGTCGTCGCTCATTGTGCTGGGCGAATATGGCAGGGCGGCTTTGCTGGCGGCCGATCAGGACGTGCGGGTGCGCACGGGCGTGGCGTGTGCGCTGTTGCGGAGTGCGAAGTAGGAATCGGGCGCCGCGGGTCACTTTTTACGCAACTGGCTGGTTCGCCAAACGATGTACGTAAGTAGCGGGGACGTTCCGCTGCGAGACGCAACATCGGCAGGGCGGAGCGCGCCATGGCTCGACGCAAGTCCAAACGTCGCAGGTCGCACGACATCGACACCATTTTGCGGCACACGTCGCGCCGTCATCCGACGGCATTATCACGGCTTTTGCTCGACCATGACGAACCCATTGAGCAGATCGAGTGGATCAAGACGCAATTGGCAACGCGGCAGAGGCGAATCGACCGCGGATTACGGATCGAAATGGTCCGCGGGTCGCGGATTTTGCATATCGAATGGACGTTGCGGCTGAATCGGGCGATTCGGCGGCGAGTGCACGAATATCACCATCTTTTGGCGATGGCGCACGAAATGGACGCTCGTGCCAAACGCAAAAGGGGCGAACCTTTGCCAAAGCCGATATCGATTGATAGCGTCGTCGTCGTATTGTCGGGGCCCAAGAAGAAGCTGCCAACATTCGGCAGATACCGGACTTCATCGAAGGATCAGCGGTTTTCGGGCGTGCGTTTTCGTATCGAGGCGATTTATCAGCGAACAGTTGCCGAGATCGAGGCTATGGGCAGTGTTTTTTGGCTCGCGTTCGTCCCGCTGGCAATGGATGTGGACCAGGAAAAACTGGAGCGCGTGCTGAAGTCGCTTCGTGCACAGACGGAACCGGAGGACTTCGAGGACTTGAAGGCCACCATGATTTTGCTTGCACCTCTCAACAGGGACTTCCCGGGCCTGCAAGAGGTGATACTATCGCTCACGGAAGCGGAGGAACCCGTGCTGGATTTGTTGAGTCTGCACCCGTACTATCAGCGAGCAAAAGAGCAAGGGTTCGCGAAAGGGCGCGACGAGGCGCTCATGCACCTTCTCGAGCGACGCCTGACGCGGAGCCTCACGGCAAGCGAGCGCAAACGAGTGTCGAAGCGGCTCACCAAGCACGGGCCGGACTTCGTTGGCGACGCGATCCTGGATTTGTCCCGCGAAGAGCTCGCCGCGTGGCTCGCGCTCAACGGACATCGCTCGAAGGGCCGCAAGGCAAAGTAAGATCGGCTGCGATTGGGCACAGTATTGTGCGACTAACTACGTTTACTGCGGCGCCACACCGCGAGCACTTGCGCAAGGGGGAATGCTTCATGACTTCTCAATCGGATCGATTGAACTTTCAATCCAAACTCAGCTCTTCCCGCAAGATCACCATCCTCACCGGGGCGGGAGTCTCCGCCGAGTCAGGCATTGCCACATTTCGTGGTGCCGGCGGATTCTGGCGTCGTTACCAAGCGCAAGACCTCGCGTCACCCGAAGCCTGGGAGCGCGATCCAGGGCTCGTTTGGGAATTTTACAATTATCGACGCTCCGCATCTCGCGACGCTGTGCCAAACCCCGCGCACCGAGCGATTGCCATGCTCGAAGCCCGCTGGCGCAATGCGGGCGGCACGTTTACGGTGCTCACACAAAACATCGACGATTTGCATGAGCAAGCGGGCTCCCAAAGTGTCGTTCACCTCCATGGGTCGATATGGCACGTGCGCTGCTTGGCGTGCGGTGAAGTCGAACCCAATCGAAATATCCCGATTACAGCCGCATATGAAGGCAGCGGTTCACCCGATCCGGAAGCCCGCTCGCGCCGCTTTACCGAGGCTGACTTGCCCCATTGTCATTGCGGTGGTCTGCAACGGCCACACGTCGTCTGGTTCGGCGAAATGCTCGAGTCGAAAAATTTGATTGCTGCAGCGAATGCCATTGACGAATGCAACCTCCTGTTGGTCGTCGGCACGTCGGCCGTCGTGCACCCAGCGGCAGGCTTCGTCGATGTGGCAAAACAATTTGGCACGACCATCGCCGAAGCGAACATCGAAGCGAGCGCCGTCAATGACCTGTGCGACTACTTTTTCGAAGGCAAGGCAGGTGAAATGCTGCCCTCGCTGCTCGATGTCGAGCCCACGTGGGGATGAGCGCCACTCTCGCGCATTGAACATACGACCGACGATGCCGGGCGCTGGGTGCGAAGCAGAGCGGCATCGATGCGATCCGAGCGCGAAGGGGTCATCCCGGCTTGTGAAAAATCAGGCAATGGTTGTTCGCGGGCATCGGCATCGTCCCTTCGTGCACCATGCCCACGGATTGCGCAACATTTTCCAAATCGTCCACGTCGCGTACGCCCCATTCGGGATTTCGAGCTCGCAGCGATTCGTCGAATTCTTTGTTGCTCCGCGCAGTAAATTTTCCTGAAAAACGATAAGGACCGTACGTGACCAAATATCCATCCGGCCGAAGAATGCGCGCGACGCCTCGAAATAACCCTTCCGTCGCCGCCCATGGCGAAATGTGAATCATGTTGATGCACACGATCAGATCCGCGTAATTCACAGGCCAATCGTCCGACATGACATCGAGCGCAAGTGGAGGAAGAACATTCTTGCAGTGCGCTTCGTCGACGTATGCCTGAATGCTCGACAAAGCTTGCGGATCGACATCCGTCGGTTGAAACGTGGCGTGAGGCAGGTTTTGGGCAAAGTGCACGACATGTTGCCCCGACCCCTCGGCGATGGTCAAGACAACCTCGGGCTTCGTCAAAAATGGCTCATCGATCAAAAAGTCGCGCAGAATCTCGAAAATCGGTCCCTTGTTGCGATCCGCGGCGGGGGCGTGATATTTCATAATTCGATTCGTACAATTGGACCTCGTCTACGTCAACCTCGTAAAACAGGAATCCCAAAGCGACTCCGGGGCGGGCCGAAACCAGTTTCAACCCGCCCCAGGGCCATCACTTCTTCTTGATCGTGCCGCACACGTCGAAGGCCTCCTGGGCCTTTGCCTTGTCCTTCGGGGGCTTCGTGAGGGCGTTCTCGCAGCTCAGCGTCACGTCGCCGACCTTCACGTGGCGCGTGATCAAGAATTGCGGGGCGCCCTTCTCCTCGACCTCGACGACCAGGCCGTCCGGCTGATCGATGGTGATCGCCTTGAAGCCAGGCATCTTCGGCATCAGGGGCTTCAAGTCCGCGATGGTGTCCTGGGGCCAGGCTTCTTCAGCATGAGCTTGTAATCGGGCGTTTCGAGCGACGCTTTGTCGTCGCCGCTCTGGTCGAGCTTCCCGCCGGTGGGGAGGCCGATCGTGAAGTCGGCCAAATCCTTCGCGGGGAGGGCCGTGGCGGGGAACGAGGCCGCAGCCGACGCCGGCTCGGCGGGCTTCGCCTCTGCGGCGGGCGTGGCTGCCGTGCTCGCGGGCTTCGTCGCGCCCGTGGGGGACGCCGATGTAGCTGGCGCGGCCGATGTCGCCGGCGCGGTGCTGGAAGGCTTATCCTCGCAGCCGACGGCGACGAGGGAGAGAACGAGGGTCAGGCCAAGCATCGAACGCATCATGTCGAGTCATCTCCTTTTTGGTGGCGAGGCGCGAACATATCTGAAGGAGAGGACCGATGCGAAATTTTCCGTGGCGAAAGTCCGTCTTCCCCCTGAGCAAAGGGCCTCTCATGCGAAGCGTACCGTATGCCCGCTTTTCAAGGCATGACGACGGAAATCAAGCGATCACCCACGATGATGACCATACGCTGGCCATCCACCGTGACACTCCGCGCACCTCGAGGCGTCGTCGAAAGCGACGTGTAACCCGCGCCGATCCTGCCCGGTGCACCGCTGCCGAATACATGGGCAAACCGACTCGATCCGGTGATCACACCATTCGCATCGGGCTCGACGGCAAGGATGGTATTGCCGAAGTCGTTGGCAATCAATAAATGCCCGTTCGGCGTGAATGCAAGGTCCACCGGCCTGTTGATTTGCAACGACGAAACGAGCCCCGACGCTGCATGACCATAACGCTGGCCATCACCCAATACGACATCCTCGCGCATGTACGGCGCCGCGCTGCGCAGGCGGCTTATTCGATTCGTGTCGTACGATGCAATGTAAAGGTCGCCATTGGCATCGAATGCAAGGCCGCTCAAGTTGCCTCCAAGACCGGCCACCGGAATGTCGTCGATCTCGCCTGGCGCGATCGTCACGCCAAACGTATCGATGGCCTGGTTCGTCGGATTGACGACACGCAATAGGTTCTGATCGGCAAAATAAAGCCCGCCGCTCGGACCCACGACCACCTTCGGTCCACCCGTGTTGATCGCCACGCGCGACGTATTGGCCGGACCTGCAACCTGCTGCTCCGCCAGCGTCGCAATCACGCCGTCGCCCGCGACGACATCGAGCGTCCCGAGCCCCAAGTCGATCCTCGATATGCGCGGAAGCACCGCTTCCAGCATATACACCGATCCGCTCGTGAATTCGAAACCCCGCGCGCTCGCAAGGTCCGACGCTGTCGCCATGCCGTTCATTCCCATGGTGTTGCCCAAATGGCCCGTGCCCGCGAGCACGTCGAGCAGTCCGGTCGTTCGATCGAGACCCAAAAGGCGTGCGCCGTCCGTGAAGAGATACCGGTTGTTCGCCCCATCGACTCGAACGCTGCTCAGAATGCCCACATTACGCAGCGCCTTGCCGGGCAAATTGTCGATGTTCGCCGGACCAACACCAGCCACGGCATCGATGACGAGCGGATTGCCGTCGACATCGAAGCTCACGCGGCGCAAACGACCTTCGGCAGGAATGAGCAGGTCACCTTTGCGATCCACGAAGGGACGCGAGAAAAGCGCGAGCGTAGCAGCTTTGGCCGAGCCGCCGTCGCCCGCATATCCAGCATTTGGAATCGGTTTGCCCATTTCCCAATTTCCCGCCACGAAATCGATGCAATCGTCGGCGTCGAGCGTCGTCGGCGAGCTGCCCCCTACCCTGCTCATTCGGCGAACGAGCGCATGACGGCTACCGATGTAGGCGTCTCCCCGCACCGGATCGATCACGATGCCATTGTTGACACCCAGGCTCGTCGATATCGCGGGGCAACCTTCCGCAGGCAAGCTCGTCGATCCGGCATTTCCGGCGACCACGACGAATTCGGCATATCCCGGCGCGCCCAGGGGCAACCTGTCGAAAGGAACCTTGCGAATTTGATTGAATGCGGATGCATAAATGCTGCCTTCCGCATCGACCGCAATGCCGATGGGGTTCATGGGACCGCCCAGATTGAGCACCTGCAAGACCGCGTCTGCGCCAATCGACAAGCCCCAAAGGTCGATTTGTTGCGTCGTGAGATTGACGACTCGAACGAGGCCGTTGTTGTTGTCCGCGACGAGCAAGAGCTGGCCACCGGCGGCGAACTGTAAATCGGTAATGCTGTCGAACGAAGCGCTGGTGATGGTGGTGCCCGAATTGCCGGCCGTGGTTTTTCCGGTCACGACGGTGATGGACCCGTCAATGCGTGATGCTCGAAGGATCTGCGTGCTCGTCGCGAAATATGCGTCTTGCGAAACGGGGTGAATGGCGACCGCGCCGAGGTTGGTCGCAGCTTGCGCGATGGTTTGGATGGTGTTCGGCATGATGGTCTTGCCGAACAACGTAATGGAAGCATTGCCGGTGTTGATGGCGCGCAGGCGAGTGCCATCGGTGAGGTAGTAATTGTTTTGCGCATCGGTCGCGACGTATCCGGACGCAATCGTGGCGAGCTTCGGGTCGCCGCCGTCGCCGATGTCGGTTTCTTCGGGGCCGCCGCCCGCGAGAATTTCGTAATCGCCAACGACGCCGAAAACGCCGGCGCTCGTCGATTGTCCACCGCTATCGACGACGACATCGGCGGGGCCGAATGCGACGGCCGGGACCTCGACGACCAATCGATTGGCTTCGGCCGAAAGTATTTTTGCTTCGACGCCGTCGAAGGTGACGAGGTTTCCGGCCGGATCGGTGGAAAACCCGACGCCGCGAAGGACGAGCGCGCTGCCGGGGGCGCCGCCTGCGGGGGTTGCATCGAGCACGGTGAGTATGGGTGTGGTGCCGGTGATCGAAGCGGCGACATAGCTGCGTTTGGCCGCGCCGCCGGCAACGCTGACCGAGACGGGACCGGTCACGGCATCAGCGGGAATGGGGACGGTGATTTGCGTGCCGGTGGCATCGACGTTCGAGGCTGCAACGGGAGCCGCCGAGCCGGCGAAGGTGACCATGATTTGCGCCGCATTGGTGCCAAAGCCGGCGCCGCCGAGCACGATGGATTCACCGGGCGCGTGGGGACCATCGGAGCTGGTGACGCTGGGCTCGGCGGCAATCGTGGCGTCGGTGATGGTGAGCGGCCAATGGTTCGAGCGCAAGCCATTGATTTCGACTGCGAATGCGCCGGTGGTGATGGTGGATTCGGAATTGCCAATACCGAGGGAAAACGATAGCTCGCTTGGGGACACGCTGCTCGTGACGATCTTGCGGCGCGTGCCGGAGCGGCCGGGGATGGCGAGCACATCGGGATCGGTGGCGACGGTATCGAAGCCAAAACCTTGCACCTTGAGCGTCGAGGAGAGTTTGGCGGACGAAACGTCGGTGGACGTGACGAGGGGCAGATGGGTGAATCCGGGGGAAAACGTGGCGAGCGGCATGCCATCGATGGTGACGGTGACGATGCGGGTCTTGGCAATGGCGGGCGGTGTCGTCACATCGATTTCGGTGTCGCTGACGACGGTGATGTTTCCCGCAGGGATATCGCCGAAAAACACGTCGACGTTTCCGACGAATCCGTATCCGCCGATCTTGACGGACTCGTTGCCGGCGGCGCTCCCTGCGGCGGGCCAAACGTGGACGATGCCGACGTCGGCCGCGACATCGATTGAAAAATCTTGTGTTGCCGATTGACCATCGGGTCCCGTGGCCACGAGCGACACGTCGTGCGGGCCTTCTTGCCCGGTCGCGGGTGTCCACGTCAATTCGCCGTTTGCTGCGACGGTCAGGCCACTTGGCGCTTTGGCGAGCGAATACGTGATGACGTCGCCGGGCTGGGCCATTTCTTGCTCTGCCGTTGCGGCGTAGGTATAAAGGTCGCCGACGCGAGCGGTGAGCACGGGGGAGGTCGTAAACGAAACGGGGCCTCGCTTGACCTCTTGGCCGCCCGCGCCGCCAGAGCCGCCCATGGCCCCGCCGGAGCCGCCGTCGCCTCCAGAGCCGCCCGTGCCACCGTTTCCGCCGCTGCCCGTGGGGTTCGTCGTGCCCGTCGTGGTGGACGAATCATCGGAGCAGCCGCTCGACAGTGCAGCGAGCGGGACGCTCAAGATGAAGGCCATCGTGAGCGGGCGAGACAAGCGAAAACGTTTCATCGTGTACCTCCTCGTGGAACAGAAGAATGCAAGAAGGGCGAGGATACCGGGATGAGGGGTTCGGCTCAAGGTGGGAAAATCCCCAACCACCTTGGCGGCCGCCAGGCAAGGATCCCCACCCACTTCTCAAAATCCCCCACAAACACCGCTCTGCTCAATCATCACGAAGCGCCACGAAGTGCGGCAATTGCTCCGCACCCGTTTTCGACATATTCCACGACACCGATCGACCGGCCTCGGTCCCAAAGCCGACCTCGCCATCGCGGACCAAAACCGAATGCAAAATCACATGCGTCAGCGCCTCGCAATGCGCACGGCACGTATGCCGCACCTTGCCGTACAAAAACTAACGTTTTCTTGAAAATAGAGCCGCCGCAGGACACACGTCTGCATTGGCTGAATACCGATCGTTCAGCTCATGACGCCATGGCGTGCAATGCTGGCCGATCAACTGCTGCCGCCGATGTTTACCGAATGGAACACGCGCATCCACCATGTTCCCTCAGGAAACGCCACGTCGCGGTCTCCCATGCACCACCGCTCGAGCGCTGCGCGATAGGCCGCGCGAAACGCCTTCACCGCGCGCGCTGCGGCAGCCGCAATGGCGCCGCAACCTCGACCTGCCGCAAACGTCGGATTCAGCTTGCGCATTGGCTCGGGCGCCTTCGACCGTGTTTCCGTCGAAATCGTTGCCGCTCGTTTTGGCCCCAGCACGTTTTCAGGCGCAATGGTTTTCCGAGCCTCCTCCACTTCACGCGCCAATGCTTGCGCAACGTCGTCCCGAAATGCTTCCGCATCCGCTTCTGCAATCATCGGCGGTAGGTCGATGGGCAACTCCACCACCTCCGGCCACTTCGTTGCGTCGAAATATGTTTTCGCCCCTGGCCATTCATCCGGATCGAGCACCGCCCCCGCTGCGACGGGATTCGCGAGCACGTACGCGATTTTTTCGACAATCGCTTTTCGCGTCAACAATTCCACGACGCTCGGTGCGTCGGAATCCCAAATCGAGCCTTCCCAGCGGCGGAGCACCTTCGTTCCCATTGCGACGAATCGATGAAAGTAGGCCAGGAAAAACGGGAGCACTCCGTGCGGATCCGTCACGACGAGGTGAATGTGCGTCGACATTGCGCAAAATGCATGCACCTTCACGCGGTAATCGCGCGCAGCGAGCGCCAACGAATACTCGACGAGCTCCCTCATTTCATCATCGGGACGAAGCAAAAAATATCGACATATGGTGCGTCGCGTCACCATATAAGTCTTGCCGGGAAGAATCTTTCGAGCGTATGACATGTTTCGCTCCAGCTTGGTCCGGTTTGCACATTGCGAATTCCGTGCCGTGACCGGAACTGAACAATTTCAATATGTTACACACTTCCGGGGTTGGCGGATTCGCCCCGCCGCCACCCTTCGCCATGGCGGCCGCCAGGCAATGTGGCAAATCTTACCGCAGCCATTGCATGGTCGTAACCGAGGTCTAAGATCCGCTCGCAAGCACGGTCGAGATTGAAAACGATTACTGGGTGCTCGGGCCGGTGCTGGTCACGGATCCGAGTGGCAATCGCAACGCCGTGAAAGTCGACGAATTGAGGATATTCCTTGCGACCGCGGTGATGTGAAAACTCCCGCGATGTGAAAACTCCCGCGATGTGAAAACTCCCGCCGACGACCCACGTGACGACATTCAACTTTGCGTCCGTCGGCAGCGCACAATCTGATGATCGGGCGCAACTGACGACCTCCGCAGGGCCGACGTGCGTCACATCGACTCGCGACCCAACGGTCGGCACCGCGCCGCCCTCGCGACGAGCCCTCCGGTCCGGCGCACGGAGGCCACCAAGCGTCGAATGAGCCTTGACGCCCAGGCGACGAAGGGCGCGGACTTGGTGAAGGGAGCCACCGACCGATCACAGCAAGTGCCCAATCTCGAAGAGAGGCCCCCCCAATCCACCCTCGGAGGCTCATTCCGGACGGCAAGGCCGTCGCCAACCGAGCAGCGCAAGCCGCCGACCATGAAACGGAGATGATCGACCACGCCGCGGACGCCATCGACCAGTCCCCGGAAGCCATCGACCGGTCCAAGGACCCCGCGCGCACCGGTTTCCGAAGGTCATCGACCGGTTCCGGAAGCCGTCGACCGGTTCTTCGACCCCCTGCCGGCGCGCTCTCCTGGGGTCATCCGACGGTGGAGGAAGTGTACGAAGTAGCGGAACGTACAACCAAACGGGTATTGAGGATATTGGAGAAGAGGCTAGCGCTATCGATCCGGCACTTGGGGCGTGTTACGAGGTAGCGGCCAAAACGCCAAAGACACGTCGCGTAGAAGCACCACCAATGGGCACGGGCGAATGCGCGGTGGTGGTGCAGGGTTTCAACGTGTATGCGGGGGATGCGATCGATGGGCGGGATCGCAAGCGAGTGGAGCGGATGTGCCGGTATTTGGCGAGACCTCCGATTGCGACAGTGAGATTGACTGAAGTGGGTACGGACTTGCGTTACGAGCTCAAAAAGGCTTGGCGCGACGGAACGAGATTCGTGACGCTGGAGCCGTACGAATTGATTGCTCGGATATGTGCAATGGTGCCGCCTCCGCGCTTGCACATGATCCGTTTCCACGGGGTATTGGCACCGAATTCGGCATTGCGCGAGCAAGTCGTGGCGTCAGCGCGGCCGTATGTTCCGCCAAATGTGGACGCTCCACCAGATCCGGTCCAGTTGGCGCTATTTGGCGAGCATTTCGAGAAAGACGAAGCAGAACAGACGCACGCACGACGCAAGCCATGGGCGTGGTTGCTCAGACATGTATTCGCGGTGGATGTCAATGTTTGCCCCGAGTGTGCAGGGCCAATGAAATGGCGACAGGTTGCGCTGACGCCGCATGCGATACGCGAAGGTTTGGCGCGTGCGGGGCTATGGGCGCGCGGGCTGCCGAAACGTAAACGAGTGCCCCTTGGGCAACTCGTGCTGCCATTTCCGAAGATGCGTCGGGCGTGAACCGATGCGTTTTGCGTGATGCTGCGCTCGTATTGGCTGGCGCCGATGCATACGTGTGTCGCAGGCCCGGGAAATTCGACGACGAGCTGCGCGTTCCGTGAACGCCGAAGACGAGTCGTCTTCACGCTGTGGGAAGGGATACGCAGCGTTGGGGTTGGGGTAAACCAGGGCAGACGATGCAACACCGAATTTGCCGGTTTTTTCGTCCTAGGTGCTACCATTGCCCAGCAAATCCACCACGCTCACGGTGGACGAGCTGTCATGCGTCGGGAAACTCGTCAGTCGCGCCAGCGCGCTGAATCCGTTACCGGCCTGGTTGCATCAGCGGCGTTCTAAATCAGATCCACTTTCGAACAAAATTCAGATCGACTCGCAATGCGGTTCGGGTGCCGTTGGCGGCGCGATTCGGATCCACTTGCGCCCACGGGATATGGCGATCGTGAGGTGGCACGAGTTTTTCCCGTCAGGCTCCGCCAGTGTTGCGCCATCCAAACCGCCAAGGTGGTTGGGGATTTTTCCATCCAAACCGCCAAGGTGGTTGGGGATTTTCGCAAACGACACCAACATGCATTGTTCTCTGGCCGCTAACGGCCAGCCGCTCACCGGCGGCGGTCGGGGTCATCGGACGGGTCTGAGGTCTCACTGCACTCGGGGCCGCCGTCGTCAATCGGCGCATGCGACTCCGCGAACGAGTTGGTTGTGGCGCGCAGCGTGAGCCCGAGAATGAAACTATCGCCGCCTGCGGGAAGCCCTTGAACGTAGGGGCGCAGCATCTCATTGAGCTGACCAGCGAGATCCCTGATAATCCTGTGAAGCGCAGAGAGATCGGCACTCGTTTGAAACGCGCTGAGCGTCACGTGGTCGACCTCGGAATGGAAACGACGACCCACGGGATTTATAAGGTCAAATCTACTCGTGCCAATGCCTGGAACGCTCGGCACGAGGGAGCACGAATGCATACGGTGGTCCAGCGGATAAATCTTGACCCAGTTGACGTATCCCCATACCGGCTGCCTGACTCCGGCAGCTTCAAGAACCTTGTTGTCGAGGTGTTGAAAGCCGTCGCGCAACTGCTTCATGGGTTTGACCGCTTCCGCGAACATGCGAGCCCGAATAGCTTTGGGTTGCGCACCTTCCTTTGCGGCCGGTGGTCCCGGTGGTCGCGGCATTCGGCTGTCCAGTATGAAGCGCTTGAGCCGCCAAGAAGCATCTACAACCGTCCAGGCGTCGAGCAGGACCGAAGCATAGATGTATGACTCGACCGGAACTTCGCCAGGACCGCTGATCCGATCACTAAGCTCGCCAAGCACTGCGGCGAGTCGATGATATGCAAGATCAACTATTTCGACTGAATATCTGATACCCTCAAGCCAGTTTCGCTGAGCCGCATCCAGGCCCCTTGGAAGGCGAGATAGTGGAGCATCGGGGGTGAGGATAGGTCCCATGATTGTTGTGATCGAGTGTCGGTGTGCAGTTCTGTGCAATTGTGCGTGCGCTTCGATACCTAGGGTGGGAGCATTGGCGGCCAGCGATGCGTGAGGACATCCCTCAAGATTCGAGACCACTCCGCAATTCGGTCGTCGTATCGTTTGGGCCGCGGCGGAACATTTGGCGCGGAGCCCCAAAATCCTCCGCCCGGCTCGTTTTGTCCCTGCAGGATGACGAGTGCCGAAATTGCCGGAGCGCCAATCGAGGCAAGGCGATTGTTGAGCTCACCAAGTGGTGCGTCCCACCCGCCATAGAACTCTACCCAGTCGCCAGTTCTCGCCTGGTATGCACGCGACAACTGTTTGTAAGTTTGCGGCTTTCCCGCCGCTGCCCATTGGCTCAACACGATGTAGAGGTCGTCGAGGTTGGGTGTCACGGTGCTATCCTGCCGGGGCTTAGCTCAGATGAACTATCGCCTGGCCTCGTCCGCGCGTCAATACCCGACGCGGGAGTAGGGCGAGTGCGTTGGCATGCGAGCGAGAGGGTAGGGATTCCGCGCGTGAGGGAACGAAGACGGCTCGGGATCCTCCCCGAGTGACGACCACCAATGATCCCAACTTTGACTCTGCCACGATGAGCTCGAGAGTCGCAAGCTCCCCGTCGCGCAACTCCGGACATGTCCCGAGGGCTCTGCGACGACCGATGGGAGCTGGATCGTGAACAAGGCTACACTGACCACGAATCACCGACCCCGAACGATCGACGCTCGGTGACGAAGAACCCGCCCGCCGACGAGTATGCCAAGGACCGCGAAAACCGCGTGAAGCTCGGCCATCCGAACATCCCGCCCGCGCCTCCGAACGCATCGCCCGTGGGGTTCGTCGCGCCCGTCGTGGTGGACGAGTCATCGGAGCAGCCGCTCGACAGTGCAGCGAGCGGACGCTCATGACGAAGGCCATCGTGAGCGGGCGAGACCAGCGAAAACGTTTCATCGTGTACCTCCTCGTGGGACAGAAGAATGCAAGAAGGGCGAGGATACCGGGATGAGGGGCTCGGCTCAAGGTGGGGAGCGGCCGTGAAGACGCAGGACGCGCGTATGCGCTGTTGCGGAGTGCGAAGTACCGAACAGCTTGCCATGGCGCAATGCCGGCGAGCTCGTTCCAGAACGATTGCGCGGCGGCGCAATGCGGGCGAGGACGCGCTCGGCAGGGCTGCGCGGCGGCGCAATGCGGGCGAGGACGCGCTCGGCACGCCTGCGCGGCGGCGCAATGCGGGCGAGGACGCGCTCGGCAGGGCTGCGCGGCAGTGCAATGTGGGCGAGGACGTTTTCGGCAGGGCTGCGCGGCGGTGCAATGTGGGCGCGGACGCGCTCGGCAGGGCTGCGCGGCGGTGCAATGCGGGCGAGGGCGTTTTCGGCAGGGCTGCGCCAGCAACACGTCCGAGATTTGCTGTGACGAGATCGTTATTGATGTGGATTGTGACGGACCGATGGTGAAGCGCGGTTCAATAAGAGGTCGACCTACCTGTCGGAGATCTGGCGGCCGCCAGGCTTTCGCCGGTAAAACCATCGTTTGCTGTTCGGATCGCAAGTCGTGGCGTCAGCGCGGCCGTATGTTCCGCCAAACGTGGACGCTCCACCAGATCCGGTCCAGTTGGCGCTATTTGGCGGGCATTTCGCATCGCTGTTCACACTCGGATTCGCACAGCATCCTTTCGGCCTTCTGCATCGTCGGGTTCGAATCCGGATCGACTCCATATCGGGGCGCACTTTTCTGCGTTTGCCGCGGCGCGTCCTTGCACGCGTCTTTGCACTCCGCGATGCACTTCTCCCGCGCCACCTGACGCCGATCGAAATCTTCGACGACGTTCGTGGAGCGCGAATCCTGCCGCCCATCAGCAAAGACGAAAACGCCGAGCACGATGGTGACGCAGCCGATGACGACCACCAGCCCCGTCGTCGACCGGCTCTGCTCATCGACCGCTGTCTGCGTCTCTTCGTACGGAACTCGGATCTCGCTCGATTCGCGCTTGCCAATCCTCGGAATATGCAACTCCATACCGCAATACGTGCACGGGATTACCTGAGCCGTGCCCGATGGCTTGATTCCTTTCGCTTCACCCCCACATTTGGGGCACGTGACCGTGACGACCGCGGCGTTCATCCTCGCAGCCTAGCAAATCGGCGGCTGGCAGGCGCGCAGAAAAGTCGAACGACGACGCAAATGCAAATCGATTCGATCGTCCAAACCAGACGAAATGATCGGCCATGCAATGGCTGTGCAGATACGCTCTTTCCCTCGTTGCGTTATCGCTCCCTTACGTTTCATGATCGACGTCGATGCCATTTATCACTGGTTGGTCGAAGGTGCTCCGGGTGCCGATGGCCCAGCGACCGTGGTTGGCCGGATGAACGAAGCGCTCGTTGCGGCAGGCATTCCCATCGAGCTCGGGGGCACTCATTCGCACGCAGGTTATGTGGGGTACCCTAGAGAAAAGGTGCTTTCGAGGGAAACCACCAGCGCCGCGGTTATTTCACTTGCACCTCCCGAGCAAAAGAATTGGACGGACTTCGTCGGGTCATTCCACACTTCCGACGGCAAGCTGCATCTATTTCCGCTGGCTGGAGACGTCCAAGACTATCTTTTCGCCGGACCGAGCCTCGAAAATCAGGTTCAATCCTCGAATGAAGCAGAATGCGTTCCTTTGGACGAATGGCTCGAAAATAGCTTTCCCAAAGGAGGATTCCATATCGATGCAACAACAAAACAAGTCGACTACTGGACTGCAACGGATGTCGCTGGTGTACCTCGACGCATATCCGAGGTTTGGCACGGCTGGAGTGTCATTTGGCATCGGGCGTCTGAGGGCACGCTCGTGCAGAATCGAGCGTTATCAGGGGGAGAGCGCGGCAACGAAGATATCAGGCGCTGTGACGCTGGGAGCACAGTGTCCTCACCCGCTCGCCATCGATGACTGCGCTGTAACTCTCGAATGATTGTATCCACCACGCCAAGCGCAAGGCACGCGAATGCGTTCAACGGAGAGGTCTCGCCGACGCATGCCATGCGGCAATCGCAACTGCCTTCGTCGCCAGGCGCCGCCAGGGTCCGCTCCGCAGAGCCCCGAGGCCCCGTCTCGACACCATCGAGATCGTTACTTGATCACCTGATCTGATCACCTGATCCATCCATCGATCAATCGCACCGGCTTCCTCTGCGCCCAATGCGCTTTTCTGCGTTTTTCCAGCTCGGCACGCCGATTGCCATGAGCTCCTGCACCGCAACTCACTCCGCGGAAAAACCCAGGAGACACACCATGTTTCGTATACCGCTCGATTCCCGTATTCGTTCGCTTTCGCTCACCGCCGCATTCGCCACGCTTCTCGCCGCGTCGGCCGCAGAGGCAAAAGTTCCGACGACGTCCTTCTCGGGTACCATTCGGGACCCGCGAGGCGCATTGCTCATGGACGCGGTCGTTCATGTCGAATACACGTATCGCTCCGATTTGCCGTCGTATTCGCCCGCAACGCCCGGCCCCTGGATTTCCTATGAAGTTCGCGTTTTCGACGTCCCCAAGACCGGCGAAAACTATACCGCGTACGCCGTCCTCCCAGGGTATGAAATGGTCGAGGAACCCGGATTCAATTTGCAGCCCGGCCAGCATCTCGGCAAAGTCGATCTCCGCATGGCAAGCGTGGATCCCGTCGTCAGCGTCAGCGGACGCGTCCTCGATCCCCATGGCATACCCGTTTCCAACGCGCCCGTCGAACTGCGCTATGTGTACCGCACCGATTTGCCCAATGCCGACGTCGCCTACACGGACGCGAACGGATATTACGCGATGACGGTGTACGACGTTCCCGTCACGGGGGAAAACTATGCCGTGCAAATCGACGGCGCGGGCTGTAGCGGGTCGACTCCAATGCTCAATTTGCAGCGCGGCTATGATGAAACCGAAATCGACGTCGCCGTCGATGGCCAATGCGGCGCGGACTTTTACGACCCGTTCGATGGCACGGATTGGAGCCCCTGGCTACCCGGCGGCGCGCAAGGGACGAATATCTCATGGACCCGCACGGGCACCGCGGTCGAGGCATATACCACGGGGTCGAACTTCAGCCCTTCGTTCATATATTTGCCCGAGCAGGGACAGCGCGTCAATTTCACGGTCGAGACGGACATTCTCGGCGAAGGTCCGTATTGCCATTCGTGGTTCACGCGGAGCGGCGGAATTCTCTTCGGTTACGTGCAGGGAAGCACATCGGGATACTGGAGGCTTCACCTCAATGGCGCGTGCAATCAAGCTGGCACCAATGAAACGCGCATGAAACTCGATTGCGTGGGCACCGTGCCCGGATGCGTGTCGGCGCAAAGCGCCGCGCCGGTGACGAATTATTGGAGAGAAAACAATCAACCCGAGCAATACCATCGCCTCGAGGTGGTCGTGAGCAAGGAAGTCAGCGCGAATGGTTGCACCGAGACAAACCCGTGCAGCCGCATTCAGGGGTATTGGAGCGACGAAGCAACGCCAAGGATCGATGTGTACACGGCCCCCGGCGTTGTCGTTCAGGAACGCCAAGTCGGCATCATCCGATCCGGGACGAATAGTGGATCGGTCAAATGGGACATGTTCCACTTGCATGATTGATGCATTGCTCGTGGCGTGACCGCACACTCCCCTTGACCCATTTCCGCCAATCGATCCATCGCTACCGGCGGCCTAGCCGCTCACCCTCCTGCATGGTATTTCCGTCCTGATGGCATAGTACACGCTGCCTTACTCCCTGAGTTGGCGCAAGAACTCATTGATTGAATTCGCGTTCCGGCTGGCTTTTGCGAGGCTTCGCAGGTTCGGATTCCCATTCTGCCAGCGGTTTCAGAGCCACGGTCGTGATGATGCCACGCTTCAGCCTTCCCTGAAGTAATCGAGCGCCTGGCCTTCGAGGTTGCGCAGCTTGTCGGGGTCGTCGAAGTCTTCCCTCACGTAAACGAAGTTCCACCCGAGGATCGTGTGGCCGTGATGGAATGTATCGGTCACCGAATACTCCTTTCCCATCGCGGTCTTCCTTTTCACGCTCTTTTGATAGACCGGCAGGATGACGTTTCGAGGCCCCGGTACGCCAGGCAAGGGTTTCGTGAAAGCCGTCGGTACGTTCGTCATTCCCTCGGCCACGTGCGCTGCGCCATCGTTGACGGGTTTGCTCTTCAAGCGCCGGACGATCTTCACGCGCCCCGGAAACGACGGGTCGGCAATGCTCGTGAGGATCAGCGATTCCCTATAGTTGAGATCCATCGAAAGGTCGCCATCGTCGCCA
This sequence comes from Polyangiaceae bacterium, assembly GCA_016715885.1. NCBI lineage: Bacteria > Pseudomonadati > Myxococcota > Polyangiales > Polyangiaceae > Polyangiaceae bacterium. Next base: position 64,838 of record JADJXL010000026.1, read on the forward strand.
AAGAGGAACCAATCGTTTTTATCTTTGCTTTTATATTGATTCTGCTTTTCCTTTATCGTCGCCAGGTCGGGGGCGTGTTTTGCCATGAAATCCGAGAGCTTCATCGTCCGGGAGCCGACGGCCCACATGCACCGCGCGAGCACACCCGTCGGTAAAAAGAGGAACCACCACGGTTGCACGGAGGAAAAACCCGGCGTGTTCCTGAGCGACCAGAGATAACGAGCCACTGTGTAATTTTGATCGTCTCCGTCGCGGTACGTCCGCAGGAGCTTGCTCACGAAAAGGACATGCTCCGGCGTGAGCTCCGCCGGCTCGATGTTCGCTCCGTCAGCACCAGACGCGCGAGGCCAATGGGGCGGGCTTTTTTCATTAAATCGATTTGTTTTTGCAGATCCGGGGCCGGCTTCGAGATACCCACGCCGTTCGGCGGCCCGGCGTCGTTGCTGTAAATTTTTGTGTACGCGCACGTATCCATGTTGGATCCCAATCCGCTTTCGAGGACGAGCCCGCGGCCGAGGGAGCGGCCATTGACATCCTTCTCATTCTCCATCGGCTCTCTCGAATTGCCCCCGCCACCGGCGTCGAAGAGCTGCACGCGCGTCTTGTCCTTGTGGACGCGCAGCACGTGGAAAATGTGGGAGCCTTTCCCTTGACCTTGCCACTTCACTGTCACGGGTTGAATGCTGTAGCCCGTCTTGTCGGGCAGAGCGTCGAAGTCCGCTTGGTCCTTTTTTTCAATGCCCTTGATCGCGTCCGGGACCTTGCTGCTTACCTTGCCCGTCGCAGCCTCGATCCGAGCCCGAAGGCTCGCGCTGGGGTCCGCCCCGTCCTTCACGAGCGCTTTTCCCACGATGACCTCGGTGAACGCTAGTTGATGGTGGCTATGGTACGTGTAAACGGATCCCGGCGCGAGAGGCGGCGATTCCGCGCACATCTTTGCGACGTTTGTCACGTCGTTATCTCCGCGCCAGAGCCATTTGCCGGGCGAACCGAAGACAGGCGAACCGAACGCCGGCGCCGCCGAGAGGCCCATCATGTCAATCGAGGGTTGCAGCTCGTTCTTTGCAAGCTCAATGCGAAACCCTCGCGTCACGAGCCCGAGCGTGGCGAGATGCTGGCACGCGGCAACCATGGGCGAGGCCGGGTCATCGTTCATTTTCCAGACCCGCGCCTTGTCCTCCGCCTCGTCGACGATGACACGCTGCCTCGGATCCTCCCAAGAAATGACGCTGCGGCCCGTCGTCACCGTTTTGAACTTGTTGGTCTTTATGTCCACCACGACCTGCTTCGTCACCTTCGCGTGCTCGAGGTATTCGGTCTGCAGACGCGAATAAATGTATTCCTCCCAGGCGTCGCCAAAACCATCCCCCATGGAGTATGCAGCGAGGCCGTCGTACGTAATGCCCGCGAAGAGCTCCGAATAAACCTGCGCCCATTGCTCGTCGAGTCCCATCGGATCCTCGGACCAATCCATGATGATGGACTCCTGGCTCTTCCAGGCCTCCGTCAAAGCGCCATGGCATGGCCCATCCGGGCTCGACATTCGCTGCCAGTCGCATGTCTGGAGGCGGAGGGAGATCCACGAGAGCACTTCTTCGATGAATTGCGCGGTCTTCATCTCCTCGGCATCGATGACGTGCTCGAACTTGTAATCGGTTTTCGACAGCCACGTCGCATTGGGCGGCACCTCTGCGAGCGCCTCGTTGATCCCCACGAAGATCATCGGCGGCAATTCCGTTTCCATCGTGACCGAGACCGACGTAAATATGCCATCATTCGTCACGGTGAACTTCGGCTTACCCATCGCTGTCGTCCCCTCCGCAATGCGCCATTCATTGACCGTAGAGCTTCTCGAGCTCGCCGACCGTCGATGCGTCGAGCTCGCCGGTCCTCGTCTCGAGCTCGTAATCGTCCTGGAACCATTTTACCGCGCGCCGCAGGGCCTCGTCGGCGATATCATTCACCTGCCCGGAATAATAGCCAAGGCTCTTTAGCCGCTGTTTTGCACCGCGTGGCGTATTCGCCCCGGGGATTTCGCCAATTTGAAATGAATACCGACGCTTCCGCCCCTCGGGGAACGTATCGATCCAAATCATCACGTCGGCCGTTTCCGCCTCCTCGGGCACGTCCGCCTTCAAAACGCCATCGTCGTCGAGCTCGCCGCGGAAACGTTGTCCCCCAGCGACGAGCTGGTAGCTACGACCGTCGTAGGGCTCGTGGTTTTCGTCGAGGAAACGTATGGAAATCGGTTTCGTCTTGGGCTCGTTCGTTTCCTCGTCACGCTCGGGCGCGGGCGACGAAGGCGGCTGAAGCTCGAGTTTGTCTCCCCAGATCTTGGCGTTCGAATCGAGCTCGAGGGCGCTCTTTTCGCCATATATGCGCACCTTCTTCGCGACGAGCTCGGCCTCGTCGCCGAGCGACAGCGCGGGGCCCTTCCCGGTGAGGTCGAGCTTCTCCTGCGCCTCGATGCGGATCTCCTTCGCGCGAAGCGTGATGCCGTCGGGCGTGAGCAGGATCTCGGTGTCCCCGGACTTGATGCGCACGCGCTCCTCGCCGCGGATCAGCACCTCGCGCGTCGCCGAAGTCCGCGCCGAGCCGTCCACGTCGGTCGTGATCTCGCCGTGCTCGACGCTGAAGGCGAGCAAGCCATCGCTCGCGATACGCACGTCGCCGCCCGCGTCGACCGCGACCGAGCCTGTGGAGACGATCGCATGATCTCCTTCCACGATGGTATTGCGTCTTCCCGCTACGTACAGGGTCGAGCTCCCGCTTACACTGACGGACAAGTCGCCCTCGATGACGCGGTTTTCATTGCCCCGAATGCGCGTGCTCTCGAGCCCTTCGACGGTGGTGTAATCGTCGCGTCCCACGCGCGTGTGCCGGTCGCGCGAGACGTCCGTGATGCGGTCGTTCTGCACGTTTTCGCGCAAATCGCGCTCGGCGCGCAAGAAGAGCTCTTCGGCGCCCGCGGTATCCTCGAACGACAGCTCGTTGTAGCCCGTGGCGTGTGGCGTGCTCGACGTGCGGATGCCCGATCGCGTGGCGCTCGGCAGCGCGAACGGGTGCGGGTGCGTCGCGTTCACGAGCGAGCCGAGGACGACGGGGCGATCGGGGTCGCCGCCGAGGAACGACACGAGCACCTCCATGCCGATGCGCGGGATGAATTGCGAGCCCCAGCCGACGCCGGCCCACGGTTGCACGACGCGCACGAAGCAGCTCGTTCGGTCCTCCAAACCGCGTCGGAGGTCCCAGTGAAACCGCACACGCACGCGACCATGTTCGTCCGTGTGGATCTCCTGCCCCACGGGTCCCGTCACCGTCGCGCTCTCGAGCGCCTGCACGATGCGCCGCTCCGGCAGCGCGGGTCGATACGGCTGGCGCCGCGGAACGGCCTGGAAACGAGCCTGGTAACGCGTCTGCGTGTAGGAATGCTCGACGCGCGTCACGACGTACGTTTCGTTGAGCCCGGCGATCGGGTGCTCGTGAATTTCCAGGAGATGACCCGGCGCGAGCAGACGACAACCCGTGTCGCCCTCGCCGACCTCGACGTCACGCCGGAGCTGCTCGAGTATGAGGGTCGCGTTGGTGCCGTCGACGTCGCTCTCTTGGTATTCGCCGTGGTGTTCGTAAAAGGACAAACCGGGCGTGGGTGTCGAGGGGACGGGCGCGAGCTCGTGGTCGATCGGGGCCGTGAGCGGCGCGCTGGCGCCCCGGAGGTCGAGCAGCGGCCGTTCGAAGTCGTAATCGCGCATGAGGACCGACGCCGGTGCCACGCGGCGGCTGACGTGGAAGCCGGCCACTTGATCCTCGCGCAACGGGCGATCGCCGGCCGTGCTCCCCGCTTCGTCTTCGTGTGGCCGCGCATGAAGCTCGCGCACGTTCGGCACGGGCGAGAGCAGGGCTGCGGCGTCGCAGAAGACGAGCATGGTCGCCTCGCCCACGTCGATGAAGTGGTAATGCACGCCCGCCTCGGCGGCGAGCCGCGCGACGAACGCAAGATCGGATTCGTGGTACTGTACGCAATACTCGCGCGGTGGGTATTTGCGCGCGACGTCCCAGCGGTGCGCGATATGGTGCTCGGCAAGGACGGCCGATGCAGCGGCGGGCATGGTCATGTCCTGGAAAACGCGGCTCAGCGTGCGCTGTCCGAGGAGCGCGACGTGCGGGACAATGACGAGCTCGAGGACGGCTTCGTGGCCCGCGATGTGACCCGCGAGGTACGTGCCGACCGATGCACGCTCGACGATGCCGTGGATGCGGCGTTCGTGGCCCGCGGAGGCGCGCAGCGTGAGCGTGATGGGCCTGCCGAGCAGGCGAGCGACGAGGGAGGAGGGTTCGTCGACGACGACGTGGGCGACAAAACAAAATGGGCGGGACGCTTCCTCGACGCCGGAGAGCTTCACGACGGGGCGCGGATCCGACCCGAGCGCCATGGCTCGGATTGAAATGGGGTGCTCGGTGGATGACGCGATGTTCACTCGACCTCGACTGGATTGCCGGGATCCGTGATTTCGATTTTGCCTCCCCATTGGCACGTGCACGTCGACGAGTCCGTGAGCACGTTCACCCCTTTCAGGGTTACCCCGTCCGAGCCGTCCGACCATTGCGCGGGAATGATGGGCACGCAGGGTTGGGGCGTCAGCGTGCCGCCCGCATTCGAGGTCGCGGTCGCCACTTGCGGGTTCGCCTGTGTCTTGCACATCCCGAACGGCGCGATGTTCACCATGGCTTTGTTATCGAGCTTCGTCGCGACGGGCAGGTCGGTCGCGTCAGCCTTATTCGACGGCAAAATCGTCAACGTCGATGGCGCCATCCCCTCGCCGCATTTGAGCTTCGCACCATTCACGACGAGCTTCGGCATTGAATTGCTCCTCTCAGCGTGCGCGTGTGCTCGAGAGCCAGGCTCGATATTGCGCAATGGCCTGCTGCCAGGCCGCTGCGAGCCTCGGATCCAGGGCGATTCGTGCCTCCCAGTCTTCGTCGAGACGTGCGTGCTGCTTGGCGCTCAGGCCATAACGGCGGAGCGTCTCCGCCTCCTGCTCGGGCACCATTTCGAGATCGACGTGCAGCGAGGCGTGCTGTTCGAGGGTGAGCTCGACTTCTCGGGACGGCGGCGGTTCGCTGGGAGATTGCTTGGTGAAAGGGAGGATTTTTCGTGCAATGGCAGAAATGTCGTCGCTCGCCGGCGCCGTCATCCCGATTGGGACGAGCGCCGGGGAAGGCGCGCCTTGGATTGCGTGGGCATGCTCGACGGCTGATTGCAGGGCGGCCGACGCGGGGATGCCTTCGAGAAACGGTAATGGCTTGCTCGACGGCGCTGGCGCGGGAGCGGGTATGATCGCGGGGGAAACGGCGGGCATCGTGATGGGCACGCCGCGGGCCCACGGGGAGGACGATGCGGGCGGCGGCGCGGACGGCGGCGTTGCGGGCTGAAGCATGAACGAGGGCACACCCGAGGGTTGGGTGGCGACGTTTGGCGGCGGGGACTCCGGCAGGTCGAGGTCCGCCTTTTGGGGCGCGTCACCAATCGAGTCGAGGGGCGGAAGCTGCCGCGCGAGGCGCTGCCTTCGACCATGAAATGCAGCGGAGAAGCGGAGCGCCTGTTCGCGTTGTTGTCGTTTCATGCCGAGCGCGAGCTCGCTCGTCCACGCTTTGTCGATGCTCCGCCATCGCTCGAGCGAGAGTCCGAAACGCGCGACGACTTCCTCGGCCCGGTCGGTCCCGAAGTGCACGACATGCGCGAGGATGTCGGCATAGCGGTCGAGCCGCACGGCCTTGCGAAGCCGGTCCTCTTCTGCATCGCTGGAGTCGTCGCTCATCGCGTCGAGGGCCGATGATAAAGTATCGCGCTACTTTGCAAAGAAAAAAAAACGGCCACGCATGACGCCGCGGATTCAACCCCCACGCAAAAATTCAAATCTCATCCGCTAAAACCTCGACACCAGCTCCACCCTCGCCCCTTCGAACGGCGGAAACAAGCGACAAACCCCGGATACGCACCTTATCGCGCCACGGCGTTGTCCCACGAATACGTTCACCGTATTGAATATCTGATCGAGCAGCTTGGACGTGCTACCCGAACGATACGTGAACCCGCCGCTTACGTAATGACAAAGCACCACCTCGAATTGATCGTTCGTCGACCGCGCGGGATTGCATCCAGGTCGCGTCGAATATTCATAACCAACGACCGCCGATAGATGCGGCGACCAATGCAGCGCCGTGTAATTCTCGCCCTCGTTCCACGGACGCGGATGCGACGCAGGCAAATATCGATTGCGGTGAAACCCTTGAAACTGCAATGAAAACGGGCCCTTCAAATGTTTTACCAGGTCGTACCGAAGGTACCCCTCGTAATAAAGCACATCCGTGTCACCATTCACCGTCGTCCCGCCCGTCGGTATGGCTCGTTCGGCCATACGCATGCCGAGCCACGCGCGCGCATGCGATTTGCCACCCTCTCGACTGAAATCGATACCCACCGCCGTGTCCCATGTATCGGTGCGTAGCTTGTCGTCGAGCGACGAGCACAATTCATTCGTCGGCGTCTCCGTCCAACTGCGATATTTCCCAGCCCACGCATAAACGGCAGTATGGTCGTTGAATTTATAATCGACACGACCACGACCACCCGTCATACAAACGTTCGGAGCCTCGATGGGCTCCACGTAAATCGGCTCTGCCGTGGGCGGCGCGCTGTATGCGACGACGGCATATTCGGGCGCGCTGTGCCCGGGCGTCGTGATGTCGATGTTTGCCCCAAGCGGGAAAAAGCGCCGGTAATGCTTTCCTTCGAGCGAAACTTGAATGGGGCCTTTGCCAAAGTTCGCGCTCCCATAGAGCGCATAGCCCGAAATGTCCGCCGCTCGTGAAGTCGCCTTGCCATTGGCATCGATTTCCGCAACGTGCCCCTGCCGCAATTGTTGTCCCGCAGCTTCGAGATACAGGTCGCCCACGCCGGCAATGGAAGGAATGTTCACCGATCCGCTGAACGTGCGTATTTCATTGTGCGTGCGCCCGCCATTGAGGAGCGTGAATTCGGGGTACGTCGCAAAACAATTGTCAATGCACTTGGAATCGCTCGGATCGCAGCTCTCACGACACGCAAGGTTCTGCTCCGTAAAACTCTTGCGGAGCATCACCGAACCGTTTGCCGCAATCTGCACCGCGTCGATGCCACCTTCGACACGCCCGCCGATGATGGTGTCCTCGAGGTAGCTCGGACGCGGCGCATCCTGTATGGGCTGCGCGCTCTGGGTGTACGTCGTGACGGGTTGCCCCGAGGGAAACCCGAAAAACAGCGGCGAACCTGCGCCGTGAAGCCTCCGGCCGCTCACTTCGTCGAATCGCAGCGGATTCATTTGACCCGCAAGCAATGTTCCGCCAAGACGAACCTTGCCGAAACTCTTGTCGAGCACCACCTTGCCGCCGCGAATCGTCGTGTCGATCGCAAGCTCGTCGATTTTCCGGACACTCAAGACCATCCCGCGCCCGAGCTGCGCGTAGAAGTCGCCCACCGTGACGTCGATGCCCGGTTGGTTGTAACCAATCCAAAGTTTGGCCGGATACACGCTGTTCAGGAACCTCGTATTGAGCTCCTTGTAGAACCGGTTCGTGTAGTCGACGACTTCAGGGACGGCCGCGTCGGGATTGCGTTTCAAGACGTCCGCGATTTGGTCCGTTGCCATGCGTTGCGCGTCGTTGCGCGACGGCGTCGCAAAGTAGACGGCCGAATCGATTCGCAGGCCGAACCGAAAGCGCCACCAGCTTGCCTGGATGTTGAGACGATCGATCCACTCGCCGTAGTGATCGTCGACGATGGGCCGCGGGTTGAACGCGTTGCGATCGTTGTTGCGATTGTCCCAGCGGTAGTCGAGGACGCTCGTGTTCGTGATGTCGAGCCCAATGGGTTCCCCCTTGGGGCCGGGTACATCGAGCGCGCTTGCGGTGTTCGTTACGGCAAACGCGCCAAGAACCAAAAGAAACGAGCTAGCGACACGGCGCCAAGAAGACTTCACCGGCGCCTTGTATCACGACAGCCCCGCGGCTGGGACACACGCCGCGCACTCGAGCGATCAGTTGGCGAGCGCTTTTTCCACTTCTGCAGCGAGCGTTTTTTCGTCGCCCGACGTGTAGCCACCACGCTTGTGAATGATCGACCCGTCTTTGCCCACGAGCACCGTGAAGGGAAGCTCGCGCTTGGGATTGTATCGCGCAGTCACGACCGTTTCTTCATCGAGCAGCACGGGGAAGACCATCTCTTTGGACCGCACGACGCTGCTCACTTGCGCACGAGATTCTGGTCCGTCCGCCGAAACCGCGAGCACGACAAACCCTCGGTCCTTGTTCTTCTTGTACATCTCGACGAGGTGCGGCATCTCGATCATGCACGGGTCACACGTCGTCGACCAGAAGTCGATGAGCACGACGCTGCCCTTGTAGTCGGACAAACGCGCTTGTTTGCCGTCGAGCGTTGCGAGCGTGAAGTCGGGCGCCGTTGCTCCGCCCGGCGAGTTTGCCCCCGGCGTCGTGCCACCACACGCAACGACGACGAGCGCGACGAATGCAGAACCCAGAGCTCGCTGAAACATCGATTTCATGAGGCGCATCTTGGCCTGAAAGCAGCGAAGCGGGTAGCGCCTTCGCACGACCCGCTTCGCTCAGAGCTCCTCTTGCTCGAGACGCTTAGAGCGTGCCGGCGAGGACCTTCTCGTACGTCTTCCAGAACGTCGATCCGACGGGGGGAGCGCCGGAGGTGACGTCGATGATCTTCATGTCCTTCGTGCGGATGATCAGGTTTGCCGGGTAGGCATCGGCTTCGAAGAGGGCGGCAAGCTTCGAGGAAGGATCGATCGCCGACGGATAGTCGACGGCGTACTTCTTGTCCCAGAGATAGAGGTTCTTGGCCTCGGCGGGGACGCCTGGGGTCGGGCCGTCACCGAGTACCAGGAAAAACTCACCGCCTTGCGGTTGGTACTTTTTGTAGAGGCCCGGTAGGACTTCGTCTGCTTCGTAGTTGCAGGGTCCGCACCAGACGGCCGACACGACGATCAAGAGGGCTTTGGGCTTGGGCGTTCCTGCGCCGTAAGGAGAGCCCTCGGGAAAGACTGCTTCGCCGGTTGGATTGTAGAAGTCGGCGAGCTGGATGGGCTTCATCTCGGTCGTGTCTTCGAGCGAGTTCGGGAACCCGACAAACTCGAAGTTTTGCACGGTGGATCCCTTGCTGATGCCGAAGGGACCTGCTGCGTATTCGATCGCCGCGCTTCCGCGCGGGACTTGTCCCGTGTCGCTCGGGAAGACCGGGACCGGCACGATGTCCACTTCTTCCGCGCAACCGACCAAGCCAAACGCCACGAGCGTCGTGGCCATCCATCGCAAGAGTAAATCGTTTCGCATGATGCCACCGGGTCCGTAATGAGGTACTGGCGAAAGTGTCCGGGCGCCTTCACCGCGCGTCAAGCAGCCACGTGTGGAGAAGTCGCTTTCGAGACGAATGGATTTTTAGCCTGAACGCGATCGCCGACGAGGCGCAACCGCGTCGTCTCTTCGTTCGGAGGACGGCCCCCGAGGCCGAGGTCACCATGCAGCACGATCACGTCACTTCATCTTCGCGTCACGCTCGGCCCGGGGCCTTGCGGTTCATTTTTGCCTTCTCGCTCCTTGGTTTCACGATGCTCGGAGGACTCGGCGCATGCGAGGCGCCGGCGCCGCCTTTCTGCGAGGGTGGTTATGTGACGCCCGAAGGCGCGTGCGAGGGCAAGTGCGACCCGACGAAGTGCCTTGCCGGCAACACGTGCGTTGGCAACCGTTGCATCCTCGAGTGCGACTCGCACAACGACTGCTTGGACGACGGGACGCAGAACTGCGCGCCTGCCGTCGAAGATGGGACGAATCGCGAGATCATGGCTTGCCAGCCCAACGGCAAGAACTGGGGCGTGGGCGCCAAGTGTCCCTTCGAGGACGAGTGCGCGAGCTTGTACTCGTGCAGCACGACGGGCGAGAAGTGCGACCTGCAGCAATGTGGTGGCGCCCCGGATACGTGCAAGGTCGACGAGGAGCGCTGTTACGCCAGGGCAAACTGCAACATCGGCAAGTGCCCCGACGGATCGCCGTGCACCGTGTTCTCGTGCTCGCCGCAAGAGTGCACCGCGAACCTTGCGTGCGTGACGAAGGGCGAAGGCGACGCGGACGCATATTGCACCAAGAACGACTGCGAATCCGACACGGACTGCCCTGGCGGCTACTACTGCGGCGCGATGCGCGACCCGCGCCAGCTTTGCGACAGCATGCCGCAGAAGGGCAACAACAACCTTTGCGGCAAGGTGTCGATCAACACGCCGTGCGTGCCTGCGAGCGACCTTGGAAACGGCAACACGCTGTTCGAAGGCCAAGGGTGCATCCTGCGCAAAGCGTGCTTGAAGCGTAACGAATGTGCTCCGTGCGAAACGGACCTCGACTGCTCGGGGGGCATCGCCAACCATTGCATCACGATGCCGAACGAAGCGACGAAGCGATGCGCGCGCGAGTGCGGGTCGAACGCGGATTGCGGTCGTGACTTCGCATGTCAGGACGTCGCGGGCGTCGGCAACATGTGCGTTCACAAGTTCGGCGCATGCGCCGGTAGCGGCAAGTTCTGTGAGCCGTGCCTCGACGACACCGATTGCGGCCCGCTCACCGGCACTTCCGTGTGCTTCACCCACAACGATGGGCAGCGCGGTTGCGGGGACATCGCGTTCCCTGATCAGTGTACGACCAGCGCGGATTGCCCCAAGTCCCCAAGTGGGCTTCCTGCCTACTGTGTCGACGACCCGGGCTCGCCTCTTCACCAACGCTGCTACATCTTTGCCATCAACGCGCTCGACAAGGCGACGTGTTGGTGACCAAGACGCTTTGCTTCAAGGAGTTTTCAACATGAACAACCGAACTTCACGTTTCCACACCGTAGCTTCTCTCGTCACCGTCCTCGGCATCGTCGGCCTCAGCTCCGCCAGCGGATGCAGCGATGTCGCGGACGCCATCTCGTGCAGCAACGACTTCACGGCTGAAGCTCAGTGGGGTGCAAACCTCGACATCGACTACCGCGTCAAGTCGTTCATGGGCGCCTCTGGCGCGCTCGTGACGCTGTCGGACGCCATGGTGCAAGACGTCACGGACGCATGCATCGGCATCGCGACGGCGACCAAGCGTGATCCTGCGAAATGGCAGTCGCTCGACAAAGGCGCCGATCAACTGAAGGTTGCGTGCGCGGAAGCCGAAGCCGGCATGGACGAGGTCTTCAAGGCGAACGCCATGGTGACCATCGGCGTGCTCGTCGAAGGCGGCGGCTGTCAAGCGAGCCTCGATGCAACCGCGGACTGCAACGCGAAGTGCGACGTGACGGGCACGTGCACGCCCGCGCAGCTCGAAGCGAAGTGCGAACCCGGCCAGCTCGCCGGCAAGTGCACGGCGCAATGTTCGGGTTCGTGCACGGCAAGCGCTGGAGCGACGGTCGCGTGCAACGGCAATTGCAGCGCGACGTGCAACGGCACCTGCAACGGCACCTGCGCGGTCACCGCGCCCAACGGCGACTGCGCGGGTCGTTGCGACGGCACCTGCAACGGCACGTGTTCGGGCACGTGCGACATTCAAGCAGGCGCGATGGCGCAGTGCGATGGCACGTGCAAAGGCGAGTGCTCGGTGGAGTTCCAAGCGCCGCACTGCGAGGGCAAACTCACGCCGCCCGAGTGCGACCTCGACGCGGACTGCGAAGCGAGCTGTCGCGCGCAAATCCAAGCTGAAGCGAGCTGCACGCCGCCCACGGTGAAGATCGAAGTCGTCGGCGGCGCGGCACAAGACTTCCTGGACCTCGTCGCAGCCCTCGAAACGCACCTACCCAAGCTCATCCAGAACATCGGCGTGCGCGGCGAAGCGACGCTCGACGCAGCCAACACGCTCGTGACCGTTGGTCAGAACCTCGACGATGCGATCACCTCGAGCGGCAAAGCCTTCGTGTGCACCACGCTCGCGGCCACGGCGGCCGTCAATGCCAGCGTCGAAGTGAAGGTGTCCGTCGAAGCGAGCGCCAGCATCGGTGGCAAAGCTGCCGGTACGACGTCTCCGTAAAACGCCTCAGCCCGCCCGCGACGCCGTCAACTCCGATTTCCAAAGTAACGTTACGGAATATTTTGGATTGACGGCGTCTTTCCCTGATCTAAAGAGTCCCGGCACGTCATCATCCGAGGATCTTTCATGGCCATTTCTGTTGAAGCCGCCAGGACGGCGGCCGGGAACGTTTTGGATCCCGAGCTTCAGCGTTCGCTTGCCGATGCGGGCATGCTTGGGGATGTCCGCGTCGATGGCGACGCCGTTTCACTGAGCATCACGCTCATCACGCCAGCTTGTTCATGGAAGGGGCGCCTTCAGGACGACGTCACCGCGGCGCTCCGCAAAGCGGGCGCGTCGAGCGTCGACATTTCGTGGGACGTGAGCATTCCCGAGCGGAACATCCTTCCCGACGACCCCTGCCCTGGCGTGCGCAACATCGTGCTCGTGATGAGCGGCAAGGGTGGCGTTGGAAAGAGTACGGTCGCGACAAACCTGACGCTCGCGCTGAGCCGTCTTGGATGTCGTGTCGGGCTGCTCGATGCCGACATGTACGGGCCGAGTATTCCCACGATGCTCGGCGTGATGGGTCGTCCGACCTCGCTCGATGGCAAGAGGTTCACGCCGCTCGAACGGTTTGGGGTCAAACTGATGTCGATCGGCTTCTTGCTCGAGGATGCGAGGAGTGCCGTGGTTTGGCGTGGCCCGATGATTCAGAGCGCGCTCATGCAGTTCATGAACGACGTCGATTGGGGCACGCTCGATTATTTGATCCTGGATCTGCCTCCGGGAACGGGTGACATCGCGCTGACGATTTCGCAGAAGTTGCGGACGACCGGAGCGGTCATCGTGACGACGCCGCAGGAAGTGGCGCTGCAGGATGTCTACAAGTCCGTGTCGATGGCGCAGAAGGTGGGCATTCCCATTTTGGGCGTCGTGGAAAACGAGAGTTATTTCGTGTGCGATGGCTGTGACAAACGGCACACGCTCTTCGGTTCGGGAGGTGGTCAGAAGATTGCCGACTTTGCAGGAGCGCCGCTCATTGGGCAAATTCCGCTGGATCCGTCCGTTCGCGAATGGGGCGATGCGGGTACGCCGGTGGTTCAAGCAGCTCCCGACAGCACGGTTGGCCGTGCGTTCATCGATGTTGCGCAAGAGCTAGCCGCCAAAGTCAGCGTGCACAACCTTTCGCGCGGCGGCTCGCTTCGAATCGACCGGAGCGGCGGGCAGCAACGATTTTTGCCCATCGTGCGCTAGAGACGGTCGCAAACCCTCGCGCAAGCGTGCGAGGTACGTTATGGTTTCCGCCCCTTTCCGAGCTACGCGAATGCGCGACGACGCTCGCTCAAGAGCATCGTGCATCGTGAGCCGTTCCGAGATCCCGGATGAACACGGACGAACAAAACACCAACGATCAGGCTGAGACTGAGGCCCCTGGCAACGCTCAGCTTTCTGGCAACGCGCCGGAGCAGATCGCCAAATCGAGCGACGAAGATTGGGACGAACAGCCGGGAGACGACATCGGCAATCGCCTTCCAGGCGCCGCGCCACGTCAAGCTCCGCGACCACAGGCTGCCGCCGGTGGTGACGCGAAGAAGCGCAAGCGCAACAAGAAGCGCAAGGGGCCGCCTGGTGCGCAGGGACAAACCGAAGCGCCGCAAGGTGACGTCGAAGCTGCCGCTGACGCAGGCGAAGGCGAAGGCGAGGGCGAATCGACCGACGACGCTGCTCAGGGTGAACAGCAACCCGAGGCGCAAGGTCCCGCGCAAGGCAAACGTCGCGACAAGCACCGCGACAAACAGCACGCCGCTGCGCAGCGAGAACGCCCGGCCTTCAGCGTAGGCGAAGAAGTCTTCGGCAAAGTCTGCAAGGTGACCGATCAGGTCATCTGGGTCGACATCGCGGGCAAGGCCATCGGTCTGTTCAACCGCGACGAACTCCCCGAAGAGGAAGGCATTCCGACCGATGGCGATCAATTCATCGCGACGGTTGCCAGCACCGGCGTGCGCGGCGGCATGCTCATGCTTTGCCGCGGAACGCCTCGCCCCCTCGATGAGCTCAAGCAACAGCTCGAAGCTGCAGCGAAGAGCGAAGACGTCGTCTTCGGCTTCGTGACGGGCACCGTCAAAGGTGGCCTCGAAGTGGACTTGGGCGGCCTGCGGGCATTCGCTCCCGCGTCGCACGTCGACTTGCGACACGGCGCCGACTTGTCGCATCTCGTTGGCCAACGTCTCGACTTCCTCATCACGCAATACGCCAAGAAGGGCCGCGACATCGTCGTGTCCCGCAAGAAAATGCTCGACGAAGACGCTCGCCAAGCGCGCACGTCTGCGCTCAGCAAAGTCACGCCGGGCAGCGTGCACAAGGGCATCGTGCGCAAGGTCGTTGCCTGGGGCGTCTTCGTAGCTCTGCCCGATGCGGGCGGCGTCGAAGGCCTCATTCACATGACCGAAGCGAGCCACGATCGCAGCGCCAAACTCACGGACCTCTTCCGCCCCGGCGTCGAAATCGACGTCAAAGTCCTGAAGATCGACGACAAGGGCAAACTTTGGCTCTCACACAAGGCAACCACGGCCGATCCGTGGGACGCCGTGAAAGAGAAGTACGCCGTCGGCACGCGTCACAAGGGCAAGGTCGCAAGGCTTCAGCCTTTCGGTGCCTTCATCGAGCTCGAGCCAGGGATCGACGGCTTGTGCCACACCGCCGACATCGCCTTCAAAGCCGTCGAGCATCCCAGCGAGGTGGTCAAGGTCGGTGACGAGATCGACGTCGTCGTTTCGAGCTGCGATGCAGGCGCGCACAAGATCGGCCTCCACCCTGCCCTTCCAGCCGGTGAAGACGAACCTCGGCAACGCGTTCAGCAGTACAAGTCCGTCAAAGTTGCCGTCGTACAAATCACCGAAAGCGGCCTTGCCGTACGCATCCTTGGCGTCACGGGTCGTGCTGCGCGTGGATTCATCCCCGCAGGCCACACGGGCACCGCTCGTGGAACGGATCTGCGCAAGGAGTTCCCGCCCAACACGAAGCTCGATGCCAAGGTCCTCGAGATCGACCCTCGTCGCGGAGAAGCCAAGCTCTCGATCCGCGCGCTCAAGGAAGACGCCGAAAAGCAAGCGTACCAGGCGTACCGCTCGGGCGTTGCGCGCGAAGCCAAGTTCGGCACCTTCGCCGACCTCATGAAGAAAAACCAGAATTAGCCTCACCCCCTAGCCCCCTCTCCCTACGAGGGAGAGGGGGAAAGAAGACGCGTCTACGCGTGCGCAATTTCTCCCCCTCTCCTTCTACTCCCCCTCTCCTTCTAGGAGAGGGGGCCGGGGGGTGAGGCCTTCGCCCCCTCTCCGCCGCGCCGTAGGCGCGAGGGGAGAGGGGGTTGGGGGGTGAGGCTATTCCCGTCCGAGAGCCTGCACGGGATCCAGCTTCGCTGCCTGAAAGGCCGGGACAAACCCGAAGACGAGCCCGATCGATGAGCTCACCACCAGCGCGACGACCAGCGCCGTCGGTGAAATCTCCATGGGCAGAGCGGCAAATTTGCCAATCGCGATCGTCGCGCCGTACGCGATGGCCGTTCCGGTCAAGCCGCCGATCGTCGTCAGCACCAGCGCTTCGATGAGAAACTGCGTCAGGATGTCCGCTTCGCGCGCACCAATGGCCATACGAATGCCAATCTCGCGCGTCCTCTCCGTGACGCTCACCAGCATGATGTTCATGACGCCGATGCCGCCGACGATGAGCGACACCGCGGCAATGCCGATGAGCAGCGTCGACAAACTCCCTGTAATCGACTCCTGCAGCTCTTTGATCTCGGCCTGGCTACGTATGATGAAATCGTCCTCTTCGCCTTCCTGGATGCGGTGACGCTGGCGCAGAATCGACTCCGCTTGTTTCTTTGCGCGTTCCGTCGTCTCCGCCGCCGTGGCGCTCATGAAGATGGCGTCGGTTTCACCCGGCCGCGCGAAACGCACATGCGAACGCATCGTCGTGATGGGCATGACGACGACGTCGTCTTGGCTCTGCCCAAACGGTGACGGGCCTTTTTCTTCGAGTACGCCGATGATGCGATACGGATACTTGCCAATCCGTATGGTTCGATCGACGGGGTTTGCCGTTCCAAACAACTCCTTCGATGTGTTTGCTCCGATGAGCACCACCTTTTCGGAGACGTTCTCCGAAGACGGCGTCCAGCCTTCGCCACGCGTGACGTTCCAATTGCGCACGTCGAGGTAGGTGCTGCGGGAACCGATCACTTCGACTTTGACGTTTTTCCCTTCGTAGACGGCTTGGGCGCTCGAACGAAGAAACGGCACGGCCGCTCGAATGCTGGTCGACTCGCGCTCGAGCGCCTGGCAATCGCCTTCGGATAGCTTCGACCCTGTCGTCGTCTTTGCACCCGATGAACGCGACGACTGCGGAAAGACGATGAGCGCATTCGAGCCGAGGCTCGCGATCTGGCCGCCGATTTGAGCTCGTGCTGCGGTACCGAGCGCGGTCATCGTGACGACGGCAGCAATCCCGATGGTGATTCCCACGATCGTCAGAGAGGCCCGGAGTTTGTTTCGTACAACCGATCGGAACGCGATCGCGACAGACGACAAGAGGCGGAAGAGCCAATTCATTCTTGCCTCAACGCGACGATGGGATCGAGCAGAGCTGCTCGTAATGCCGGGAAAAACCCAGCAAGTACCCCGATCCCGGCGCTCGTTCCAATCGCTGCAACGACGGCAGGAAGGGGGAGCGACAAAGGCCAACCGAGACCCTTGCCCAACAGCACGATTGCGCCCGCACCGATGCCGAGCCCGATCAAGCCACCGATCAAACTGAGCACCACGGCTTCTACGAGAAACTGCGTGAGGATGTCGCTGAAGGACGCGCCGATGGCCATGCGAATGCCGATCTCACGCGTTCGCTCCGTGACGCTCACGAGCATGATGTTCATGACGCCGATGCCGCCCACGAACAGGGATATTGCAGCGATCAAAGACAAGAAAATCGTGAGGGTCACGGCGATGCCCTCGAACTTCTTACGAATCTCCGACTGCGTACGAACGCCGAAATCCGGTTCTTCGCCGGGTCCAATCTTGTGTCGCTGACGCAAGATCGAGTCGATCTGCATGACGGCTCGATCCACGAGCTTTTCGTCTTTCGCCGACGCGATGAGCATCTGCACGCGTCCCGGTGCCGATGGTTGCACCCGCGCGCGAAAACTTCCGATGGGCATGATCACACGATCGTCTTGGTCTTCCCCGAACGGTGATTGCCCCTTCTCCGATAAGAGACCCACGATGCGGTACGGATGGCGCCCAATACGCACGTACTGGCCGACGGGATCCTGCGTGCCGAAAAGCTTTTGCCGAACGACCTCTCCGATGATGCAAACCTTTGCTTTGAGCAGCTCCTCCGATTCGGTGAACATGCGTCCTTTGCCAACGGAGAACCCTCGCACGTCAAGGTATCCGCGCGTGGTTCCCATGACCTGCGTGACGACGTTCTGATCGCCGGAGATGACTTGCGCGCCGGTCGAGCTGAACGGCACCACGTCCGAAAGGCTCGATGCGTCCCGTACGAGCGCGCGGGCATCGTTTTCCGTGATGCGGTTGCCGCTGTCTTTGCTGCGCACTCCCGAGCTTTGCGTTGCTTGCGGCCAGATGAAGATGACGTTGGCGCCGAGGTTCGAGATGCGCCCAAGGATCTGCTGCTGCACGCCCGTGCCGAGCGCTACGACGATGACGACGGCAGCAACGCCGATGAGGATGCCGAGCACGGTCAGCGTCGAGCGGAGTTTGGAGCGCACGATGGCCCGCAAAGCGAGCCGAATGGCAGCCAGAATCGCCATCATGGCGCCGCCACCTGATCTTCGTCCGTGGGCAAATTGGCGAGCGCTTCGGCGGCGTTCGTCGGGTGCGTATTCCGTTCGTCTCGCCGAACCTTACCGTCGCGCATCTCGATCACGCGACTCGCGCACGCCGCGATGTCGTGTTCGTGCGTCACGAGCACGATCGTGATGCCTTGCGTTCGATTCAAACGCTGCAAGAGGTCGAGCACTTCGAGGCTCGTGCGCGTGTCGAGGTTCCCGGTGGGTTCGTCGGCGAGCAGCAGCGGTGGTTCGGTCACGAGAGCGCGCGCGATCGCCACGCGTTGCTGCTGCCCGCCCGAGAGCTGATTCGGCGTGTGATGCAAGCGGCCACCGAGGCCCACGGATTCGAGCGCTTTTTGGGCGCGACGAGCTCGTTCGGAAGCTCCAACCCCTCGGTACACGAGCGGCAGCTCCACATTTTCTTGAGCCGTGGTGCGCGGCAGCAGGTTGAAACCTTGAAAGACAAACCCGATGAGGTGGTTTCTCACGACAGCTCGAGCGTCGTTGCTGCGCATTCCCACTTCGATTCCATCGAGCACGTACTTGCCGCGCGTGGGTCTGTCGAGACAACCGATGATGTTCATCATCGTGCTTTTGCCCGAACCGCTTTGACCGATGATCGCGACGAACTCGCTCTTCAAGATGGTCAAGCTCACGCTACGCAAAGCGCGCACGGTGACCGCTTCGGTGACGTAGTCCTTGCCGATCTGCTTCAGTTCGATGAGCGGCTGGCTCGATTCCATGACGATCTCGCCTAGAAGCTTCGACGGCCGCCCGCTTGTCGCATGGCTTCGTCAGTCTCGTCGGTGACGACTTCCAACGTGCCGACATCACTTTGCAGCGCCGTGCTCACGCCGTCCGTGATGCCGATGTCGACCTCGCGCATCTCGATCTTTTCCGCGCCGGGTGTCGCGTCGGTGATCACGTAGACGCGCCCTTTTCCTGGAGCGAGCCGTGGAAGTGGATCTTGCGGCAGGGGTTTGCCGTCCTTGTCTTTCGGCGGCGATGGCTTGAAACGAAGCGCCGCATTGGGAAGGCGTTTGGTCCCCTTGGCTTCGGCGGAATGAATCGTCGCGGTCGCCGTCATGCCCGGACGCAGTTTCAACTCGGGATTTTCGACTTCGATCACCGCGGCATACGTCACGACGCCCGCTTGGTTCACGGGGCTGTATCGCACTTGGCTCACGATGCCTTCGAACGTTTCGCCCGGGAACGCATCCACGCGAATGTCGGACTTCATTTGTTCTTTCAGCCGCCCGACGTCCGCTTCGTCGATGTCCGCGAGAACGCGCATTTTTCGCAAATCCTGCGCGATCACGAAAAGCGTGGGCGTTTGAAAGCTCGCAGCGACGGTTTGTCCCGGATCAATTGCTCGGTTGATCACGACGCCGTCGATGGGCGAGTAAATTTTCGTAAACGCGAGGTTTGTCTTGGTAGAACGAAGCGTCGCGCTGAGCTGCGACACTTGGGCCTTGGATGCGGAAACGTCGGCGATGGCGACGTCGTAGTTGCCTTGCGCGGAATCCAGCTCTTGCTGCGAACCGACGCCTTCCTGAAAAACTTTGCGTGCGCGTTCGAGCCGCACGCGCGCCGTTTCCAAGTTCGCCTCGGCCCGCTTCACGCTTGCGGCGGCGGCGGCAATACGCGCCTGATTTTCATCAATTTGAGCTCCAATGAGCTGCGGATCGATCTCCGCGAGCAAGTCGCCGGCTTTCACGACCGAATTGAAGTCGACGTGAACTTTCGTGATGCGGCCCGAAACCTGCGCGCCGATTTGCACTTCGGTGACGGGTTTCACCTGTCCCGTCGACTGGATCGTTTCGAAGATGTCACCGGTCGTGATGGTCGACGTCACATAACGAGCCGCTGGCGGCGGCTTGTTTTTCTTGAACCAAATAACAGCGCCCCCGGCGATGATCGCCAGCACCAGCAAGACGATGGCGCGTCGCAGCCACATGCCTTTGCCTTCGACCCGGGAAAGCGTCTTTTCCAGTTCGGGCCGCCCCGTGGCTTCCTTCGAGCTTGCATTGCCCCGCGCGGTTGGCTGTTGGCTAGGTGCCTGGATCTGCTCGCTCGATCCAAGGCCGATTCCGGGATTGCCCATGACGGACGCTACATACCACGCCCTGGGAACATCTCACGTGACGCGCACGACTCGAGCAGGCTTGAAGGCGGCCGAGGAGCGTGGCACACCGTCGACCCTCATGTCGTCATCGCTCGCCATTGGTCCCGATACGCACGTTACGCTGACGTACGTCCTCTTCGATGAAGACGGCGACACGGCGGATCGCGCGACTGCGCGGGAACCGTTGCAGTACATCCACGGCTACGCGCAGATCATCCCGGGGCTCGAACGTGCGCTCACGGGCATGCGTGCGGGGGAACGGCGTGAGATCACGGTGCCTCCGGACGATGCTTTCGGGCATCATGACGACGAAGGCGTCTTCGAAGTGGACAAAGCGGACTTCGAAGGCGGCGAGGATGTTGCCCCCGGAGACGAATTCGTCGCACAAGGTCCTGACGGAAGCACGATGGCCATGCGCGTCATCGAGGTACTTCCCGATGCGTTCGTCGTGGATACGAACCATCCGCTCGCAGGCCAAACCGTGAGATTTCAGGTCGAGGTGAATGAGGTCCGTGCAGCCACTGACGACGAGATCTCGAACGCACAGATGGATCTCGAAAAACGCGCTGCCGCCGCGCACGACGAAGGTGGCTGCTGCGACCATGACCACGACCACGACCATGATCACCACCACGCCGCGCCTCTCGTGCAGATTTCGCGAAAACACTGAGCAGCACGGGTCGTGAATAGTTTTACCAAGGGAGACACGACAAACCGATGAAAGCCTCCGACCGAGGATACTTCGCACCTCTGAGTTACGATCTCCGCGTTCGCGAGCGAATGCTTGCAAGTGGAGTCGTTTCGCCTGCCGACATTGAGCAATACCTGGCGGGCCTTGCCGACCATGAAAGCAACAGCGAATTTTTGGGCATTCCTCAACCGGCGCTCGTGACTCCGCAGCCGCCGGCTCCAGTTGCCGCTCCGGCGCCGGCTCCCGTGCGTGTTGCGGCCCATGCGCCCGCAGCTCCGATCGCTGCGCCGGTGGCAAGCGTTGGGGCTTCCGATGGCGTGCAAGCTCTGATCGACGACGAGGACGAAGACGAGGACGAAGACGAGTTCGAGGAAGTTGCGGCGCAGCCTGCGGCAATAGCGGAAGCCGCGCCTGTGCAGGCAGCCGCACCCGTGCAAGAGGCGCCTGTGCAAGCAGCCGCGCCCGTGCAAGCAGCCGCGCCCGTGCAAGCAGCCGCGCCTGTGCAAGAGGCGCCCGTGCAAGAGGCGCCCGTGCAGGAAGCCGCGCCCGTGCAAGAAGCCGCGCCCGTGCAAGCAGCCGCGCCCGTGCAAGAAGCACCTGCTGTCGAAGTCGCAACGAGCGCGCCGCCCGTGCAAGAAGAAGCGGCCGCGCCTGCGCAGGCCGCACCCGAAGCGGCTGCGCCGGCGGAGCCCGAAACGGCCGCGGCCGCAGCGCCGGAACCCGTTGCGGATGCCGCAGCTCCGATCGAAACGACAAACCCATCGACCGAGGGGCAGGCGGGGTGAGCGCCCAAGACAAACCCCATGCCGACCTTCCGAAGCTCGATTTTTCGATCTTCGTGATGTCGATCATTGGGTCGGCGCATGTTCATCTCGGAGACATGCCGGGGCCCGATGGCCAATCGGAGCGCAACATCGCGCTCGCTCAGCAGGACATCGAGCTCTTGGCGCTGCTCGAAGAAAAGACCAAGGGCAACCTGACCGGCGATGAAGAGAGCCTTCTTTCGAGGGCGCTCGATGAACTCCGACAACGCTTCGAAGAAGCGTCCAAGGGAACGTGACGGCCGGGCGATCACTGCTGCGGCTTTGGGCCGTCTCCACATGCCTGCTCTTGGGCGCAGGCGCATGCGGCAAGAGCAGCAGTGGTTCGTCGAGCAGCACGGCTTCGAGCTCCGAGCCCGTCACGCAAATTCCCCCCGGCTCGATCCCCATTCCATCGGCCCCGCCGACATCTGCAACACAGGCGCCTGCGCCGCCCCCAGCTATTTTGGGCACCAACGGTTATCCGCTGTCGTTCGCGCCGCTCGCAAGACGAGCGGATCCGGCGGTAGCAACCGTGAAAGCTCGCACCGTGCAGGAGCGACCGACGGGACGTCGGCGTTCGGTATCCGAAGGGCTTGGAACGGCGTTCGTCTACGACCCCAAGGGGTACATGCTCACGAACAATCACGTCATCGAAGAAGCCACGGACATTCTCGTGGGGTTCTTTGATGGACGCGAGCTACGAGCCACGGTGGTTGGTCGCGACAAACAAACGGACATCGCGGTGCTCAAAGTGGACGAGGAAGGGCTCCCTGCGTTACCGCTTGGAAACTCGGATCGGATCGAGGTCGGGGACTGGGTGGTGGCGATTGGCAATCCGTTTGGCCTTTCGCACACGGTTTCGGCGGGCATTTTGTCCGCGAAGGGCCGGACGCGAGACGACGTGAAAGGCCTCGATCCGACGGGGTATTTCAACTTTTTGCAGACCGACGCGAGCATCAACCCGGGCAATTCCGGCGGCCCCTTGCTCGACGTGCACGGAGAGGTTGTCGGGATCAACGCGGCCGTCAGGGCCAATGCGAACAGCATCGGGTTCGCGATTCCGATCAACATGGTGAAGGAGCTTTTGCCGGTGCTCCTTCGTGACGGGAAAATCCACCGCAGTGCGATTGGGATCAACGTCGGCTCGCTCAACAGCATCGAGGCTGGGCGGCTGAAACGCCCCGATCGCAAAGGCGCATGGGTGCTCAACGTGACGCCCGGCGGGCCTGGTGATCGCGCCGGGATTGCTGCCGACGACGTGATCATTGGCTTCGACGGCAAGTCGATCACGGACCCGAACGAGCTTCGGTGGCTCGCGAGCATCGCTGGGGTGAACAAGACCGTCACGCTTCGCATTGCGAGGCTCGAACGCGTCTTCGAGGTTCGTGTCACCCTTGGGGACCTCGAAGCCTTGACCTCCGAACCTTCGAGCGATGATTGAATGGCAACGGAGCGCCTCGTTCGAACCTTTGGGGCTTCGGGTCGCCTCGGCGCCCTGCGCCCCAAACCCCACGTTTGCTGGAAAGACGACCGCATGCTTTCGGCCGCTGGTCTGATCGCCTAGAGTAGAGGTTCGACGTGTCCTCCATCCCCACATCTGCGGATGAGACTCACCGGCCCGAGCTTGCCGATCCGGTCGAAGACCGTCCGGACGGGGCGCTCGACGACTTGCCGGATGATGCCGCACCGCTTCCCGACGCCGCGATCGAACGTCTCGCGCCAGTGAATAGGCCTTTTGCGCGGGCGTCCAACAACGAGGCCCGAAGACGGGAAGCAGAGGAAGACCGTGAGTTCATTCTTCGGGCGCAAAAAGGTGACCAGGCGGCGTTTCGACGTCTCGTCGAACGTCACCAGCGCCGAGCCTTCGCGATCGCCATGGGGCTCGTTCGCGACGAAAACGACGCCCGAGAACTCGTTCAGGATGCTTTCTTACGCGTGTATCGCAATCTCAATTCCTTCCAGGGCGGTTCGTCGTTCTTCACTTGGCTTTATCGCATCGTCACCAATCTGGCGATCGACCTCATGCGCAAGCCCGGCCGGCGAGATGTCGAGCTTGTGGAGGGCCAGGCCGTACCGGACGAAGCCACGGACTTTCCCCTCGTATCTCGCATTGATGGCGCCGACCCGATCGACGTCATGCGTCGCCGAGAAATCGCGACCCGTATCCAGGCCGCGCTCGAAGCTCTTCCCCCCTATCACCGAGGCGTCATCTTGATGCGTGAGGTCGAAGGCATGTCGTACGAAGAAATGGCTGTTGCCATGAACGTTTCCAAAGGAACGATCATGAGTCGGCTCTTCCACGCAAGGCAGAAGCTCCAGCGCGCTTTGGCGGATTGTTATGCAGAAGAAGGGCGTTCACGAAGCGCCGTCGAAGAATCAGTCGAGCCTGAGGAGGCGCCGTGACGACGAAGAGCATGAACGGAACAGCCCACGATCGGCACGTCGAGGCGCCCGTCTCGGACCTCGATTTGATGCTGTATCTCGATGGGGAGCTCGAGAGCGATCGCCATGAAGAGGTTCGTCGAGCGATCGCGCGTGACAAGGTCCTTCGAGGCAAACTCGAATCGCTCGAGCTTTCATCGGCCATCGTGCGCGAGCGGGCAGTGGATGCCGCGGCAAACATCGATTTTGCCGATGCCGTGATGGCGCAAATCGCTGCCGACAAGAGCGATGTTTCATTGGACGAACGGGACAAGGCGCCGGTGATGCAGGCGGCCCCCGAGATTCTCACGTCAAACGCTTCTGCGGTTCGTTTGGAAAAACTCGGCCAGCGAACGAAACCATCGAACGACAATGCGCGTGGAATCTTTGCGCTTGCAGCGATTGCCGTCGCTGCCGCAGCGGGCTTGATGATTTGGGGCCGGTTTGCGCCCGCTCCCTCCACGGCACCCACGGCACCGGTTGCAGCGGTCACGACACCCGAAGTCGCACCCGCCGCAGCTCCGACGGAAATGGAACCCGCGCCGAGCAGCGACGTGGAAGCCGAAGTCGCGCAGGACGAAGAGATGGGCGTGGAAGTCGCCGCCGTCGACTTTGGCTCCAGAGTTGGAGCAATCTTTTACGTGCCAACGGAAGCTGCGACGTCAAAACACACCACCACGGTCGTGTGGCTGACTGACCCCGATGGAGAAGAAAAATGAGGCTTCCGCTTTTTGGTATTTTCTTGGCTGCTGGGGTTTCACTCGCCCCGTTTCCCTCCGTCGCGCTTGCCGAACAAGCCGCTGCGCCCAAAGCGCCCGCTCAAGCCGAAGCTTCGGTCGCTGCCGAATTCACCGTTCTCCACGGGACGAATGACGGCACCGGCATCGATTCGAAGATCGGCAAGATGCCCGAGCTCACCAAGCCGCCTTTTTCAGCCTACAACAGCTACAAACTCCTCGAACGCTCCACCGCGTCGTCCTCCAAATCGAAACCTTCGACCACCAAGCTTCCCAATGGCGGCGTGCTCAAAGTCGCGCTGAAGGACGTGGTCGAGCCCAAAAAGAAGGGCGAAGCCAAGCGTTACGTGATGAGCGCGAGCATTCAAAAGCCGGGCGGAAACACGTTTCTCCCGCTGCTCGAGGTCAACGCGAAAGCGGGCGAAACGTTCTTCGTTGCAGGACAGACCTACAAAGGTGGCATTCTCGTCATCGCGATCAAGGTCAACCCCTGACGAGCCGCTGAATTGTCGAGCGCGGACAAAACAACGGCCTATTGAGCGTATCGCCGGTGTAAATATCCGGTATGCGTTCGCTTTTCCTTGCTGCGCCTGCCATGGCCGCCACCGTTTTTCTCACCGGTTGCGGCGGTGATGCTCCCCCGGTCCCCAAATATCCACCGGCCGTCGCCGGAAAGCCCACAGGCACCGTCTTTTATCGCCTTCCAGTCGCGGGCAAGTGGCGCGTGCACCGAACGCACTACGGCAGCAACAACGACCAAGCCTACGCGCTCGATCTCGTCGTCGACGCACCCACGCCACGCTCGCCAAACAACGCCGATTACCCCTCGTACAACCAACCCATCCTCGCCGACGCGCCAGGCGTCGTCGTCATTGCCGTCGATGGCATCCCCGACAATCCTCCCGGCGTCGTCAATCGTTACGACATGCACGGCAACTTCGTCGTCATCGACCACCAAAATGGCGAGTTCTCGCTCTTTGCGCACCTCATTCCCGGCTCGCTGAAAGTGCGTCCCGGCGTCTTCGTCAATGCGGGCACCGAGCTCGGGCGTTGCGGCAATTCAGGTCATTCGACGATGGCGCACCTGCATTGGCAGGTCATGTCGAGCATGCATGCAACGGGCGCTACGGGCATCGCGCCGCGGTACATGGCGTACGAACGCAACGGCGCGATATCCGCGGATTTGCCGCAAAGTGGCGATCGATTGCTCGCCAAATAACGTCACATCGAAGCAGGTTCGCTCGGACGAACTTCCGCCGGCAAGTCGACTTCGAATACGGCGCCTTGGTTTGGCCGGGCATACGCGCGAATGTGTCCGCCATGTGCGGTCACGATGCTGCGCACGATGCTGAGCCCGAGACCCGTCCCCGTACCCTCTGGTTTCGTCGTGAAATAAGGCTCGAATATTTTTTCGAGATGCTCGGGTGGTATGCCGTGCCCCTCGTCCTCCACCCGCACACGCACGATCGATGGTTCAGGGACGAGGTTGGTTTGGATGGTCAAACGTCCCCCGTGTTTGCGCATCGCATGAGCTGCGTTCGTGAAGAGGTTGACGAAGATTTGGGTGAGTTGATCGGCGATTCCTCGTACCGCGGGCACATCGCCGAAGGCCCGCTCCACGTTCACATCCAGTTCGCTGAGCACGTGATCGCAAAAAACGAGCGCTTGTTCGATCACGTCATGAATCGCAACGGCTGTCGGCACAGCGTTTCTCGGTCGCGCGTAGGCCAAAAGATCGCGGGTGAACGCATGGATGCGCTCGGCTGCTTGATGCAGGCGCCCGAGGCGCTCGGCATCCGCTGGATCGGCGCCTTGTCGCAGCGCTTTCTGATGAAGGTAATCCGAATACGCGAGGACCGACGTGAGCGGACTGTTGAGCTCGTGCACGATGTCGGCTGCGATCTGACCGAACGAAGCGAGCCTGCTCGTGTGAACGAATTTCGCATCGAAGTCGTGCAGCCGCGCATGCCGCGCGCGAAGCTCCGCGTGCGCCCGGGCATGACGTAGCGCTGCTCCGATCGTTAGGACAAACCTCGACAAGAACGATTCGAGCGGTGCGTCAGGAAAAACATGCGTTCGATCGTCGGACGCGAGATGCAAAGCCGCGTCCTCGCTTGCTGGAATGGCGATGATTCGCTCGTGCGCCAAGCCCGGGAAAAGACGGGCCCAATCGTCACTGGGTGCATCGGAGCTGCGTGACGAATGCCGCACGATGACCGGAGCGCCGTCGCCTTGCAGCACGTGAATGCCGATCGCCGCGTCTGGAAACGCGTCTCTTCCGATCGCGACGAACGCTTCGACGATTTTCGAAACGTCTGCATCAGGCGACATCTCGCACGATGCGACGAGCAGTCGATCCAAAAGCTCAGCGATGTTGCGCATGACTCAAGAGAATAGATCGCCTTGAGGCGTGTTCTTCGTGGGCATGGGGCGACCAAGGTGCTCGTATGCCTTACGCGTTGCGATGCGCCCTCGAGGCGTCCGTCCAAGAAACCCCTGCTGCAAGAGATACGGCTCGTAGACGTCCTCGATGGTGTCCCGAGGTTCGCTGAGCGC
Source organism: Polyangiaceae bacterium (assembly GCA_016715885.1). NCBI lineage: Bacteria > Pseudomonadati > Myxococcota > Polyangiales > Polyangiaceae > Polyangiaceae bacterium. The sequence goes on from JADJXL010000026.1 coordinate 92,103, forward strand.
TGCCGCGATCGTGTCGATCCCAACGGGTCCGCCGTCGTAATGCTCGATGATCACGCCGAGGAGCCGCCGGTCCATTTCATCGAGACCGGCGGTGTCGATCTCGAGACGGTCCGCCGTGATGTTGGCGATCTGTGCATTGATACGGCCCGTTCCAAGCACTTCGGCGAAGTCGCGAGCACGTCGTAGCAATCGATTGGCGACGCGCGGCGTACCTCGTGCACGAGCGGCCAAGGCGCGCGCGCCTTCGGGATCGATGGGCACTTCGACCAGGCGAGCGCTCCGCGTGATGATGCGTTCGAGGTCCTCGACGGGGTAAAAATCGAGGCGAACGACGTATCCAAAACGCGACAGGAGCGGTGCTGTGAGGAGGCCGGTGCGGGTCGTTGCGCCGATGAGCGTGAATGGTTTGAGTGGCAACTGAATGGTCGTCGCATAAGGGCCATCGCCGGTCATGATGTCGATCTTGAAAGCTTCGATCGCGGGGTAGAGGCTGTCTTCGACCGCAGGCGTGAGCCGATGAATTTCGTCGATGAAGAGCACGTCGCGCGCTTCGAGTTTCGTGAGCAGCCCAGCGAGAGCTCCCTTGTGCTCGATGGCCGGACCACTCGTCGCGTGCAGCGTGACGCCCATTTCTCGCGCGACGATATGCGCGAGCGTGGTTTTCCCAAGGCCCGGCGGCCCGCAGAAAAGCGTGTGATCGACGGGCTCATTTCTCCGTTTCGCCGCTTCGACGAACACCTTCAAGTTTTGACGATGTTTGTCCTGACCAACGTACTCGTCGAGTGAATCGGGGCGAAAAAGCCGATCGAAACGGTCATCGTCATCGACGGACGCCGGAGTGATCACGCGCTCGGACATGACGAGGACGTAGCTCGTACGCTGTTCGAAGGGAAGCCGCGCACGTGACGGCGGTCAGCCAAGGGCCGGTTTGGACGACAGACGCGGCCGCCTGCCGGGGATGACGAGGGGCAACCAACACTGCACGAGCGGTGCTCCGTCGGGTGTGCCTTCGACGGTGACCGAGCCGCCGTGCAGCTCGACGATGGATCGCGCGAGGCTCAAGCCGAGCGTGAGGCTTTTGCCGCGGGATGTCGCTCGACGCGCGAACAGCGCATCGACTTCGGCAGGCGTCGTGGTGCGTCCGCCAAGCTCGACGTCGATGCGGACTCCGGGCTCGGGTCCAGCGGGCCTGGTTGCTCGAACACGCACGCCACGTGCCGCTGGATCGGCCGCTCCCGTGCGAATCGCATGACCGATGATGAGTGCGAACGCACGCGCCGCGTATGCCGGATCGACAGGTATTTCAGGCAGTCCTTCGGCCACTTCGACGACGACTTCATGATGCGCGTCCGCCGCAAGCTCACGTGCTCGGCGCACGGCTTCGGTTGCGAGCTGCGCGACGTCGACGGGTCGAGGCAGCAGCGTGAGCTGTCCGGCTTCGACGCGCGCGGTATCCAAGATGGATTCGATGAGTGCGAGAAGCTCGCGTCCGCGGTTTTCGATGAGCGCCAAACTCTCGCGCTGACTCGTCGTGAGCTCTTCTCGCCCCACGAGCTCGGTGAAGCCCAGGATTGCGTTGAGTGGGCTTTTCAGGTCGTGACTGACGCTGGCGAAAAGCAGCCCACGCATGCGTTGCGCTGCTTCTTGAGCTTCGAGCGCGCGCTCTTGAGCGCCCGCAAAGATGCGAAATCGTTCCGCCAAAACTTCGATCGCGCGACCCAAATTTTCCACGAGGCGAAACCAAACGGGACGAGCGATGCGGGTTTCACCGCGTAGAACACTTTCTGTACCAAGCAAACGCACGCGATGCGTAGCGAGCTTGAGGTCCTCCGACAACGCACGACCAATCAACGCTCCCACGAGCGCTGCAAGCACGCCGAACGCGAGTGCGATCACGGCTCCTTCCATCGTGATCGTCGGGTCGAGGTCGGCCGTGAAGCGAACGTCCGCTTGTCCTGTTTCAAGTGGGACGCTGAGCAAAAGCTCGCCATCGGCTTCACGCGTGAAGGTCGATTCGCCTTCGCGACGAGGCCCCGTGATGCGACCCAAAAACCCGTATTGCGCCGCTGCCGCAACCGCATCTTCCGTGACGTTTTTCTTGCCTTGCGTCGATCCCGGATCGAGCGCGATGCGCGCGAGCAGCGCGGCCGTGTTCTTGCGACTCTGCTCGATGAGCGTGCGCATGTGAGCATGCGTGATGAGCACGGCGCCCACGCCCACGAGCGTCACGGGAGCGACGACGGCGAGCAAGAACTTCTGCAGCAAACGACGGCGCGGTATCTGCTGAAAGTCCTGCGATTCGAGGAGCGTCGAGATGGGTTCGACGGGACCAACATCGAGCAGGCGCACCGTGGACGCTCGAATGAGCACGTAATGAATCAGGGAAGATGCGCCGATGATCGTGATCGACAAGGTGAGCAAGCTGATCGCTCGACCCTGATCCAGTTTTTCCGGACGCACGAGCGGCATGAGGCCGAACGCATGAACGATGCAGCACACAACGAAAAAACGCAGCGTGAGGGCGCTGGGTAACCCCACGAAACTTCGAATCTCGCGCGCGCCAATCGACTGCGCCTGCGTCGTCGACGCCGCGAGCATCGAACGATGCTTGCGCAAGCGAAACATCACGACGAGCGTGCTGATGACGAGCGCGAGAGCCGTCAGCTCCAGGACCAACACGAGCACGCTGCTCGTCGTCGACCGATCGAGCAAGAGGAGAGTCGGTGCAAGAAGAGCGATTGCGGCGTGACCTCCAAGGCCCGTGAGGACCTGACGAACGATCACGTCACGAAGCAGTGTGCGCGCCGGATCGATCATCCCCTCACCTCGGGCGCTTCTCCACGCGACGGCGGCGGGTACGAACCCAAATCGTTCGAATCCGAAACATTGGCTCCATCGGGTGGTTGGTTCGCTTCACAACGCGGCAACGACACGGTGAACGTGGAGCCTCGCCCCATTTCGCTCGTGACGTCGATCGTGCCGCCGTGCATCGATACGAGCCGCTTGGTGATGGCCAAACCGAGCCCCGTTCCACCACGCGAACGCGCATCGCCGAGCTGCGTGTACTCTTTGAAAATCGCCGCCGTTTGCTCGCGCGGAATGCCCGGACCCGTATCCCGCACGGTGATCACGACGAACGAGCCCAGTGCCTCGACACGTACCGTGACCGATCCTCGTGTCGTGAACTTGGTCGCGTTGGAGACGAGGTTCGTCAAAATTTGTCGCACGCGCCGTTTGTCCGCGAACGCGTACAGCCCACCCACTCCATCGACCGCGAGCGTCAGGGGCTTGTTCGCCACGGTGGCCGTTGCTTCACGAACGACCTGCTCGGCGACTTGATGCACGTCGACGGGACTGCGCGATAGCTGGAGCGTCCCCGTTTCGAGCGCGGATAGCTCGAGGATGTCGTCGATGAGCTGCCGCAAGTGCTCGCCGCTCGTTCGTATGACCGCCAAAGATTCACGCGCTTCGTCGCTGAGTGGACCGTCGACTTCGCTTTCGAGCACGTGAGCAAAGCCCAGGATCGCGTTGAGCGGCGTGCGTAGCTCGTGACTGAGTCCTGCCAGGAAGGCCGATCGTTCCTTGTCCATGTCGGCCGCTTGCGCGAGGTCGGCGCGGTACGTGCGTTCGGCTGCGGCAAACCGCGTGACGAGAACGTTGAACGCTGCGGTCAACATGCCGACTTGATCGAGCGATCGAATGGGAATTTGCTGACCCGTGGGAGCCGCGTCGGGCCGGGCCATGTCGACGATACGTTCTCGTACGAAGTCGACGTCGTCGTTCACTTGCTTGGCAAACGCGTGCGCCACACCGACGGCGACGCTGAGCAGCAGCACCGTGAGTGCCGTGACGGCATTGACGAGCCGTACGTAGCCCGGAGGCGGATTCGGTGCCGAGACAAACGCGAGCACGGACGTGTTTTGCCTTGGAGGATCGAGCGCTCGCGCGGAGAAACGTACGCGACCGAGCGCCGTGCGCGTCTCGCCACTGCCGGCAGCCACGAGTCTTTGAACTTCAGCCTTGCTTGGAGCGCCGAAACTTTCGTCGACGACAATCTGCCCGCGTTGATCGACGACGAGGATTTCCGTGCCACTGCGACGAGCTGCTCGGCCGACGATTTCAGATTGCTCCTCCGGCGCCGCGAGACGCATGCGCGCAGCGATCGTGGCCGCAATCGCGTCAGCTCGAAGCGCCGAAGCGTCGTCACCCAATCGTCCAAGCTGCCGAATGCCCACGAGCGCGATGGCGAGCGCCGTGGCGATCCCGATGAGGAGCACCATGGCAGGCGCCACCGGCAAAAGCGGGAGTCCCCCGCGGAAAAGTCGTAGCGAAGTACGCCGCACGTTCGTTTCCGGAGGGACTTGTCGAAGGACGAGATCCCCCGCAGGCGAGCATTGTCCGCCACGAGCCGGCCTTCAAGACCTCGCAAGTGGCATGGCACCGTCGATTAGCCGGCGGCTTGGCAACACGCGAATCACGAGAGGAGCGGCACACAACGAACGAGCCTCAGCACAATATCCTGAAATTTGTTGACATATGTAAAAAAAAACACATCACACTCGCTTTGCAACTACGGAGATTTGACAATGCCCTCACCTCAAGCGCTGAAATCTTGTCTTCTGTGTATCGTAATGTTCAGTCTAGGTTGTCAGCCGGATTATTATGACAGCAACGCCTCAGATCCGCCTCCTGCGCCTGCATCCGTACTGTACACGCTCAAAAATGAGGTGAGTGCGCTGTATGTGCGAGCGGCCGGACAGGATCGCGTGATCTTCGCGTATAATGACCAATCCGGTTTCTACACCCCTAGTCCTGGTACCGGGCAGCTAACACCCAAGCTAAGCCAAAGCAACGCGGGGCTATCTTATTCGCTCAACGCTGGGGTTGATTGGATTCGGCACGGGCCATTGCCTCCCAACCCGAATTGTGGCGATCCCGTCTGTCCGACGTTGCTCCGAGCAGATCCGTGGTTAGCCCAAAATTCATCGCGAATCTTGTACTCGCATCTCGCAATCACCAAGACATCCCCTTCGCTCGATAACGACGATCCGGATGCGGTTGCCGTCTCCAAATCACTCGATGGTGGGCTGACGTGGTCACCGATGCGCGTCGCCTTGCATGACCCAGGCCAATTCGTTGATAAATCGTCTATCGCATTATTCGAAAATGCTGCCGTCATTGCAGCAATTCGTGTTGTTGGTCAGACTACATGGCCCATATTGGTTGCTACGTCCGACGACGCAGGCGATAGCTGGATGCCTCTCACTGTTTTGAATGTTCCTCAATTGAATATAAAAAAGAACCCGATCGTACGCCTGACGAGCGCAACGTCAGGTTATTTGTGCTACATGGAGCTTGACTCCATGAGCAGCGATGGCATTTATGATTTGCGGGTCGTTCGCCTGAGTCGACAGGCCGGATCCTCAACGTGGGAAACAACTCGCATTTTCGCGCTAGAAAATCTCCAGATCGACCCCTTCATTGAGGGAGCAACGGCTAATCCCAATATTGGGCCGCGATATTGGCGTGATACGGTTCCTGTAAGCTTCGATGTTTCGAGCGATGGGACCCACCTTTACGTTGCGTTCCGCAATAAGCTGCAGGGAGATACTTTCGTTATGCTGGCGGATTGCGTAGACGCTCCGATGGGTACATGTGCACACGCCGCGGGTACCAACGTCAGTTGGCGGACCCAGAATTTTCGACCGGGTACACCCGGCATTTCGCAATATCAGCCGGGCGTCACTGCATCGAGCATCGTCAATGACGAGACAATCGCACTTACTTGGTATGAGGAAGCTCCGTTTCCTGATAGCGTAAGCATTTTAGTTGTTGGCACATATTCAAGAGATGGTGGTACCACATGGTCGCCCCGTTACAATATCCGACCGGAACGGCAATACTGGGAGCCATGTCCGAATGCAGCCGCAACGCAGAGCAGCCCTGGCTCAATTGGGGACTACTTTCAATCCGCGATTCTTCCGCTGGAATACGGCGTGGATGCGCACCCATGGATCGTCACCGGTTTCACGGCATCAGATGCCGGGTGTGCGGATCTCGGTGAAGTCACCTTCGACCAGCATATACAAGCAACGGTGTGGTGACATGGAGCGAAACATAATCCACGCGATCATATGGCTTTGCATAGGCCCAGCATCGTGCGCTGCAGACGTTCAGGTCCCTCGCAATGACGCGAGTGCATCAGGCGCAAGTGGCGGGGGGATGACTACAGAAAATGATGGCGGTGACATGGACGCAGAGGTTCTCTCCGATGCCCCTGTCTTCGACGGATTTCTGCCACCCTTTCCTGGCGAGTACGCGCCGGCCGATGGTCCCTGCCCGCCATGTGGACCCAATGCCAGTTGCGACTTCATAACAGGCTATTGTTGTAGTGGGTTTTCAGAATTAGAAGGATGCGTCTGTGGCGCGTCGCTTGGATGCCAACCCCCCTCAGTTTGCTGCGCGCTTCCCGGCGCGATGGATTACGAATGTGTACCCTCGATCGACGAGTGTCCGGCGAAATGGTGACACGAATCAGTCCAACCATCCTGATAGCGGTTGCAATGGCTTGCGGCTGCGCAAGCGAAGTGCGGGAGTCCAATCCGCCACGCGAAACCAATCCGCAGGAATCAGGCGACGGCGGTGGCGACGGCGAGGATGCCGGCACAATAGACGGCGGCGCAACAAACGGCGTGGGAGGGCCGCAACTCAAATGGTGCGAGTCGTCCGAAGAGTGTCCTAACCCAACGGCAACGTGCCAAAGTGGCTATTGTTGCACTGGCACACTAAACGATAACGTCTGTATGTGTGGCGACGAACCCGGCTGCAACTTGACACAGGTGTGCTGTCGGCCATTGGGTGCGCCCGCAGGTGTAGTCAGTTGCGTCGTTTCGATTTCGGGCTGCCACGAGTCACCGTTCTAGCGCTCCGTTGAGGTTTCCCGTCGATCACGTCCGGGCATTCAGTATCGATGCCTCAGCCACTGTGTGGAGCATCCGACCCTGCGCCTTGCTGTGCAACGCGGCAAGTGACGTTGCATATCGTTTGTCCACAAACATACTCAGCTCTGGCATGCCTTCGGTGTCATGTGCAAGCGATGGGCACATGACTGTTGTACCTGCGCCGTACGTGAGCTGCTCATCGGTGGGATGAATTCATCTGAGCGATACCAACAGTTGCGTGTTTCGATTTGGCTGCGACATGTCGATGCGTCGATTGTGAACTGGTGAAGACGCTCGACGCTAAATTGTATGAGGACAAATTATTTGCGACACGGAACAGCGCTCTGCGGCGCGGCCACCTAGACAACCGATCGCACAGTTGACGTATATGCATCGTTGTCATGCGCCGCGAGGAACGTCGCACGTGCATGATCCGCATCGCTAGGTTCGACCAAGTTTCTTACGAGTTCGTATCAATCATGGGAGCATACAAAATAGCCAAATGATCCGACGGGGTTGTCTCGGAACGCATCATGCCGATGATTTGATCTCGTACGAATTGATGTTGCACGCCTGTCACGTAGTCGAGCACCTCAACGTCTGGCGCTGACCACCAACGCCAGCTCCGATCCGATGAACGAACACAACGGTGGTCCTTGACGGCTCAGTCCCACGAAAATCTGGAGATGCTTTGACGTGAAACAATGTTCAGCCCGGACGCGGATCCGTCGCAAGAAGCGCAAATACGCCGTGGTCGAGCCACCGTCCGTCACACCATTCCGCTTGCCGCGCGATGCCTTCGAAGCGGAACCCCAAACGGCTGATGACCCGCAGCGATGCGTGATTGTCGGTCGCTGCTGCAACGCGCACGCGATGCGCGCCCATGTAGCGAAAAGCAAACTCGATGGCCGCTCGGGCCGCTTCCGTCATGAGCCCGCGGCGCATGCCTTCCTTGCGCAGCCAATAGCCAAGGTCGCATTGGCGATGAATGTGCACGCACGATTCGAGGCCAACGACACCGACGAACGTTCGACCCGCACGCTCGCGAATCGTGAAGCGCAGCGCGCGACCTTGATCCCAGTCCGCAACGCACGCTTCGGTGAAGCGCATGCTCGATGCAGGCTCCGTGTAGTACTGAACCCACGGAAGCCACTTCGACAAGAGCGGTCGCGACCCGTGTACGGCGAGCCAAACCTCTTGCGAATCCGACGGATCGACAGGGGCGAGCGTGAGCCTCTCGGTCTCGATGGGTCGAGCGCGAAGGTCAGCTCGAGGTGGAACGATGAGCGTCTGGTTCACGGGCAAACGAATCGTGCGACGTAGGGCTCGAGCAGACCGGCTTCGAAGTCGAGCCACGCGATGAGCCATTCGCCGGGGGTTTTTCCGGGAATGACTGCCGGCGCAGGTTGCGCACCGCTGACGCGAGCGATCTTGGCTGGTGCTCCGACTTTCGCGCGCGTCACCGGAGCCGTCATGATGCCACCCTTTTCGAACCACACGATCCGAGCGTTGCCCGCTTCATCGAAGGCAACCGTCGGATGCCCACCCGTGCGACTGAACTTGTCACGCCATAGCGGCTGCGCGGTGGCCGGATCGATCGCCGCTGCAGACACGCCACCGAAGACTTCGTTGTCCCACACGAGGAAGCATTCTTCTTTGGAGCACGCGATCGACGACGTATCACCGCGTGACCTGTCGGTGTTCACGACGACGGCTTCACCAATCCACCGATCGGTGCTCTCACCCTTCTTGCGTGGCTCGACACCCTTGCCGAGATCAGCGAGCGGTACGCGCATGCGGTAGATGATCTGTTGAGGGGATCTTTCGAGGCGGAACGTGATTTGCGCGGCTTCATCAGCAACTGCAACAGAAGGCAAACGCACGCGTGGCTTCTGAAGCCCCGAGGGAGCGAAGTCCGTCGCACGCACGACTTCACCGAGAGGTTCGAGCTTCGCGGACAAACGGCGCATGAAGAGCTCTTCGCTCCCCGTTTCGACTTCCGCTGTCCACACCGCCACATAGGTTCCATCGGCGGCCTTTGCGATCGCTGACCCCGAATTCGGCTCCTTGAGCGGCGCGATGTTCACCATCGGGCTGCCGATCGTTCCATCCGCAGCGAGCAATCGCGCATGCACACCCGCGTCGTTTCCGCGCCCATCCGTGTAGATGATCGGCAGATCGGAGCCGTACGACACGACGACGGGGAGCTGGACGCGGCCACCTTCGGGCGTGATGTCGATCGGTTCGGCGATCGTGCGCATCGCATTGTCGAGCACCGCGGTGTACGCGTGTTCGAGCCCTTCGTGCGTGTCGGTCCACGTGACCACCGGACCGTTGGTGCCCAAAGCAATGTAGGGACGACCGGCGGATACGCGGCGTGACGTCACCGAGTGCAGATCGTACGTACGCGGACGACCGAGCCCGGTGAGCGTGCACGATGATTTCGCCGCAGCGCTCGCGATGGCCACTTGGACGTGATCGAGCATCGTTCTCGGTACGCCGTGGCCGCCCTTGTCGAACGCTTCCTTGAGGGACTTGAGGGCGCCTTTGTGGTCGCCCGTGACCAGTTTTTCCTGAGCTTCCGCGACAAACGGACGCCATGGAAGCACGGGCGCCGGTGGCGTTTCGGGCACCGCCTTTGCGCTCGGCGCGGCTGATACAGGAGGCGGCGCGCTCGCGACGGGTGCAGATACGGACGTCGCCACGACAGGCGTCTTCGGATCCGCCTGCATCTTCGACCAGACGACGTACCCGCCACCAATCAGCGCGCCGACGAGCGCACCGATGAGCAAGAACGTGCTCGTCTGCGTCGGTTTTTCGTCTGAAACCTGTACCGCTTTGCGATTGTTGACGTCTGGTGCACGCGGAGGCGCCTCGAACGTCGCCGTCGTCCCTCGCGGAGCCATTTCCGGCACGCCCCCCGCTGCGGGTACTGGCACCGCAAGCGCTGGGTTCGGCGGAGGTGGCGGCGGCTGCGACAGAGACAGCTCGCTTCCGTCGGGTTCGGGTGACGCAGGCCCCGGCGCAGTGACGCGAACATACAGACCGCTCGAACCGCTTCCATCGACGCGAAAGGCTCCGGACGTATCGAGACGCGCGGACGGATCGAGCGCCGCGATGAGCTCGTCGGAGAACTCGCGGGCCGTTTGATATCGTTGGTCGATACGACGATCGAGAGCCTTGTCGAACCAGTCCTTGAACGACGGCGGCAAGTCGGGGCGATAGACGAGCGGGTCGGGAACGGGTGCGCTGGCGATCTGCGCGAACGTCATCGCCACACCTTGCTCGGTCTGCCAAACGGTTCGTCCGGTGAAACACTCGTACACGATGCACGCGAGCGCCCAGAGGTCGGCGCGATGATCGACGGCACCTTGTCCACGAACCTGCTCGGGGCTCATGTACGCAGGTGTTCCGAAGACAGCGCCTTCACGTGTGAGCCGCGATTGCTTGGCATCGCCGGATCCGTCGAGCGGCGTGTAAAATTTGGCGAGGCCGAAATCGAGAATCTTGGCGAGCAGCGCGCCGTCTTCGTCCTTGGCGATGAAGATGTTCTCAGGCTTGAGATCGCGATGAACGATGTTGGCTGCATGAGCCTTCGTCAGACCTCGACATACTTGGCTGACGATGGCGAGCGTCGTCGGAATGTCGAAGTACCGAACCTTCGTCATGCGCTCGTAGAGCGATTCACCTTCGAGCAGTTCGAGGACGAGGAACGGGGGGCCTTCGTCGAGACGTCCCGAATCGTATACGTCGCAGATGTAGGGACTACGAATCGCGGCGGCTGCACGAGCTTCACGGAAGAACCGCTCGACGACGACCATCGACGTGGTCAGTTCCTGCGCGAGCACTTTGATGGCGACGCGTTTGCCGATGTCGACGTTCTCGGCTTCGTAGACGGCAGCCATGCCGCCACGACCGATCTCGCGTGTGACTCTGTACTTCTCCGACAGGATGGTACCTACCGGGATCTTCGTCGCTGTCGGTGAGGCCATCAGATCATAGGGTCGAGCAACGAAACGTAGCGTCGGAATCGTAGGCGAGGCGGGTCGCGCACACAACTACACGTCGATCGCCGATGCCGATTGTGTCTAGCGAGGCATCCGAGGGGAAGAGCTCTGCCGTTGTCGTTGCGGGAAGTAGTCCGCGCGCTCGCAAGATCCGCGGAAAACCCTTGCAATTGGGACGTGAGCACCGGGGAAGTTTTTTTCATCGGCACCCGACCTCGAAACATTCCCGAAACGCACGGCGGCGTAGACACGGGCAGGTCGGGCCATGAAGAAGGTCGAAGCAATCATCAAACCGTTCAAACTCGACGAGGTCAAAGACGCCCTCGCCGAGGTGGGCATCCAGGGCATGACGGTCACCGAAGTCAAAGGCTTCGGGCGAACGGGCGGCAAGAAGGAAGTCTATCGCGGCTCCGCGTACGTGGTCGATTTCGTTCCCAAGGTGAAGCTCGAGATCGTCGTGCCGGTTCACCTCGTCCAGAACGTCATCGACGCCATCGAGAAAAGCGCCCGAACGGGCCGTATCGGCGACGGAAAAATCTTCGTCAGCTCGATCGATGAAGCCATCCGCATCCGCACTGGAGAGCGGGGCGAAGACGCGATCTAGGTGGCGTGTGTCGAACGTCGCGACCGACGATTTCGGGCGCGCGGAAAGTCGACATTTGCCATCTGAGCAGGTTGGGGGTCAGGCGAGACAAACGCCACGCGCTTGTCCCCGCACGTCGGAGTTGTTCGTGGTGGACGCACGAGAAGTTGGGAAAGAGTCATGAAACCGAAAGACGTCATTCAATTCGCAAAAGATCACGACTGCAAGTTCGTAGACCTGAAGTTCATCGATCTGCCCGGCATTTGGCAGCACACGACGATCCCTGCCAACCGACTGTCGGAAGACATGTTCGAAGAGGGCATCGGCTTCGATGGCTCGTCGGTGCGCGGATGGCAGCCGATCAACGCGTCCGACATGCTCATGACTCCCGATCCGACGACCGCACGGATCGACCCGTTTCCCGCGCAAAAAACGTTGAGCCTCATCTGCAAGATCTCCGATCCGATCACGGGTCAGCCCTATGGCCGCGACCCGCGGTACATCGCGAAGAAAGCTGAAAACCACCTGCGGGCAACGGGCATCGCCGACACGGCGTTCATGGGCCCCGAGGCCGAGTTCTTCGTCTTCGACTCCGTTCGTTACGAAAGCTCGCCGCGCACGGGTTTCTTCGAGCTCGATTCGGAAGAGGCCTCTTGGAACATGAGCAAAGCCGGCCCGAACCTCGGTCACAAAATCCGCTCGAAAGAAGGCTACTTCCCGGTCGCGCCGAACGACTCGCTCGTCGACGTGCGGGCCGACATGATGACGACGCTCATCGAGTCGGGGATCAACGTCGAGGTTGGGCATCATGAAGTGGCGAGCGCTGGGCAGTGCGAAATTGGCTTCAAGTTCGCGACGCTCACGTCCACGGCCGACAACCTCATGTGGTTCAAGTACGTCGTGAAAAACGTCGCCAAGCGCAACGGCAAGTCGGCGACGTTCATGCCCAAGCCTCTTTTCGGCGACAACGGCAGCGGCATGCACACGCATCAATCGCTTTGGAAGGAAGGCAGGCCGCTCTTTGCAGGTGACGGATATGCGGGTTTGTCCGATGTCGGGAGCTGGTACATCGGCGGCATCCTGAAGCACGCCAAAGCTCTTGCGGCCCTGACAAACCCCACGACCAACAGCTACAGGCGCCTCGTTCCTGGTTACGAAGCTCCTGTCAACCTTGCATATTCGAGCCGCAATCGATCGGCCGCCATCCGTATCCCCGTCGCCGCAGGTAACTCGCCAAACGGTCGTCGCATCGAAGTCCGCTTCCCGGACGCTTCGTGCAACCCCTATCTCGCGTTCGCCGCGATGATGATGGCCGGCCTCGACGGCATCCAGAACCGCATCGATCCCGGCGATCCGCTCGACAAAGACATCTATGCCCTTTCACCCGAAGAGCTCGAAAGCGTCCCCAAGTGCCCCGGGTCGCTCGACGAAGCCCTCTCGGCCCTCGAACGGGACCACGAGTTTTTGCTGCGCGGCGACGTCTTCACGCGTGACGTCATCAAGACGTGGATCGAATACAAGCGTGAACGTGAGGTCGATGCCGTCAGGCTCCGGCCTGTTCCCCACGAGTTCTTCCTCTACTACGACACTTGACGCGATTGTGCCCAAGCTGGGGTATCCTCGCGCGGACCTGCTTTGAATCCGGGTGATCTGCTCCAGTCTCGTTATCGGCTCGTCCGCCTGCTCGGCTCAGGCGCGAGCGGAACCGTTTGGGCTGCAAAGAACGAGCTCATCGACCGCGAAGTCGCGCTCAAGATCCTTCATCCCGATGTGGCGACGGACTCCGTCCAGCTCCAGCGTTTCTTCAACGAAGCGAAGGCAAGCGGACGGGTCCGTAGTCCGAGCATCGCCGAGATCCTCGACCTCGGTCAGGCCGAAGACGGCTCGCCCTTTCTGGTCTTCGAGCTGCTCCACGGCGAAGGGCTCGATCAATGGATCGCTCGTGAACGGACACTCGATCCACGCGTGCTCACCGAGCTCATGATCGGTGTCGTCCGCGCGCTCGAGCTCGCGCATGCACAAGGCATCATCCACCGCGACCTGAAGCCCGCGAACCTCTACGCGCATCGCGGATCCACGGGACAGCTCGTGCTGAAGATTCTGGACTTCGGCATCAGCAAGATGGTCGAGGGCAACGCGGCGGAGCACATGACGCTGACGCGCACGGGTACTGTCGTCGGATCGCCGGCGTACATGAGTCCCGAGCAAGCGGCTGGGCGCGAAGACATCGACGGTCGCGCCGACGTCTGGTCGCTCGGTGTCGTGCTCTACGAAGCGCTCACAGGCACGCTGCCGCACGAAGCACCGAATTACAACGCGCTCATGGTTCGAATCATGACGCGTGATGCAGACCCTGCGCTGTCGCGTCGTGCGGACTTGCCGCCAACGCTCGCGACATTGATCGACGATTGTTTGCGTCGGGAACGTGAACGGCGTCCGACGACGACTGCGCTTGCGGCACGCCTCGAAGCAGCGCTGCTCGAAATGCAGCCTGCGCGGCAGGTGATCCCGACCGGCAATCACCCCATCGCGCCCACGGCCGCGCCGATGCCGGCACCGATGCCCGTCGTGTCACGATTGCCAGCAGCCGCGCCACATGCGCGCACGGCGACGAGCCAGCGGTATCAGCTCAATGGCGCGTCATCCGATCCGTGGCAGGGCAGGTTTGTCTTGGTCATCGCTGCCGCCGTGGGTGTGGCGCTCGGCATGGTGGCGCTGTTTGCGCTGAGCAAATTCCTGCTCCGCTAGCAGTCATGGACGTCGCCGCGGCACGCGAGTATTGAAGCGGAACCACGAGGACCCGTTTGTCCGCGGGAGGAGGTTTCGCATGAAGGTTTACGGTCATCCGGCGAGCACGTGTACGCGCAAGCTGCTGTGCACGCTCGCTGAAAAAGGCGTCTCCGCCGAGTTTGTCATGGTCGACATCTTCAAGGGTGCTCAAAAAGGAGCCGATCACCTCGCGCGGCATCCGTTTGGGGTCGTTCCGGTCTTGGACGACGACGGCTTCGAGCTGTACGAGTCACGCGCCATCATTCGGTATCTCGATGCGAAGCTGCCTGGCGTGAGCCTCACGCCCAAGGATCTTCGCGACCGCGCGCGGATGGAGCAGTGGATCGGCGTCGAGCAGTCGTACTTCAGCCCGCCTGCGATGAAGGCGATCCTCGAAGTCTTTTCGCACCGATGAAAGGCGCGACGCCGGATCCCAACGTGATCGCGAACGGCAAAGCGGAGGCGGCGAAAGCCCTCGACGTGATCGAACGAGCGCTCGCAGGGAAAGACTTCCTCGTGGGCGATTTCACGCTCGCCGACATCAGCTACGCGCCCTACCTGCAATACCTTTTCGACACGAAGGCGGGCGACATCATTGCGGAGCGTCCGAACGTGAGCGCTTGGGCGTCGCGGGTGCTCGAGCGGCCGTCGTGGCTCAAGGCGCTCGGCAAGAGCACGAGTGCTTGAAACCACTGCGTGGTCTCGCAACCTCGTAATGGAACACTCCTACCGTCATTGATGGCATCCGCCTTCACACGATAGCCAGAGCATCCCACACATTTGCCCATCCATTGATACTCTGCGCCGCCAGGGAACGGTCGATGGAGGTCGTGTGCCCGCGTCACAAGCTCTGTTGAATACCCGCGTCGATGATCGATTCGTCCTCGAATACATCGCCGGAACGGGAGGCATGGGGGCGGTGTATCGCGCTCGCGACGAACGAAGCGGCAGAGCGGTCGCGATCAAGCTGCTTCAGCAATCGGGCGGCACCGAGCAGCTCGAACGCTTCACGCGTGAAGCAAATGTGCTTGCCGAGCTCGACCATCCGGGCATCGTTCAGCACGTTGCGCATGGAGTGACCGCGTCGGGCGAGCCGTATCTTGCGATGGAGTGGCTCGAAGGCGAGGATCTCGCGCAGCGTCTCGCTCGGGGCCCGTTGAGTTTGTCGGAAACGCTCACGCTCGTGCGCTGCGTGGCCGAAGCGCTCGCTTATGCGCACGCTCGCGGCATCGTGCATCGCGATGTCAAACCGAGTAACGTGTTTTTGCGCGGCGGATCCGTCGCAGATGCCGCGCTCCTCGATTTTGGCATTGCGCAACTGGATGCAGCGACGCGTCCGCTCACGGCAACCGGCGTCATCGTGGGAACGCCCGCGTACATGGCTCCGGAACAAGCTCGTGCCGACAAGGAATTGGGGCCGGCTGCCGACGTGTTTTCGCTCGGATGTATTCTACACGAATGCGCCGCCGGCACCCCACCATTCAGCGGCGGAAACCTGGTCGCCGTCCTTGCAAAAATACTTTTTGCCGATCCACCTCGATTGCGTGACGTTCGTCCCGACATACCGGATGCCGTCGACGTCTTGCTTTCTCGAATGCTCAGCCGCAATCCCGCCGATCGTTTGCCCCATGGAAGTGCCGTCGCCGCAGCGATTGCATCGATTGATTTGACGGTGATCGATCCGCTTGGGCATACGCATGTCGACGTCAAAAAGGCTTCGGAGCCGGTCGATGACGAACGTGTCCTGACCAGTGTGCTCGTTGCCTCGCCTCCTTCGGGGCCAAGTGGTGCCGTCCGATCCGTGGCCGATGGAACGACGAACGCGCGCCTGCTCGAGCTGTCGCATCAATTGACGAAATTTGGCGCTCGTGCCGAAATCATGGCAGACGGATCCCTCGTCGCTGCATTCGTGCACACGCGTGGAGCAGCTACCGATCAAGCGGCGCTTGCGGCTCGAGCGGCCCTTTTGTTGAAATCGCTCTGGCCCGAAGCATCCATTGCGGTTTGCACGGGGCGCGGTCGCGTTCACGGAGCTTTGCCGATCGGCGAAGTGCTCGATCGAGCGGCAATGTTATTGCATCATCCGGGGCATTCGAATTCGTCCGAACACATTTTGCTCGACGACGTGACTCGGGGTCTCTTGGATGCGCGTTTTCGCGTTCACGAAATGGCGTCGGGCACATACGCGCTCACGAGCGAAGATTCGACGCTCGATCCATCTCGGCCGCTTTTGGGCAAACCCACGCCATGTGTGGGTCGCGAATCGGAGCTTGGGGTACTCGACCTGGCCCTGACGAGTGCAATCGAAGAAGCGTCGCCGCGTGCGGTATTGGTCATTGCGCCACCCGGTACGGGCAAATCTCGATTGCGGCATGAATTCATTCGACGCGCGGAAAGTCGTGACGATCCGCCGCTCGTGCTGCTTGGCCAGGGTGATCCGATGAGCGCTGGTTCGCCCTATGGCATCGTGGGCCAAGCATTGCGACGATGTGCAGGTATTGCCGAAGGCGAAGAGCTTTCCGTTCGTCAGAGCAAACTCGCGCGGCGCATTGCGAAAAACGTTCCTTCGGACGAATTGCGAGTCGCCTCATTTTTGGGCGAAATGTGCGGCATTCCTTTCTCCGACGACAATCTCAAATTGCGCGCTGCACGGCAGGATCCCGTCGCCATGGCGGATCAAATCACCATGGCATTTCTTGATTTCTTACGTGCCGAATGTGACGCCGCGCCCGTCATGCTCGTGCTCGAGGACTTGCATTGGGGCGACTCGCTCACGGTCAAACTCGTCGAAGCTGCATTGCGGGAGCTGAACGAGCAGCGGCTGCTCGTTCTTGCATTGGCGCGTCCCGAAGTGAACGAGGTATTTCCGAAGCTCTGGAACAACCGTGCACAAGTGGTCGTATTGCGCCCGCTGAGCCGCAAAGCGGGTGAACGCCTCGTGCGACAAGTTCTCGGTACAGACGTCGCAACGGACGTCGTTTTACGCATCGTGAGCCAATCCGAGGGAAACGCGCTTTTTCTCGAAGAGCTCATTCGAAGCGTTGCGGAAGGACATGGTGACGAGGCGCCGGCGACGGTGCTTGCGATGCTTCAGGCGCGCATTGGGCGGCTCGGACCGCACACGCGACGAGTTTTGCGGTGCGCGAGCATTTTTGGTGAAACCTCGTGGCTCGGTGGAATGCGCACGTTGTTCGGCGCAACGCTGCCGCATTCCGGTCTCGACGACGCTCTCCGTTCACTCGTGGCGGCCGAAATTCTCGAATTGCGCCGCGAAAGCCGTTTTCCCCAGGAACCGGAATACCGCTTTCGTCACGCATTGACGCGCGATGCAGCGTACGGCCTGCTCACCGAAGACGACCGCGTTCAAGGGCATCGGTTGGCAGGCGAATACTTGGAAGCCATGCACGAGCAGGATACGCTGGTCATTGCAGAACACTTCGTGCAAGGGAAGCATCCGGCGCGTGCCGTCGTGCATTTTGCACGTGCAGCCGAGCAATCTTGTGACAATGGCGACGCGGAAGCCACGATCTCCATCGCCGAACGTGGGCTCGCGCTCGATCCCGATCCAACGTCCCGCGGGGCATTGCTTGCGGCAAAAGCCGACGCGTATGTATGGCGGGAACAATACGCGGACGTTCTGCAAATCGGCACGGAAGCCATCGAGCTACTCGAAGTGGGAAGCAAACGCTGGTGCCATCTGCTGCAGCAGCTCCTGCCCGCGGCGGCATTGACGGGAAAGCAGGAGCTGGTTTTCGAACTCGGCACGCGTCTCGCCGGTGCCAACCCGCATTCGGACGCAGCTTCTCATTATGTAGCCGCTATGTGTTGGTTATCGATTTCTTGCGGAATCATGGGGCAACGAGCGGCTTGCGAAGCCTTTCTGGGGCGCGCCGAGCAAATCATCCGAACCCTGCCCGCCAGTGAACGAAGGGCTGCGGCATATTACGAAAGCGCTCGAGGCAACCACGCCCATTTGATCGAAGAAGCTCCCTATACGTGTTTCCTCCGAAATCGAGAATCGCTCGATGCGTGCAAAGACGCGGGCCTCACGCGAGTCGCAATACTCTCGGCGGTGTATCATGCCAAAGCGCTCATGGACCTCGGTGAAATCACCCAGGCCGAAGTGCTCCTCAGGGAAAACCTCGCAGCAGCAGAACGCTGCAACGAAGCCATGAGTTGGGCGTACGCCCGATTGTACCTCGCGCGCCTGCTCGCATGCCACGGCCCATTGGAATCGCTGCACGAACCGCTGGCCCTTGCCGAACAAGTCATTGCAACGAAAACCAATCACTTACGGGTTTGGCATACGGGGTCATTGCGGACGTTGCACGACGGCGCAACGACATCGTGGCCGCTGAAGATGCAGCGCGCAAAGCGGTGGAAGCAGCCTACCCCTTCGCGACGTATTCGTGGGATATCGTCGCGCTCTTCGTCTCGATTCTGCTCGAAGCCAATCGCCCAGCCGAGGCACTGACAATCGCGCAGGAAGCGATTTCGCGACTGGAAACGCTCGGTGTCGGCGGAGTGGGCGAGATTCACCTGCGCCTGGCACACGCTGAAGCGCTTCACGCCGCAGGCAAACCGGAAGCCGCTCGCGGCGCTCTCCTCGTTACGCTCGACAAGCTACGCCTGCGCATGAACAACATCCCAGATGCATCGGCACGCGAGCGTTACGTGACGAACGTGCCCCCACACGCACGGCTGTTTGCGCTCGCAAAAGAATGGCTCGGCGACATCGACGTGCGCGAGCGCATTGGATTGACGAGCGCCTGACGGCTCATTCGTCGCGCGGTTTTTCCGGCTCGTCCGCCTTCTCGTCCGGCGCCGACAACTTCGCCTTGATCCGCGCATACGTTTCCGCAATGCGTCGCCTGTGCGCAGCCGCCACCACGCCAAGACCTGCCAGCCACAAAAGCCCCACCGGCAGCGCCACCATGTCCGTCATGTAATACATCACCGGACGAAACGGACGATCCTTCGTCACAAGCTCCCGACTCGCAGACATCGAATGCTTGTAGCTCGGAAGCGGCAATGGCACGGGCGTCACGCCCTGCAACACGCCGCCCTCTTTTCCGCCCATGAAATTGCCCGTGCGCGCATCGACCTCAGCCTTGGGCGCGTCGACGGACGCTGGAGCGCGCGAAGGCTCGTAATCGATGTTCGCGCTCTTCATTGGAGCTCGCGATGTGACGGCAAAAAGGGAAATCAACGCGACAAACCCCAGGGCCCCAAACAAAAGGACCGTCGTGGCCACGCGCGCCGCTCCTTTCAAGAACCGCCCGACGAGCCATATCATCGCGAAGATGCCCAATCCCACGAGCGTCAGCACGAACCCCGGCTGCCATAAAAACCACAATGCACCAAGGAGCAAACCTGCAAGAATTCGAATGGCACGCAGGCGTTTCGGATTCGTCTCCGTACCCGGACGAACCGCGGCAGCGCCTACGGCGACGCCAATGCCCGCTGCCAAGAGATCGCTTCCTCCGACGGCCCATTTCGGCCGATCGCCTCCTAGCAATGCTAGCGGAAAGTATCCCATGGGCAAACCCACCGTCAAGTCCACGCGGCTCGACGTGAGCGCATACGATGGCATGGGAACGGTCACCGAACCGAAAAAGGGCTTCCAGCCCGCTTGTGCCAGCGATTGCACGTGCACACTTTGGCTTCCCGTTCGAAGCGGAATCAAAACTTCTTCATTTTCCGTCCCTTGGCGCATGATGCGCTCCGCTTTGCCCGACGTAGCCAGGTAAATCGGTCGGCCCGACGGATTGTACGCCAAATAATCGACGCCATTGTTTTCGTAATGCACGCGATCGTCCGCAACGACGTCTCCACGTGCCGTGAGCACCACCGTGCGATGATGCGATTGCACGACCGCTGCGAGCGCGTCCACGGCGGCCAATGTGGTCACGTTGGCGCTCATTTTTTGACCTTTTTGCAATAAAAATAGGCGCGACGTGGGCTGCGTACGCGGAATGGGCGATTCGGCCGAATCGACTTGCCGAGCATCTCCCGAAACGATCACGCGATGCTCCGGATCGCTTTCAACGAGCCACCATTCATAAGGCGAACGAGCGTCGACGACCAATGAATCGAACTTGGCGAGCGTTCCCGTAATGGTCATTTCGGCGCTGCGACCGGAGGTGGGCAGGACCAATTCCCCGTCTTCGATGCGAAATCCCGCCGCGTTCGTCACATCGAGCACTTTTTCGCCCAGCGACAACGGTAAGCGCACGACGCCCAAGTCTTTGCCCGAACGCATCACGAGTCGATATTCGAATGTCGTTTCGCGCCCCACGCGCACGGCCCGCGAGAGCTGAAATACGGTCGGACCTGTTTCGACGGCTTTTTCTTGCCGGCTCAAGTGAATCGTGGTGCCAGATAACCCGGACAAACGCGACCCTTCCACGACGGCACCGGCAGAAAAGTTGCTTTCGAGCGTATTGAGCGGCCCGGGAATCATGAGCGCCAAGTCGCTGCCGAGCACCATTTTGCCTCGAAGCACGAACTTGCGTGCCGATGTGTGCAAAAAATAGCGATCCTGCTCGAAACCGATGCTCGCGTCCTTGTCGTTTTCCGTGACGTCTTCGAGGCGCACGTCTTTGGGTGGACCAAAAAGCGGAATGTCCACGGCGCCGTCGGCGAGCACGCGCCCAACCAATTCGAATTCGAGGGGCCCTTCGCCTACGCTGCCGGAAAGGCGCAATCGTTCGAGCGCGTAGCATCGAGCGATGCATTTGCCGCCACCGTCGCGCTGCGCGATCCATTCGACAATGCATCGAGCTCGCTGGCCCAACCCGCAGGCGCGCTCGGCGATGCAGGTTTGTCCGGTCCCTCGGTCTTCGGCTCGGCTCCGAGTGCAACACCTGCGCCAAGAACGAGCGGCAACGACGCGAGCGCCGAGGCAAAGCGAACTTTCGAGGGGATCATGCGTGGCTCCTTGGGGGATCTTGCGTATCGCGCGATCCCCCGGGAGCACGATAAACCGCATTTGGCAGACTGGACAAGTGCCTTGCACGATTCGGGTCGCAGCACACCACGAACGTGGGGCAACAGAATCAGCCGCGGCGTCACAAGCGCTCGGCAATCCGTGCGAAGGGCCTCATAAAGAATTTTCCGTAGAGATTGTACTAACAACACACGAATATTTCCATGCTTTCCACTAGACAACGTAGCGTCACGTTATTTAGTCTGGCGTTGGAATCACAAGGAGATGGCCAAGATGGAACCTCCCCCGGGCCTTGAAAGAGCGACGCGCCGTAAAACTTCGCGTCTGCATGCGGCGACCGTCGCCTTCGCATGCATCCTGCCATTCGCAACGATTTCCTGCGTCGGTGTAATCGGTGACGAGCCTCCCGGTGGCATTGCGGGATCCGGCGTTGAAACCGTGGCGCTGCGCAGCGCATTCCCGCGACTCACGCACGATCAGTGGGAAAATTCGATGCGTGACCTCTTGCGGTTGTCCGATCGCCCCGGATTGTCGGCTTCGTTCACCGGCGATCCGCTCGGTGGTATATTCGACAACAACGAATCCGTACTCGCCGTTACGCCTGGATTGTGGGCCGATTATCAACGAGCTGCCGAAGAACTCGCCGCAATGGTCGTTACCGATCCGGCGAAATTCGCGCTCATCGTGCCTGCCGATGAGGGTCAGGGCGATGCGGCCCGAGCGCGAACGTTCATTGAAGAGTTCGGCCGCCGCGCTTATCGAAGGCCGCTCACGGAGACAGAAATCACTGATCACCTTGCCATTTTTGCGCAAGGTCCAGCCGTGCTGGGAGGGACGCCGTTCGAGGCGGGGGTGCAAATCGTTTTGCAAGCATTTTTGCAATCACCTCATTTCGTGTATCGCGTCGAGAAAAGCGGCAAAGCTCGTCCCGATGGCCTCATTCCGCTCGGAGGTTACGAAATTGCGTCGAAGCTATCGTATTTGCTTTGGAATACGATGCCCGACGACGCGCTTCTCGACGCCGCCGCCGCCGGTGAATTCGCTACGATCGAGGGCGTTCGCACACGCGCCGAGCAAATGCTCGCAGACCCGCGAGCGCGAGCTGTCGTCACGGCGTTTCACAGCCAGCTCTTCGATTGGGATCATTATGGCGATCTCTACAAGGATCCCGCGGTTTTCCCCAACTTCACGGCCGACCTGAAAGCCGACTTGGCGGAGGAAGCACGGCTCTTCGTCGACGATGTGATTTTTACACAAGACGGTGGTCTCACCGAGCTCTTGACGTCGCGTACCACGTTCGTCAACGAGCGCATTGCACCGATCTACGGCATAACCGGCACGTTCACGACCGAATTCGTGAAAACGGAGCTCGATCCCGTCGAGCGTAGCGGCATTTTGACACGCGCCGGATTCCTCGCAGCCAATGGGACCGCTCGCGCATCCGACCCGATTCATCGCGGCGTATTCGTGAATCTGCGCATGCTCTGCGCCAAGCTCCCGCCGCCACCGAACAACATCGAGCCATTGCCGCCAGGCGAAAACAAGACCACGCGCGAGCTCGTCGATGCGCACACGGGCAAAGGGACCTGCGGTTCGTCTTGTCACGCGACGCTCATCAATCCCGCTGGTTTTGCTTTCGAGCATTACGACGCGATCGGCGCATACCGAATGACCGACAATTCATTCCCCGTGAATGCAGCCGACAGCTACCCGCTCGGGGGGCAAATGGTCCCCTTCGCCAACGCCGTCGAATTCAGCAAACTTCTGGCCGAAAGCGCGGAAGCACATCGCTGCTTTTCACAACATTGGCTCGAATTTGCTTATGGCCGTTCTGCCACCGATGACGACAAACCCCTGCTCGATCGATTGGCCACTGCGTCACGCGATGGAGCGCCCACAAGACAACTCGTCCTCGACCTCATTCTTGCCGATGCTTTCCTGACTCGCCGCACCGTGGAGGCCCAATGAAGTCGCGTCGCCGTTTTCTCAAAGGTCTCTTTGAGCCACGCTGGCGCTCCCATTCCTCGAAAGTTTGTCGCCGAAAAAGGCGGAAGCGGGACCGGGGGACGTCCCTCCGTTTGCCATTTTCATTCGCCAAGCCAATGGCGTCGTGCAAAAGACGAATGACGAGCCGGAAATGTTCTGGCCGGCGCAAACGGGCATCATCACGAAAGAATCCCTGCTTGCCGAGAGCGACAAAACGCTCAGCGAGCTCGCCGATTATGCGTCGAAGCTCATTTTCGTCAAAGGCGTCAACTTTGCCTTTCCGGGCAACGGCTGTGGCCATTCTGGCGGTGGAAACCAATGCCTCACGGCGGCTCAAGTGTCGCTGGATCCATCGGGCAATGAATCCCTCGCGATGGGCGAATCCATCGACAACCGCATCGCCCGCGAGCTCAATGCGCCCGGCGTCGAGCCTCTTGCATTGTATGCGGGCAAAAAGGGCGGCTACATCAATGAAGTCATGTCGTATCGCGGGGAAAAACAGCTCCGAGCGGCCCAGGAAAACCCGCACAGCGCTTACATGGCCTTGTTTGGCTTGGCAAACCTCGATCAGGAAGCCCTGCAAAAGCTCGCCACGCAACGCGCCAGCGTCAACGACCTCGTGCGCGATCAAATGACAGCGCTGCTTTCGCGCACCGACCTTGCCAAAGCCGATCGCGATCGTCTCGACTTGCACTTCCAAAGCATTCGCGACCTCGAGGTGTCATTGGCGTGCAAGTTGTCGGATTCCGAAGTGGGGCTCATGGAGGGAATTGCGGCCGCATGCAGGGCCAACGACAACATCCCCACCGTCACGCGCATGCAAATGGACATCATCGCCCTGGCCATGGCTTGCGGCGTTACGCGTGCGGTCACGTTGCAAATCGGCGATGGAAACGATTCCACCGAATACACCATCAATGGCGTAAAACAAAAGAGCTTTCACAAGATATCGCATCGCATCGATAGCGACGGTTCGGAAGGGCCGCCGATCGACGGCGCGATGTTCTTGCACCACGAAATCGACCGCATTCACGCGCGGCACTTCAAGTACCTGCTCGACAAACTCTCCGCCTACGACCTGGGCTCGGGTCCGCTGCTCGACTTCGGCGTCGTGGTTTGGCTAAACGATTTGTCGAACCTCTACCACAGTTACCAAGACGTGCCGTACATTCTTGCAGGTGGTGCATCCGGGTTTTTGAAAACCGGACAATTCGTCGATGTCGGCGGCGTAGCCAACAACAAGCTCCTGAGCACCATCGGCGCGGCCATGGGCTGCAAAAACGGCGCAGGAGGACCGCTCGATGATTTCGGCGACTCGAGTTTGGCGAAAGGCCTCTTGACGGAAATCATGGTTTGATCGATACAATATCGTGATGCAGGACGCGCAGCACAAACGGCAGCCGATCATCGTTGCAGTCGCTGCGCGTCCCACCTCCGCTCGAGCTCTCACCGCGCCGCTGTCGCGTCTCGCGCACGCCGCGCTCATCGTGCCGACCGCCGTCGCGGATGCGTTGCGCCGAGCCTCCGACCTCGCGGCCCGCTTGAAAGACAAACCGGGCTGCATCGTTCTTGGCGATGACATTTCGCCAGACGACGCGCGCGCGCTTTGTGCCTCCGTGGCTGCATCTGGCGTTCGCGTCGTCGCAGCACCCGGGCTTGCTGCTGCATTCGCCGGCGATCCACATGCATCCGTCGTCGATGCCGGCGCCCGCGTCCTCGACCCCAATTTCCTCGCGCTCGTCGAAGAAACCCGCCGCGAATCCATGGGAAACGTCGTCGGCATTGCGGTGCGTTCTCCGGCGGGTCGTCGAATTCCCCGCGGCGCTTCGACGCGCTCGCCATTTTCTGCCAATGGTCGCATTGCATTCGACATTTCCGCAGAAGCGAAGCAGCGCATTGCAAAGCTCGCCACGAACGCGTTCTCCGTGCTCGACGCCGTACTTCCCGGAGCTGCCGAAAAGCTCGAAGTGACCGAAGTCGTCTCTGCGCCCGGAGCCGATAGACTCGTTTGCAATGCGTGCGTCGGTGACGTCGTCGTCGAAGTGGACCTCGATGAAGAAATGCAAGGCGAAGGATCGCTCGAAATCGAAGTGGTCATGCGTCGAGGGGCATTGGTTTGTCGGTGGGGGAAAACAAGTTCGTCGCTCACGCGCAAGGCAATGCTTCGCGACGGGCCGGTGCATTTGGACACCGTGCCGAGCCCGCTCGAAGTGGCCGTGCGACACGTGCTTGCCACATTCGAGCGCGCGGCGCCCTCTCCTGCGTCCTTCGAGGGGCTTGCACGCAGCACGAACACGGCATTCGCGGCATTGTCGCGTTATGCGCAGCGAGGTCCCGCGCGGCCCATCGAGCTATTGCTCGTTCATGTTCCGCGATATCGAAACAGTTACGACGAGCTCGAATTGCCGTCGCTCGCGGCCGCGCGCCTCGCTGCATTTGCGCGGGGCCATGGATTCGTCACGCGCGTCGTCGATTTGCAGATACTTCACGGCCAGGATCCGCTCGAAGAATTTGCTGATGACGACCAGGTGCGTGCGTGGCTCGAAGGAAAGACTGCTGCGGCCATTGCAGCGGCCATCGATAAACTTTGGGCATCTTTTGGCCTGGATCTTTTGGGCGCCAAACAATCCGGCCGCCGCATTCTCGTCGGTTTGTCCATTGTCGATTATTTTGGTCATTTTCAAATGAACATCGCGACGTGCCTCGCGCGGCTCGTCAAAACGAATACTGGGTTTCCCACGGTGCTCGGCGGCGAACGAGACCAAGTCGATGGTGACAGGGCGCTCGACACGCCCGACGCGTTCGATTACGTGGTGGATGGCGACGGAGAAGTTCCGCTTTTGGGTCTTTTGCACCTCGAAGCGTACGGGGACAGGCGTGCCAAAGACATCCCCGGCGTCTGGTCGCGCAGTGGCGAAACGATCACAAAAAACAAGCTCATCCGGTCACACCTCAATGCCATGCCGCGGCCCGATTTCGACGATGTGGACATTGGCCAATACCTGGGCAAACCCACGGCCGAACTGCTCGACGCCTTGACGCACGCGGGTCTTTATCACGGTGAGCCCATCGAGCCATTTGCATATTTGCCTTATGGATTCATCAAGGGCTGCACGGCGAAATGTGAATTTTGCAGCGCCAAGGAATGGCTCGACATTCAGGCGCCCGAAAAGAGCGTCGATGAATTGCTCGCCTTTACCGAACGATATGGCGTGCGTGATTTCATGTTCCTGAACAACCTCGTCAATCCGAGCCCCCGGCTACTCGAGCGATTTTGCCGGCGTCTCGTGGATTCGAAGGCGAACATTCAGTGGACGGATTCATGCCGACCGACGGACATTTCCGCGGATCTTGCGTCGCTCATGCGTGCATCGGGTTGTCTACTGCTCAATTATGGGGCCGAGTCTGGTAGCGACAAGATCCTCGAGCTCATGAAGAAGGGTCTTTTGTCGCGCGACATCGTCGAAACGCTCCGCAACACGCATCGCGCGGGGATCATCAACCGAGTCAACTTCATTGCCGGTTATTTTCACGAAACCGACGCCGACGTCGATGCGACGATTGGGCTCGTCGAAACCTTGGCTGAAGAAATCGACATCGTGGGGTGTTTTCAAGGGTTTTACCTTTTCCCGGGCATGGGCGTCGTCCCCGAAGACGCGGGCATCGTGCTTCGTCCTGGTCTCGATCGTTTGAAGACTGGACAAGCGACGCTCGCTTATGACGAAATTGGTGGTATGCTGTGGGAGGAGAAGCGCGACAAGATCGACGCGTCTCGCAATCGCATTTTGGCCCGGATGAACGACCTTCACATTCGAACGCTCGATAAAATCAACGAATATGATCTATTTTGGTTGTCGCGCAAATACGACAAGGCCACGGTGACGCGATTTTTGCTCGAGGTGCCGCGTCGGCCCATTGGGCGGCGTAATCAAGCTGCGCTTTTGCCGGGCGGTCAAAGGGATTGGTGACGGCGCCACCGCGAACCACGGGGAGTTGAAACCCCGCTACGATAAAAAGTCCTCACTACCGTTCGGACTGGGTGTCCGTTCTGAGCCGATGTTTCAATGCTGGTTGAGCGATCTCTTCCACCGGAAACGGCAACAGCACACCGAGCTTCGGGTTTGTCCGAGCAATTCGTCGCACCGTCCCTCCGGCGTGAACCTCGAAGACATCGTCTTTCATGACAAACTTTCCCGGGCCAGCCAAGAGCGCCCCGAAGAGCCGTCGTGCGCGCAATTCTTCGTCCGGATCGAGCGGCGCGGAGGCAGGCAAAAACCGCGCCTCCTCGTATTCGATTCCCTTTGCATCCACTCGCGCTCCTTCGAACGCAATCGCCCGTGCCTCGTCGAAATACAGCACCGGGCGCCCGAGCGCTTTGCATAACGCCGACGATACGCTGCTTTCCAACGCTTCGAGCACTCGTCCCGCGAACCGAATTGCCTTCGAACACCCAAACGAACACGGCGTACACGGGATGACGTGTCTCACCGCCGAATTGAGATACGCGTGAAATGTTGCACCGAGGGCGCGGCTGCGCGCTGCCGTGACGTACGTGAGCGCCGCGTTGTTGCCTCGTTCCCCGAGCGCCACGAAGGCTGCCACGCAGCAGGGCGGATAGCCCATCAATTCACCAATGGCCACCGCATTTCGGCTCGACCCTTCGTCCCAAAGCCGCGCCGCACGTTGCGCAAGAGCTGCGTCATTCGAAATGAACACGTGAGAATTCGTTTCACGACTGGCAACTTCGTACACGCGCCTGCCCGTAGCGCTTTCGACGTACAATGGTGTTTCATGACAAACAAGCATAGCGGTGGAATATTTCGAGCGCAAAGCATTTACGTCATGCGTCGGCACGACGAGGTACAAAACGGGTTTGTCGCCATTGACGAATGCGACTTCTTCCAGGTTCGAGGGCAATCCTTCGATGTCTGGGTCCATCGCGAGCGGCACGGCATTTTGCGCGATTTCTTCCCACGCTGCGTCGATGACGAGGCCGCTTGCATTCCGCGTCCATGTCGTCGCATCGGGCGCGCCCACTGAAAAACGCGCCCCGGGTTTGACTCGACCGTACCCACGTGCATCATCGTGCACGAAAAGCTCAGCACCGAACGTCGCCGCTCGCGCCGAAAGCTCGCGTTCCCAAGCGTCTTCGAATGCCCCTCGACGAAGCACCACGCGCAAAACCCCGCGTTCGAGGCACAAGCTGGCTCGGAAAAACCCAGCTTCACCGCCCGACGTTATGAGCGCTGCGCGCGGTTTTGCTTCGAGCAGCGCTTCAATGTCGCCAAGCGTTGCGTCCGGCGGTTCGACGAGCGCGTCCTCGCCAAGATGTACGGGATTCGAGCCGAGAACGAGGACGGGAGCGCGCACCGCGAACACTGTACTCTATTCGAGACCCTGACGTAAAAACAAATCCATTTGACCCCATGCCCCCGCCGCATGTAGCGTACTTTCTCGCAACCCTCGATGCGCTCCTTGCCGCTCATTCGCGAGGCGGGCCGTCCGCCGCAACCCATGGCTGCCCGCATTGCGCCGCCTGGTGCCGTGCTTCCGGCGGCCATCCTGAGCCTCCACAGCCATCGCGACCGGTCATTCCTCGACGACGTCATCCTCCATCACGTATCGGGCGCCTTGCGCGCAGCGGGCCTCGACAATGACCTCGTCGTCGCTTACGTGCCACCGGACGTCGATGTCGCGTGGGACGCATTGATAGCCACGTTGCGCGATTATCCCACGATTCTCTACGAACGCCTCTGGGATCCGGCGCTCGTCACGCGCATTGCAAAAGAACTTCCAAACGCCACGCTCGTGCGATTGATTGGCGAGCATGATTTGTCCCAAGCCCCGGCGCACCATGTTTGTCCGGCCGATCCCAAAGCCGTCGTGGATTTGTTGAATGAAATGGCCGGGCGCCCGCCTTTCGCGGGGCAATTGCCACGTTATGCGCCCAACGTAAAACCCGTGTACGTGACGCCCGACTCGCGGCCCAAAGCGCCTTCTTTTCCGATTACGGGCAACATCGGTTGTCCTTACCAAACGGATGCTCGGTCGAACCCTGTCTTTTCCGGCGTCGACATTCCCAAAGAATACGGTCGTGGCTGCGGGTTTTGCACGACGGGAAACCATTACGAATACAAGCCCAAAGAAGAAGCGCTCGAATGGGCATTGCTACAGCTCCGGTACTTGCGTACGAATGCCCCGGACCTCGATACGCTGGTTTTGCGCGATCAAAATCCTTTTTATTATCTCACCGAATTCATCGAAACCGCCGAACAAGAACGCCTCGGACCGTTTACGTTGCTCATCGAATCCCGCGCAGATTGGTGGCTGCAAAATTCGGGCAGATTCGTCCGAGCGCTCGAAGCCGCAAAACGCTCGTCCATCAAGCTTGCCCCATTTCTCGTCGGTATCGAAAACTTTTCGCAAACCGAGCTCGATCGCTTCAACAAAGGAGCGACATCGGAGACGCTCATCAAATTCTTGGGTGCACTTCACCGCTGGCATGCCGATTATGCTCCCGCCGTGGATTTGTCCCACGCAGCATTCGGGTTCATCATGTTCACGCCGTGGACGACCCTTGCCGATCTGCGGACGAACCTCGACTGCATCCGGCAAACGCGCATGGATCGATTTCGCGGACACCTGCTGCTGTCCCGCGTGCGCCTCTATCCGGACACCGCCCTGTACTGGCTCGCCAAACGCGATGGGCTCTTGGCGGATGATTATGCTAGACCCGAAGACGACGCGAGCGCTCGTTATGGGTACTTGCCGGCCAAACCTTTTCGTTTTCGTCACCCCAAAGTCGCCAAAATCGCTGAATTGGCCACCGAATACATCGCCCAGAAGGGTGGCCGAGACGAACCGCAGCTCCTCGAAGCACTGCTCGATCTCATCGAAAATGCCGCCGACGAAACGCTCGTGACCGTGGACGACGTCATCCGTGCCATGGCAGACAAACGCCCGGCGAACCAGGATTCGAACCGGCCAAAAGGAACGCTATTTCGCGATCCTCCAAACGTCGAAGGTGAAGCTGCCGAGAAAAAGCGCCTCATCGCACAAGCGCTCGTAAACGCGCCGACATTGCCCGTCACACTTCCAGCTTTTGGATTGTCCCTGCTCGATATCAATGCGGACAAACGTGGAATCGATCTTCTGTTTGGAACGAAAACTCCCGTGACCCGGTTACGCATCGAATGGGACAAAAGGGCGGGTCGAGCCAAGGTCGAAGCATCGGAGCTCGCGCCCGGCGCCGAACGTTTTGCGCGGGCGTTCGACGTGATGATTGCGCGTTTGTCCAAGTCGACCACGGCCGAACGATTCGAACGGGCGATGGTGCACGCCCGAGAACTTGCACGCTTGCCCGTCTCCGTACCGCTTGGTTTTTTTCGACAACTGGTGGCAGGCCTCGACGAACCTCAAGGGCTCGTGCGCACGGGATTTTCGTGCAACCAGGACTGCGGCATGTGCTGGCAAGGTCGCGACTGGGGCCGATACGGGGCCGAACAAATTTTGCGCTGGATCGAAGATTTGCGCGCCGCCGGCGCAACGTGTCTCATCATTTCCGGCGGCGAACCCACGCTCGATCCGGACCTCGTACGGTACGTCGAACACGCGCGTGCGCTGGGTTTTACCAACGTGACGCTCGAAACGAACGCCATTCAAGCGGCCAAACCGGGGCATGCCGAGCGCCTTGCGAAAGCGGGCGTGAGCCAAGCATTCGTGTCGCTGCACAGCGGCGATCCGGCCATCTCGGATGCGATCACGCGCGCGCCGGGCACGCACGAACGCACCGTGCGAGGCATCCACGCGCTGCTCGAAGCAAACATTCCCGTCGTGCTCAATGCCGTGATGACGGCCGAAGGCATCGATCACTTGGCCTCGTTGCCAGACTTCATTCACGACACGTTTGGCGGGCATCCGCTTCTTTCCAGCCTGATGATTTCGCAACCGACCGAGCCTTTCGATCGCACGCTTTTGCCTGCGATCGTGCCGGATCCTGCGCGAGCTCGGCTGGCCCTTCGCAAAACGATCGATCGGGCCCTGGCCCTGGGCATCACCGTGCAAGGACTCGATGGCCCCTGCGGTCCACCTCTATGCGCATTCGGCGGAGACCGGCGCGTCATTGCGGGCAAACCCGTGCCGAAAATGGTGGACTTCAGGCGACACGTGCCCGCGTGCGAGCGCTGCGTCGCACGATCGGCATGCTTTGGCGTGCGTCATATCGAAGTGGAATTGTTCGGTGAGGCGTGCGTGTCGCCATTGGACACGTGGGCGTGAAAGGACGCTTGGATCAGCGCTTCTTGATGCCGAGCTGGACCTGGAGCTGACGGCGAAGCTTGCGCACCTGATCCGTCGGGAGCTTGCGAACGAGCTCCGTTGCATGGGCTCGTTCGTCGTCGCTCGAAAACGTGAGGATGTAGAGCGGCGGCAAGCCAAGACCCTTGGCCAAACGCGAAATCGTTTGAATGGTAATGGCTGCGAGCCCGTGCTCGACGCTGGACAGATGCCCCTTCGACAGCTCGCTCGCATCGGCGAGCTCCGCGAGAGACATGCCTCGCTCCAAGCGAAGCTCGCGAATGCGCGTACCTACCTGAGAAGCGAAAGGATCGGGAACAGTTCGTCGCGGCATGTTTTGAATTCTCCTCGTGCCGGGTCTTGAACCTGGTGTTTGTCGGGCTGTTACGTTTCATGAGCGACGTTTTTCACGCCCCCCACGAATGCTTGGGCAAGCACTCGAGTCATGATGCATGACTCCGACGAACCTGTGTACTAGAAAAACGAACCATTTGCACACGGACCCTCGCGCACGGGAATCCGTTTGTCGAAAGTTGGCTACAGTTATGACGACTACATACTTCTCGCGCGCCAAAGTCTCCGTCGGCCAATGCTCCTGCCCAGCGATCTGCGACCTTCAGCCGATCAAACGCCGATGTGGTAGGGGCGTCTTCCCAAGGCGTCGAAAAATAGTCAGTCGACACGAGGCGCGTTCGAACCGCCCACGACAATCGAAAGCAACGTGCGAGAGCGCCAAACCGTTAGAAAGCATGGTGCCGTTCGTCTCGGTGCAGCACCGTATACCAAGACAACCACGAGTCATTCGTTCACGACGATTGACAAGGGCCGCGTAAATCTTTTTTCCGTTTGCCGCGTAATAACTTACGCGTAGTGGTTCGCCCCGGGGGTGCGTCCGGAAAGTCCCCGATGACAAATCGGGTTCGTCCTTCAACACCATGCGGGGACGGCGAGGATTGACCCGCAGTTGCAAAGAACGGGACCATTTTCGACGTCATGACGTGTCATTGACGATCAAGATCGACGGAGGGTCGCGCGGGCGCCGAATTTTTCGGCCCCGCTCCATGTTTTGCGATGCCCTGCTCGCTCGTCCGGTTGGCAACGGTTGCTTCGGGCATCCTGGCATGCTCATTCTCTGGCGGCTCAAAGGCGAGCACTGGCGGAGTGGAAAAACGATGAGCCGCACGGGTGACATTTCATTTGCGCCAACGCTCGGCGATCGGGAGCTCTTCCCAGACCTCGAACCGCTCGTTTATTGCAACCACGCCGCCATCTCGCCTCCGTCGTGGCCCGTGCGGCGAGCGATGCAAAATGCGCTGGTCGACTTTGGGCGTCGAGGTGTGGGGGCGTATGGCGTGTACATCGCTCAACGCGCGCGCCTGCGTGGGAAACTCGCGCAGCTCATTTCTGCATCGGCGGATGAAATCGGCTTCGTGCCGAATACTTCGTACGGGGTGACCGCAATCGCGTTTTCGTTTCCATGGCGCGCAGGCGATCGTGTGGTCCTCTTCGAGGGCGAATTCCCGGCGAACGTGACGCCTTGGCTGCAAGCGGCGAAGCACTTCGAGCTCGAGCCCGTGATGCTCGAGGTGCGGGATTTTCAGGAGAGCGACGAGCGGGGTTTGTCGCGACTCGAGGAAACGCTGGCCCATGGTGCGCGTCTCGTTGCGGTCAGTGCCGTGCAATTTCAATCGGGGCTGCGCATGCCCATCGAAGCGATCGCGAAGCTGTGTCACGCGTATGGAGCAGAGCTTTTCGTCGACGCCATTCAGGCGGTGGGCATCGTGCCGATGGACGTCCGTGCGCTTGGAATCGATTACTTGGCGTCGGGTGGGCACAAGTGGCTGATGGGGCCCGAGGGCACCGGGTTTCTGTACGTGCGCAAGGAGCGAGGCGCGGGGCTCGTGCCAAATCTTGCGAGTTGGCTCAGCCAAGAAGACGGCCTTCGTTTTCTCGCCGAAGGACCGAACCTGATGCGTTACGGCGCGCCTATCAAGCAGGGTGTGGCGATGTTCGAGACGGGCTGCATGAACACCGTTGGCTTCGTGGGACTCGAAGCTGCCGTGGATCTCGTCGCAGCGCTTGGTCCCGAGAAGATTTTGGCGCACGTGATGCGCTGGGCAGACGCTGTCGAACCGGGCCTCGTCGAGCGTGGGTTCACATCGCTTCGAGCCGCCGAAGAGCATCGCCGAAGCGGCATCTTGGGACTTCTGCCGCCCGCGGATATTTCCGTGGTCGATCTGCACCAGGCCTTGGCGACGCGTGGCGTCTCATGCGCTTTGCCCGACGGCGTGCTTCGTTTCAGTCCACATTGGCCGAACAACGTCGACGAAGCGGAACAGGTGCTCGCTTCCATGGACGATGCGCTTGCGGAATTGCGCGGGGCGCCACGTCCACGAATGGATGATTGGTAGTCAAACGTTCACTTGGGAGCGGACCAGCCGATCGACATGAACCGGACGCGTCCGTTGCCGCCGACGGATTCGTCTCCGAAGAGCAGCGTGCTTGCGGACGCGTTGGCGAAGGCTGGAGAAACATCGGCATTGGCGCCGCCGGAGAGGGCCACGAGCGTCTTGCGAGGACCCGGTGGCGCACCGGGACTCAGCTCGAACGCGTCGATTTGCATGCTGTCGCGGATCGCCGATGCGGCTGCGCCTCGGCACTGCGTGGCCGTGCACGTGAGCGCGATGGAGGAGATGGTGCCGCGGTCTTCGGCGCGCATGAGGACGGGCGCGCCGGCGAGGGCTCCACGACTGTCGATGACGGCGATGCGAACGCCGGCATCGGCCGTTGCGGCGTCCGTGGTTGCGTCTTCGATCCATGCGACGACGACGTCGTTGCCTGCAAGAGCGACCGAAGGCGAGCGGGAATGGCCGGGCGAGGCGAAGAGGCGCATGGGCGGACCGAGCTCGCGCAGCGTGCGTGCGTCGAGACGAACGGCGTAGATGTCGCCGTTTCCTTCTTCGGTGCTTTGCCGTGCGTCACTCCAAACCACGACGACTTCTTTGCCGCGCATGACGATCTGCACTTCGGCGGCATCGCCGGGCGCGTCGGTGAGACGCCGATCGGCGACGACTTTGCGCAAGGAACGATCCACGCGTGCGGCGTACACTTCGGCATTTCCGTCGCGCGTATCGACCCAAGCGACGATCCATCCGTCGTCGGCGCCGCCTTGCGGATCGGTGGGCGGGGCGTATGCGATGGCCACGTCGCTCGCTTCACTGGGTACGTCGCCTTTTTTGGCTTTGCGTTTGACGGTGGTGAGGGCTTTTTGTGCGATTTTGGCGCCATCGGGCCCAAGTTTGGCGAGCTGCACTTGGGTCTCGCCCTTGTCGCGGGAAACCCAGGCAATGGCTGCTTCGTTCGTCTTGGATGTGCGTGCTGCATCGAGCGCAACGCCGCCGATCGAAACGGCTCGATCCGACAGGATTTGGGTTTTTCCAAGCTCACCGGTGGGTGACACCGAGCGCACACCGACGACCGCGAGCGGTTCGGCTTTTTTGCTGGGTTTGCCCTGGGCGACGTCGTTGCTTTCGATGAAGTAGGTGACCCACGCGGCGAGTGTCGTGCCGCCAGAGAGCTCGGTGGAGGACACTTTTGCCAAGTGTTCGCCGTCGTAGATGCTGGTCACGGTGCGGGCGAAGGGCGGCGATTCGCTGGGATCGCGCGATGCGGGCGATTGCCAAGACGTTGAGCGCACGGGCAAACCGAGCATCGCGACGGTCGCGGGCGGGCCCGGTATCGAGGCAAGCGTCGTGCACGTACCGCCGTGACACGACAGTGACCGTGTCAATTCGGGGATTCCGTCTGTCGCGGCAAACGGTTCGGCGCGTAGCGGTTCGGATGCGCGCACGGAGAGGTCGGGGCCGAAGCGCACGAACGCGGGCCAGATGGGCGGTTCCGCCGCCGCAGGAAGCGATGCCGAACCGATGGGCGCGAGGGTTGTCACGGCAAACCCGTCACCGTCGGGCGTGATGTCCGGCGGACCGCTCGCACTGAATACGAGCGTTGCGCGTTCGCTTTGAAGCATCGCGTCTGCATCGAGGATGCCGAGGTGAATGAGCCGTCCTTCGCGCGGGGAACGCAGCAGATCTTCCCACGCAAGGAGCGCCTTTGGCTTCGCGCCTGCACCACCCACGACGGACACGAGGGCTTGCTCGCCCACGGGCGGCGTTGCTCGCCGCGGTGGCGTTGCGATGCGGCCACCTTTTTCGACGGCGGCAACGTACACACTCGCATCGATCTCGCGCACGTCGGTCCACGCAAGCAGCGTGCGTGCTCCCACGCGTGTGACGATGAGATCGCCGTGCGCCGTTGCTTCAGCGCTCACCGTGACGGGCGGCGATACCTTTCCGTCGAAACCGACGTCGGCATACAGCACGCGGCCCGTTCGACCCTGTTCGGATGCTTCCGTCGCCGCGTCGACGAGCGTCGCGATGGCTGCGCCGCCATCGGTTGGAGCCATCCCCCAGCTCATCACGCGCTTCGAAAGCACTATGCTCGGGGGCGGAGTTTGTCCGAGCTTGACGGGCACGGCGATGACGTCGAAGTACGCATCGCGCGGGACTTCCCACACGACCAGCGCCGAGTTTGTCCCTTCCACGATCTCGATGAAGCTCACGTCGTCGGCGGATTGCGCCAGGAGATAGGGGCCACTGCGAAGACGACCCGACGCATCGAGCGATACGGCGCGTACGGTCGCGTTTCCTTTGGTGCCTTCGACCCAAGTCGCGAGCCAACCTTCACCGACGGGAGCGACTGCGGCCGTGAAGACTTCGCCAACGGTTACGCCGAGGTCGACTTGTTCGGCCTTCGGCGCGCCGTCGGCGCCAAGGAGGCGTGAGAAAAGTTTGCCCTTGGCGTTGAAGACCAGGAGCATTTCATCGCCTCGACGCGCGACGTACGGGACCGACTGTTCATCGTCGAATCGAGCGATCACGTGGGACGGCAAGAACGCAGGTGGTGGCGCTGCCGTATCCTTCGGAACGACAGTTTCGACGCGAGGTATGGCGGGCCGTGTCCTGCCGCGAGCGGTTGTCTTGGAAGTCGCGCTGCCGCAACCAATACCGACGGACAACGAGGCGACGAGCGTGAGGACAAACGCTACACGAGCCGGCGAGCTTCGCATGGCTGGACCATGCCAGACGCAGCCGAGCACGGCCACCTCTTGGACGTTTCACGGAAGACGAACGCCCCGAGCGGTCGATCTCTACGACGGGCTCTTGTCCTGACGGAATGTCGTGTCGATGGCGGGAGGTTTGTCGAGAAGCGGAGGTCCCGTGATCGGCAGCAGAATCTCGAAGACCGCGCCGCCTTTGGTGGCCTCGCGATACATGATTTCGCCGCCGTGCTCGAACACCATGCGATGCACGATCGCCAGTCCCAGACCGGTGCCTTTTTCTTTCGACGTCGCGTATGGCTCGAACAGACGCGGCAAGATCTCTGGCGGCACACCCGGGCCATTGTCCCGGACGACGATGCGCACTTTGCCATCCGCTGCCAAATCGATGGTCACGACGACGCGCGGATCGGGACGTACCGCGCTTGCAGCGTCGAGACCATTTTGGACGAGGTTGGTCAGGACCTGGACCATCTGATCACGATCGGCCATCACGTTCGGGATCTTGTCGGCCTTGAGCTCCACGCGTTTGGTTCCCGTCTTTTCGAGGCCTTCGCCTGCGGAGGCGTGAAGCGTGACGACACCTTTGGCCACTTCGACGAGGTCGATTGATTCGGGTTTTGGCGGCGGAAGCCGAGCGAACTTCGTGAATTCCGAGACGATGTTGGCGATGCGATGCACCTCTTGAAGCACCGTCGTCGTGGCTTCTTCGAAGTATTCGTCGAACGCCGGATCGTCGCGCGCTCGAAGGCGGCGAAGCGTTTCGACCGCAGCGCGGATGGGAGCAAGAGGATTTTTGATTTCGTGCGCGACTTGCCGCGCAACTTCGCGACGAGCCGAGATGCGTTCCGCGGCCGCGAGTCGCTTACGGATCGATGCCAGCTCGGCGATCGTGCGGTTGTACGCATTCGCCAACTCGCCGAGCTCGCGGCTGCCCCGTCCAACGATCGTCCGCGGTTCTCCCACGACGACTTCTCTCGTTTCACGCGCCAACTCGACGATCGGACGGGACAAACTTCGAGCCAGGATGACCGCCAAACCAAGTCCAATGAGAAGCGCCGCTGCACCCGCAGTGAGAACAGCTCGATCCAGCTCGGCAAGCGCCGCGTGAAGCGTTTCTTTCGTTGCCGTGATGACCACGCGCATGCCCGGCACGTCCTTGACGTCGACCGTACGCACGACGGCATCGGCAACCTTCTTGGGTGAACGATCGTCACCCGCCAGGCGTAGTTTGACCCCATACGAAAGGCCGATTCGATCGAGGATCGCACCGACGCTCCGTGCCCCCACGAGCCCCACTTCGAGGCCCTTCTCTCCGTGCGTGCAAAACGCTTCGAGAAAGCCCGCACCGCCCGACGAATCGGTTCTCCACGACGCAGCCGATCCCGCGTTGGAACGCAGCAGTTTGCCCAATCTTGCATCCGTCGTGCTCGTCCGCGCGACATCCGATGCTGCCAAGACAAACCCTTGACCCGTGACGAGCGACAGTTCGTCGAGCGCGAGCGCTTGCGCTTGGTTCGGTACGAAGTGCGTCCATGCCGACCGCTTGCCTGCATGGATCTTGGTCGCATCTCCACGCTCTTTCTCGAGCGCCGTGCGCACTTCATCGACGAACGTATCGTGAGCACAAAGTGGCTCGAGCAACGCACCTAGCGCGCGCACCTCCCGCCCGAACTCACGCTGCACGCTCGTCGCAGCCGCGTCGACACGACGATCGTAATCCCTCTCGATCGTCTGCCGCGTCGAACGTCGCAAAGACACGCCAACGAGCGCCGTTGCGAGAATGGCGACGAAGCTGAATGCGATCATCAATCGCGCGGCAAGAGTCACGACGGTGCAACGACGATGACGCGGAAGCGATTCCTACGCGAGCGCGTCCGAGGCTGTGTCATCACGACGGAGCGCCACATCGTTCCGGTTTTTCCCATCAAACCCTCACCCGACAACCGCCGCCGACGCTGCGCGTCGGAGGGACTTCTGGCGTATTGGCACAAATACCGTTTTCGATCTTACACTCACGAGAACGCCGAGACTGCTGAGTTTCTGTTCATCCCCAGGGGCACCGGCGCGGGACGATCGTGCGGGAAATGAACCGCCTCCTTGCACGCGCCCCCCTGGCGCTCTTAACCTCGGCAAGCACTCGCGTCTCGCGCTCGAAGCCACCGCTCATTACGGGCGGGATCGAGGCGCGTCGTGCCTCACCCGCAGGCCGCGTCCATCATGAACTCAAGGCAGCTCGGGCCCCCCGCAGTCGTTCTCATTGCCGCTGTCATTTTTCGGCATGGGATCAAAGTCTTTGCTCAAAGACTACACGTCTGAACTTTTTTACCTCGTGGGCCTTGGCGCCGCGATCGCGATATTCATCGCGAGCTCGTCGCAAGGTGCAGCGGTTCGTCTCGGCGGACTCGTCGATGCACTGAAGGCAGCGGCACGGGGCAAAAAGCCCAGCATTCCCGAAGGCGTCACCGGCGAGCTCGCCGATGTGTACGACGAGGTCGCTCGGCTCGCCAAACGCACCAACGAGCTCGACGCCGAAGTCAAGAAGCTCGAAGAGGGCGGCGGCGCGAATGCGATCAACGTCGACGAGTTGCTCGAGGTTTTGCAGCGTGCATCGACGGGCGAACGCGTGCGAGCGCCCGCGGGGACGAAGCCCGAAATGGCGCGCATTTATGCGGAGCTTTCGGGCGTAGCGGAGTCCGTGCGCGATGCTTCGAGTGCCGCGGAGAAGAAGGCGCTCGTCGCCGAAGAACGCGCGCGTGCAGCCGAGCAACAAGCGAATGCGGCCGAACAACGTCTCGCATCGCTCGAGCAGCGCATCGCCGGCGCAGAGCAGCGCGCGATGTTTGCCGAGCAGTCCCTTGCGGCAGCCGAACAGCGCTCGAATCAAGCCGAGCAGCGTGCTGTAACGGCGGAGCAGCGTGAGGCGCAACGTAAGAATGAGCTCGTGGAAGCGCTCGCGGCCGTCGAAGCGGACGTGGTCGAAGGCGTGCAGCGTGCGGTCGCAGGCGAACGCGTGCGGCCGCCGGCCGGCGCCAAGCCTGAGGTTGCGCGTATTTACATGGAGCTCGCGGCAATCGGTGAACGCCTCGCGACCGCCGAGCAACGCGACCACCAACGACGTGCCGAGCTCGCCGAAGCGATGCACATGCTGGAAGGCGAGCTGGTGGATGCCGTGCAACGCGCTGCAACGGGTGAGCGCGTGCGTCCGCCCTCGGGTGCCAAGCCCGAAGTTGCTCGCATTTTCATGGAGCTGAGCGGGCTTGGTGAACGCATGGCGGTTGCCGAGCAACGTGAACAGAAGCGCCGTGCCGACCTCGGCGAAGTGCTCGGTGTCGTGGAAGATTACTTGCCGCGCCTTGGCGACGGCCTCGGCACCGTGATGGCCTCCGTCGAGCAAACCGCGGCCAACTCGCGTGACTTCAACAGCTCGCTGAGCGGCTTTGCGCAGGCGATCGAGATGCTCGCGACGAGCGCTGAAGAGTCGAGCTCCAGCATCTTGGAGATGACCGCCACGAGCGACGAAGTTGCCGAGAACGTCGGTGAGCTTGCCGCGAGCGTCCGTGAAACGGTCTCGTCCATCGAAGAGATGGCCTACTCGATCCGCGAAGTGGCCAAGAACGTCGACGGTTTGTCCCTCACGGCCGAGGAAACCAGCTCGTCGATGAATCAGATGGACGTGTCGATCGACCAAGTGCAGTCGAACGCGAACGAGACGGCGCGTCTGTCCGAAGAAGTCGCGATGGACGCCGAAAAGGGTGCCGAAGCGATTCTGAAGACGATCAGCGAGATCTACCGCATCAAGGAATCGAGCCAGGAAGCCGTCAGCGTCATCTCGAACCTGAACTTCCGCATCGAAGCCATCGGTCAGATCCTCGATACCATCGACGAAGTCGCGGAACAGACGAACTTGCTCGCGCTGAACGCCGCCATCCTTTCGGCGCAGGCAGGTGAACACGGCAAGGGCTTCCAAGTCGTTGCAGAACAAATCAAAGAGCTCGCGGATCGTTCGAGCGCCAGCACCAAGGACATTTCCGACCTGATCAAGACGATTCAGCAGGAGTCCAAGAACGCGATCGCCGCCGTCGAACGCGGTGCGCACAACGTCGATCGCGGCGTCGAGGTTTCGAATGAAGCCGAGCGCGCGCTGAAGAAGATCACCGAGAGCTCGCAGAAGTCGACGAACATGGTGCGCGCGATCGCGCGTGCAACGGTCGAGCAGGCGAAAGGATCGAAGCAGGTCACGGATGCGATCGGTCGCATCGCGGAAACCGTGCAGCAGATCGCTGCAGCAACGGCCGAACAAGCACGCGGCTCGGAGCTCATCATGAAGAGCGCCGAGAAGATGCGCACCATCACGCAACACGTGGAGCGATCGAGCCAGGAGCAGGCTCGCGGCGGCAGGCAGATGAGCAGCTCGATCGAGCAGATCTCGGCGATGATCAACAACCTGAACACGTCGCAGCGCACCTGGAGCCACAAGGGCGAACAGATCCTCGACGCAGCCAAGAAGATCGAAGAAGCAGCACGCGCTCAGGAGCAAACGCTCCGCCAACTCGGAAACGCACTCGAGCGATTGCGGCGGAGCGTCGCCGCGTAGCGTTCGGCGCGGAAATGCCCGCGCCGAACGACCCAAGGTCCCATGGCAGTCAAGATCACGGTGCGGCAAGCCGACGCGCTCGAACAAGAGGCGGACAGGCTTGCCGCACGTGCTTTGGAGACATCGAAGACCGCGGAAGCGTCGCTGGTCTTCGACATGCCACGGATCTTCATCGGTCGAGGGGAAGGGTCGGAGCTGCGCCTGCCCGATCCGAGCGTCAGCGCGCGACACGCATCGCTCCGCCAGCGTGGGAACGAGCTAGTGATCGTGGACGAAGGCAGCACGAATGGAACAGCGCTCGATTCGGTGCTGCTCGCGCCGCAATCACCACGCGTCGTGCGCTCCGGCGACTTGGTTCGCGTAGGCCGTGTGTGGCTGGAAATTCGGATCGATCCGCTGCTGGTTGCGAACGCAACTCCAGCGGCCTCCAAAGCGTTGGCGCTCGGGCTCATCACGCGTGCACTCGCAACACAAGGCGAAGACGGCGGCCCGAAGCTCGTGGTGTCCGAAGGTCCCGATGCCGGCAAGTTGCTCGACATCGGTGACGCATCGCGGCGCTACGTCGTGGGACGTGCGCCCGATGTGGACTTGGTGCTCGACGACGAAAGTGCAGCACGAAGACACGTCGAGATCGGCATCAAGGGCGATTCGTTGCTGGTCAAAGATCTTGGATCGAACACGGCGTCCCTCGAAGGCGCGGTTCTCGGACAAACCGACGCACCTTGGCGCGTCGGACAGAAGTTGCAGCTTGGCAAGAACGTCGTGGTCTTCGAGTACCCCGCGGCGGTCGCGCTGGCAGAGTTGTCCCGATGCGCGGACGAAGTCATGCAGCCGGGCGATGCGCCACCGTGCCCTCGAACGGAAAGCGACGCGACCCCTGCCCCGCCCGAATCATCCGAATCCGAACCGATCCAGCCGATGCCTCGATCCTCGCAACCAACCGCGGCGGCCGATACGAGCTGGAGCATCACGGATGCGCTCGTCTTTCTATTCGCCGCCGCCGTGCTCGTCCTGAGCATCGTCGGCTTCATGTGGCTCATTCGCCACTGAAGCGCCGCATCAACGCGCTTTCTTCGGCTTGCCCGCCTGTTTCTTGATCGTTTTGGTCTTCGTTTTCGTGGTGCTCTTCTCTGGGCGAGCTGTGCGAGAAGGTTTGTCGGGTACGGTTGACCTGGTTTTTTTCGTGCGACGCTTCGGTTTGTCGCTCGCAAACCGCGCACGCTCGTCGTCCTCGCCGGCGCCCTCTTCGTCGTCTGCGCGGAGGACACGTTTGGCCACGACCAAACGCCGCAAAACCAAGGCGTCCTCGATCTGCACGAGCATCGTGTCGCCAAACGTGATGCGTTCGCCGCTGCGACCTCCCACGACGTACAGGCCGGTCTCGTCGAGCGCGTAGCTGTCATTTCCGAGCGACTCGAAACGCACCATCACATCGACGAACGGGTGCTCGAGCGTGACGAACACGCCGGAGCCCACGAGCCCCGTAACGACGCCCTCGTGAATGGAACCCGTGAGCGACCGCATGTAGAGCGCGCGGTAGAGATCGACCACCTCCCGCTCGACCTCCATGCCTTTTCGTTCGCAGTCGGATGCCGTCGTCGCAGCAAGGCGCAGTCGTTCCGCGGCTTCATCGCTTTCGTCGACGGGCTCACGACGAAGCATGGCGCGAACGGCTCGATGAACGATGAGGTCCGGGTATCGACGAATGGGCGACGTGAAGTGCAGATACGCGCTCGATGCGAGACCAAAATGGCCCACGTTCACGACGTCGTACTGCGCCTGCTTCATCGCTCGAAGCAGGAGCGAATGGAGCACTTGTTTGCGCGGATGAACGCTGATGCGTTTCAAGAACGTCGCGAGACGTTTTGGATCGGAAGCATCTTCCGGTTCGAAGGCGACATCGAGCACCGTGCACATCGCGACGAAGCGTTCGAGCCGCGTCGGATCCGGCGGCGCGTGGCAACGAAAGATCGCGGGAACCGTGCGCGACGTGAGCTGCTGCGCCACGGTCTCGTTGGCAAGGAGCATCAGCTCTTCGACGATTTGGTATGCCTTCTTGATTCCCGGATCCTGCGCGCGTTTGACGACATCGATCGGCGCGCCCGTATCCGGTTCGAGCACCACTTTTGCTTCGGGCAAATCGAAGTCGAGCGCTCCACGACGAAGCCGCCGCGCTCGAAGTAGACGCGTCAGCTCGT
The DNA here is from genome assembly GCA_016715885.1 of Polyangiaceae bacterium. Taxonomy (NCBI): domain Bacteria; kingdom Pseudomonadati; phylum Myxococcota; order Polyangiales; family Polyangiaceae; species Polyangiaceae bacterium. Next base: position 135,544 of record JADJXL010000026.1, read on the forward strand.
ACATCACGACGAGGTCTTCGCGCATGGCTTCGGCTGCTTCGCTTTTCGCGCCTTCCTTGACGAGCCCGAGCGCACGAGCAACTCCGCCGTAGGTGAGCTTCGCACGCGAGCGCATGAAGCCTTCGAACAGACGCGCCTTCGTCACGTGTGCGGTCGCATCGAGGTCGATCTCCACGCACAGGCACAAGCGAAGAACATGCGGCAGGAGCGAACACAGATGTGACGACAACGCTCGCGGCAGCATGGGAATGGCTCGATCGGGCAGGTAGATCGAGTTGCCGCGTTGCATTGCGTTGTCGTCGAGCGCCGTTCCTGGTCGCACGTAATGCGAAACATCGGCGATCGCGACCCAGACTCGATACGTACCGTCGTCGTTACGCACGACCGACACGGCGTCGTCGTGGTCGCGAGCATCTTCGGGGTCGATCGTCGGAAGCGGCAGGTGCGTCAGGTCTTCGCGCCCTACGAGCGCTTCTTCGGGTACTTCGGTTCCGTACGCTTGCGCCTCGGCGATGCATGCGGCCGGGTGCTCTTCTTCGATGGATTCGCGCACGAGAATCTTCGCGACCTCGACGTTGGGGTCGCCGGGTTCTCCGAGCACGGCTTCGAGCACGCCTTCGGGATTTTCGTCGTGTAGCTCGGGGAAGCGCGTGATCGTGACGACGGCAGCGCATCCGTCTTCCACGCGGATCATCGATTCCTTGGCGAGCACGATCGGCCCGCGGATGCGCGTGTCATCGGGTTCGAGCCACAAGCTTCGGCCGCGCTTGCGCACCAAGCCCGCAACGCGCGTGTGCTTGCGTTTGACGATGCGCAACACCTCGCCTTCCGCACCTCGTCGCGACCTCGTGACGATGCGAATGGCCACCATGTCGCCATGCATCGCTCCACGCAGCCCTTCGGCCGGAATGAAAACATCATCCGCCAAGCCGGCACCCGACACGAACGCGAAACCTCGCGGGTTGGCGTTGAGGATGCCTATGTGCTCGGTGTGCCGCTCCGTCGGACGGGCCGCTTTTGCGAGACGAAACCGTTGTCCAGCAAGGGCGACGACGCTTCCATCCCAGCAGAGATCATCGAGCACGCGACGAAGCGCCTCGTAAGCACCTTCTGTCAAGCCGAGCCGCGTGGCGATCTCGTGGATGTGCACGGGTTGGCTCTGCTGAGCGAGCACATCGGCAACGGCTGCACGTCCGATCTGGGTCATGGGAAAACACGCGCTCCCGGACAATTCGGGTCGCGACTTGGCTGGAGCAAACGAATTACGAGCGTCATTGGGTACGAATCGCTACTTGGGCGTACTGTGTGGTTTGGGCTCGTAGCACGTATTGCACCAAGCAGGCTGCGAAAGGCCCGTGCTTGTGCGAAACATGAGGCGCGATGCGTCTCCTGCCCGTCCTCCTGCTCCGCCTGGCATTGCTCGTGGCGCTCACGGCGTCCACGGCTCTCGTGGTCGAATACGCAAACGCGGGCGATCCCGCCTTTTGCGGCGTGCAGTCGGGGTGTTTTGCCGTGCGCACGTCCGGCTACGCGTACCTGTTTGGCTACCTTCCGCTGCCCGATCTGGGACGTGCTGCGTACGCAGCTCTTTTCGCATTGGCGCTCGTGGCCAAGACACGCCTGCAGCACGCGGTACTTGCTGTTCTGACGGGCCTCGGAGCTCTCTTTGCGCTCTACCTGCTCTGGCTACAACAGTCGGCGATCGGCGCGTTTTGCGAATGGTGCGTCGCGGTCGATACGTCGGCGATCGTCGCAGCGATCGCGGCAACTTGGGTGTGGCTGAACGCGCGCAAAGACGAAGCATCGGTGCGTTTGCCCGCGGCACGGGGAGTGACCTTGTCGTGGATCGGTGCCGCCCTGATTGGCATGGTTGCGCCGTACATTTGGGGGAAATTTCCGAAGGAACCGCCGCTTCCGGAAGCGATCAAAGCCGAGCAAGTCCCGAACAAACTCACGATCGTAGGCTTCACGGACTTCGAATGTCCGTTCTGCCGCAAGATGCATCCGGTGATTCACGGCATCGAGGAGCGCTATGAAGGTCGCGTGCGCCTCGTCCGCAAAATGATGCCGCTTTCGAGTCATCCGGGCGCCGAGCCAGCGGCCCTCGCGTACCTGTGCGCGCCCGAGTCTTTGCGTGAAGCGGTCGCGGACAAACTTTACAAAGCGCCCACGGACAAACTCACACCCGATGGAACCATCGCGCTCGCGGCGAGTGCCGGTGCCAACGCCACGGCCATGCTGGCGTGCGTGAAGTCACCCGAAACGAAGGCGAAACTCGAGGCGGACAAGAAACTCTTCGTCGACCTCGGAGGGCGCGGATTACCGTTCAACTTCGTAGGAAAACGCGTCGTGCTGGGCTTCAATCCCGAGCGCCTCGAACAAGCCGTGCAATCCGAGCTGAGCGGTCCGCATCCGGCGCTGCCCTTGTGGTCGATGTTTGCCCTCATCGGGGCCGCATTTGCGACGGCGATTGGCGTGACGATCGCCGCGGACGTGAGTGCCCGCCGAGACAAGCCTGAAGCAAAAGAACCCGCAGCGTGATGCCAGCCTTTTGCTGACTTCGAGGATCGGGCTCCCGCACGACGCCCGAACGTGCAACACTCCGACATGGAAAAGGAAACGACGGAAGCAGGCAGCTCGACCACGCTGCCTTTGGAGTTCTTCCAGCAACTGCCGAAGACGGATCTGCACGTTCACCTCGACGGATCGCTTCGGCTGGAAACCATCATCGATTTAGCGCGAAAGCAGAACGTCGAGCTGCCTTCGCGAGATCCCGTCGAGCTGCGCAAATCGATGCGGCTCGGCCAAAACACCGGCTCGCTCGTCGAGTACCTCAAGGCGTTCGACGTCACGCTGCGCGTCTTGCAGACGGAGGAAGCGCTGTATCGATGCGCGTACGAGCTTGCCGAAGACGCGGCGCGTGAGAACGTGAAGTACATGGAAGTGCGCTACTCGCCGATGCTGCACACGCGGCGCGGCCTGAAGCTCACGAGCGTCGTCGAAGCGGTGCTCGCGGGGTTGCGCGCGGCGCACGAGGAGCTCGGCGTCGAGAGTGCCGTGATCGTGTGCGGCATTCGCAACATCTCGCCGCACTCGTCGCTGGAAATGGCGGAGCTCGCCGTGGCGTACAAGAACCGCGGCGTCGTTGGATTCGACTTGGCGGGCGCTGAATACGACAACCCGGCCAAGCATCACAAAGCAGCGTTTCAGCTCGTTCGCGACAACAACATCAACTGCACGATCCACGCGGGCGAGGCGTACGGGCCTGAATCCATCGCCCAGGCGATTCACGTCTGCGGCGCGCATCGCATCGGCCATGGGTGTCGCCTTCGCGAAAACGGTGACCTCTTGCACTACGTCAACGACCATCGCATCCCGCTGGAAGCGTGTCCGTCGTCGAACGTGCAAACGGGCGCCGTACGAAGCCTCGCATCACACCCGCTCAAGTTCTACTACGACCTCGGGCTGCGCGTGACGGTGAACACGGACAACCGTCTCGTCACGGATACTACGGTTTCGAACGAACTGTGGATCTGCCATGCGAAGATGGGAATGGCGTTGCCCGACATCAAGTCGATCATCGTTTCGGGCTTCAAGAGCGCGTTCATGCCGTTTCACATCAAGCAGTCCTATTTGCGCCGCTGCACGGAAGAGCTCGAGCGGTTCTTGCCCGACGGGCGGATTCTGCCGTCGTCGCCACAGCCCTCGGAAACGTCGCAGCGACGTGGCACGGACGCTTGGTCTCCGCGAGACAGCGGCCCGGCGATGATGCTAAGCAGCTTGGATCCGGTGGATTTGTGCCCGGACGACGCAGCGCCGTCGTCGGTCGATCGCGCAATCACGAGCAGTGCGAATTAGAATCGGGGCGTGACAGGCCCCGACGAACCAGCCAAAAGCACCCACCCCGACAAACGAGTCCCAGCGGAAGTCCCTGACAAACCAGCAGCGTTGACGATGGGCCGTACCGAAAGGCGCGTCGTATTCGCGGTGCTCGTCACGGCGGTCATTCCGCTCGTGGCAGCGCTCTTCATGGCGCGCGCGATGGTGGCTCGGGTCAGTGCTGTCGCCTTTCAGCCTGAATTCGGCGTGCACCTCGACCGAGCGCTCGGGCTGTATGCGGACCTTGCGCGCGTCACGAAGCAATCGATGCGGTACGAAGCGGATGCCATCGCACTACGTCCGGGTCTCGAACGAGCCGCGCGAGCTTCCGACAAGGGTGCGATCGAAACGGAGTTTGTCGGGGCAATGGCCGAGCATGCGTCGCTGGTATCGCTCGCCGTCGAAGCGCCCGATGGTCGTGTCCTGGGGAGGAGAGAACGGGAAAAACCCGTCGATCCGGCCGTAGAACGCGTCTTTACCGTGCGAAAGCCGATGGGGGATGCGGTCGATGAAAATGGTTTGTCGCTCGTCGCGACGTTCTCCACGCCAAACGCTCGATTTGCAGAAATGGAGGAGGCGCAGTCGTTTGTCCAAGCATACCATCAAATTGAAAAGCATCATCGCGAGGAATACGTCGATACGACGTACACGCGGGCTTTCGGGCTGCTCTTTGGTATGTTGATTCTGCTGGCGGTTGGCGCAGGGCTCGTCGTGGCTCGGCCCGTTGCACGAAAAATTGCGGCGCTCGGAGCAGCCATGCGTCCGGTATCGGCGGGAGATCTCACCGTGCGCGTGCACGTCACAGGAGAAGACGAAGTTTCCGACTTGGGGCGCGCATTCAATCGGATGCTGGAGGAGCTCGAGCGAAGCCGGGCACGCATCGAATTTTTGCGCCGCGTGAGCGAATGGCAAAAGATTGCTCGGCACTTGGCGCATGAAATCAAAAATCCACTGATGCCCATTCAATTGTCGGTGCAGGAATGCCACCGGCGTTATAGCGGACAAGATGCGGAATATCGCCGCATTTTGCAAACGACGCTCGAAGTGGTCGAAGAAGAAGTGGGCACATTGCGGCGGCTCGTGGGCGAGTTTTCCAGTTTCGCGCGTTTGCCGCAAGCCGAGCTTGCCAGTGCGGACCTAGGGGAATTTTTGCGCGAACAGCGTGATCATTTTGCCGCCAGCGCCGAAGGACGCGATGACGAGGCAGCTCTGCTCGGACGGGTCGACCTTCGCTACGACATCCCGGACAAACCATTGCCCACGGTCATCGATCGCGAGATGCTGCACCGAGTATTGGTGAACATCGTGCAGAATGCAGCTCAAGCCTTGCGCGATGCAAAAGGGAAAAACCACCAGGGCAAACTGGGAACGATTGCGGTGTCGGTGAAATCCGACAATGCGACGCACGTCATCGACATCGACGACGATGGCCCCGGCATCGCGCCCGCCGTGCGGGATCAGATTTTCGATCCTTATGTGACGACCAAACACGACGGAACGGGACTTGGTCTGACGATTGTGAAGAAAATCATCGTCGATCATGGTGGCACGATCGACGCATTGGTTTCGCCGCTCGGGGGCGCTCGTTTCGAGGTGCGATTGCCTCGGGAAGGCACGCCCGAAGCATTGGCAGCGCTCGATAGGTCCGCGCGGGCGGCGTCAGCGGAGGAATCGGGCGCGGGGTAGGCTCATCATTCAATTGTCATTCGGCCAAACGCCGGATTATTAGCCTACAAAGATTTCACTGCAAGCCAATCTTCCACGAGAAGCCCAGCAATTGTGCCATCGAGCAGCGCTGCATCGTGGGTAACGAGCGTAGCCCCATGGGCCAACGCAATACTGGCAATAGCCAAATCAAAATCGGATTTCGCGCGCCCAATGGTACGCAAGGCGGCCTTGATTTCAGCAAACCGACGCGTCGCAGCTTCATCGAATGGTAACACGGCAAATCGTTCAACAAGACGATCGACTCGCGCCACGTTCTCGTTCACCCGACTGGATGCACGCGCACCAAAGTACAATTCGGCGACGGCTGGCGCCGGCAAAACGACGTCCTGCGCGTGCAGCGCCGCCAGCTTGACTCGCACGAACCCAAGCCCGTTCAGCGCCGCAACCACGATATTCGTATCAAGTGCGTATTTCACAACGCTGGAGGCTCCCCGCTCCCCCCACGCCGCCTCTCTTCATCCAGAATGTGCAGCAACTCCTCTGTTGATTCGCCCTCCCACGGCCCGATCTCGCGAAACAAATCTGCCGCGGACGGCGGCGCCTTCACGCGAATTTCGACGCGAAGGTCGCCAACGACCGCCTCAACCGGATGACCTGGGTCGAGCCGAAGCCGCTGAATGGCCTCTTCCAACGATGTGGCAGTCATGCTCATGATGTCCTCGTCACCAAGACTACCTCGTTTCGAGTGGTTGTCTAGATCGGCTGAAGGTGTGACGAAAACGCTGGAAAGCCGCTGTGTTCGCCGATTGCTGAAAAGCCGACGCCCCCGCCACCCGCGAATGATATCATTCACCCGCGGCTACCGCGTGCGGCAGCAAAGATACGCTCGCGGGCCTCAGACCACGGAACTGGTTTTACCTCGCCCGCATCGATATCCTCTAGGCGCTGCCTTATAACCGCATCCCAGTCCTCCGCAGGCACAGCAGGCTCGGTTGGTTCGTCGAGGCGGTAGGGCGTACCGCAAAGGGGATATTTCTCCTCACGATCCGATCGCATGCAAACACGCTACACCAAGCCGCTCGCTAATGCAAAGCGCCCGATGAAAACGCATCGGGCGCTCGTCCGCAACGTCTATCCGTTCGTCACTTCTTCCTCGGCGCCTTCAGCGAAATCTTCATCAACACGTCGTCGCGAATCAAATCGTCCTTTTTGCCCGCAATCGTAATGCCGAAGTCCTTTCGATTGATCGAAAACTCGGCCGTACCCGTCGCGCCCTCGGGCGTAATCGCAATCGTCACCGGAAATGTGATCGACTTCTTCGTGCCGCGCAAATCGAGATCCCCCGTCACCATGTGCGTCGCGCCATTCTCACCGCCCGGCTTGATCGCCGTCGATGTAAACGTGGCCTTGGGGAATTTCTCCACCTCGAAAAAGTCCGCATTCTTCAAGTGTTTGTCGAGGTCCTCGGCATCCGTCTTCACCGACGCCGTGTCCACCTCGAAAGTTACCGAACCACCTTCGGCCTTGCCATCCGCAAGCGTAATCTTGCCGCTGATCTTCTCGAATTTGCCTTCGTGCTTGCCCGTCACTTTCGAACCGATGAAACCAATGCTCGAATTGGCAGCATCCACCTCGAGCGTCTCCATTTTGGCCGGCACCGCCGCAACCGCAGGAGCCGCCGACGGTGTCGCCTTGGCCTCGGTCTTCGGCGCCTCGACGGTCGCTTTGGGTTTGTCCTTCGCCGGGTCCTCACAAGCAGCAAGTGACAGCACAAGCGGCAAAGATGCGGCAAAAAGCGCGTAACGGATGGTCTTCATCGCAAAAAGGTTCCTTTCGGTCAAACGTCGGCCGTAACATGCTTCATGTTGCGCCTCTTGATTAGGGGCCCACATCAGGTAAGACTGTTCGGCAGAACGAACAATCATGAGTGCGATGCTCGACAATGTGGTCTCGATGGCGGTCTTTGCCCGCGTGGTCCAAGCAGGCTCCTTCACCGGCGCAGCCGCCACGCTGGGTTTGTCGAAGTCGGTCGTGAGCGCCCGCATTTCGGCGCTCGAAGCAAAACTCGGCGTGCGCCTCTTGCACCGAACCACGCGGCGCCTTTCCCTCACACCCGATGGTGGACACCTTTACGAGCAGTGTGCTCGGCTCGTGGCTGCCGCGGACGAAGCCCAAGGGGCGCTCGACAGTGCCTTCCGCGAGCCCGAGGGGGTGGTACGTGTCACGGTGCCCGTCGGAATGGGCTTGTGGCATTTGCCCACCTTGGTGCGCGAACTGCACATCCTACATCCGCGCCTGGTGCTGGACGTGTCATTATCGGATCACCACGTCGATATCGTCGCCGAAGGCTTCGACGTCGCAATCCGCGTCGCCGAACGTCTCGAACCATCGACGCTCGTGGCCCGGCGCATTGGTCGCGAACGCATGATCCTGTGCGCCTCGCCCGCATATGTACAAAAGCACGGCGAACCAGCGTCTCCCGACGACCTCGCACAACACAATTGCCTGCGCCTCGGGTCCCTCGGACGAACATGGACATTCCGCTCGGGACGGCAAACATTGACAATGACCATTTCAGGCAGTTTGATAACCGACAACATCGTGATGCTTCGCCAAGCGGTCATCGATGGCGTTGGGGTGGCTAGATTGCCCATGTCCATCGTCTCCGCGGACATCGAGGCCCATCGGTTGAAGCGCATCTTACCTGACCATGCGCTCGGCGAGCCGTCCATCTTCGTCGTGCACCCGTATCGCAAGCACATGCCGACCAAGGTCCGGGCCTTCATCGACGTGTTCGTCAGCCGGTTCAAGCTCTGAACTGGGCCCTTTGTCAAGTTGGCAGCACATTCTGACAAGACGGCGACATTCTGGCGGGGAATAGAACCGTGGGCTGCGAGAAGCCCGTGGATTTCGGCAAGGTAGAGCTTGGCCCAGCGCTTGCTCAGGGTCTGTGGCATGAACCAACAAACCCATGCCCAGAGCGTCGAGAAGGATTCACGAGGTGGAAAGACCGTGCTCGTCATTGGCGGCAATGGGGGTCTTTCCGGTCGGTATCGGGACGTAGCGCAGAGCCACGGGCTTTCGCTGCGTCATTACGAGACGAAGGTGCCGCCAGGTGCGCGGCGAGATGCTGGCAAAATCGCGCTGGTGGTGATCATGGTGAACATGGTCTCGCACGCGCTGCGCGATCAAGTGGCCAACCTGGGAATCGATGGAGCGCCGGTGCTCTATTTGCGAAGTGCGTCGATATCGGCGCTGCGCGGGGCGCTCGAGCAGTTCGCGGCTTGACGATTTCACGCGACGGCCGAACGTTTCTTCGATTATGCTCGGACGCACCAAGGAAGGCATTCGAGCATGGAGAGTTTTCGTGAGTGTGGTTGGCCGGCGTTTGCGGCGCTGGCTGCGGGCATCTTGGCGACGCTCGTGGCCATCACGGCGCTGGCATTGGCAGTCGCGAAGCCGCGTGGAAGCATTCTGCTTGGCGTGCTCGCGCTGGCCATGTCGCTCGGTGCTCCGGGTGTCGGCTTTGCAGGGATGATTTGGGGCCGGCAACAGACGGATGCGGCATTGAGCGGGCCGTCGATATCTCCCGAATTTAAGCAAAAAATTCGGGAAGCTGGTTACGACGAAGCGGGACAATGCGTGCCGGTGGGCGCATCGATTGGAGTATTGCCATTCGTCGTCGCGGGGATTGCGATTGCGGTGGGATTTGCGCAGAAGGGCAAAACGAAGGCGTAAGCTCGTTACTTCAATGCCCCCGTCACTTCATCCGCCGCGCGTTCACCCGCTTCGACCGCGCCTTCCATGTATCCCATCCACACGCGCGCCGTTTCCGTGCCCGCCCAATGCAGTCGCCCCACCGGCGCTCGTAATGCCGCCGCGTGCGCCGACAGCACGCCCGGACCCATCACCGCCGAATAACACCCGCGCGACCACCGTTCAGCCGGCCAATCGTGATCGATGTAATCGATGGGCGACGATGCCTGCGGCCCAAACAGCCTCGTAAAGCTCTCCACCGCCGCATCTCGACGCGCTGTCATTCCTTTGCCACTGTAATGCTTCGCGTCCTTGCCCAGCATGAATCCCACGAGCGCCCCGCGCGTCCCGTCCCTCGACGAATCGTCGAATACGAGCTTCACTCCACCTCGATCCGAAATCGCCTCGCCCGAATATCCAGCCTTCCGCCAAAATGGCGTTTCGTACATTGCGATGCATTTGATGACGCTGCCCATCGGCGCGTGCTGCGTGAGCTGATCCCGCGACGTGGGCATGTCCGGCTCGTAATCGATTCGCCCCGCGAGCACCGGAGGCACCGCGACGATGGCCCGCTCGCAGCGCACCGTCCCAGCATCCGTCGATATCGTCACGCCGCTGTCGTCTTGCTCGATGCGCCGCACGGGCGCCTTCAAGATGACGCGGTCACCGAGCTTTTGAGCGAGGCGCTTGGATATTTCTTGGTATCCTTCGGACAAACGAATTTCCTGCGCGCCATTTTTGATTTCACTCATGCGCATGAGGCCCCCGCCATGACGCAGATAATGCAAGAAAAACAAAAAGGATATTTCCGATGGCTCCGCCGCAAATATCGCACGCACGGCCGTATCGATGAGCGCCTTGGCGCCTTGCGTCTTCACGTTCCGACGCTTCCACGTTTCGACCGTCATTCCATCCCATTCGGCGGCTTTTCCAGCAGCCAAGGGATTGTCGAGCGGCACGTCTTTCACCATCGACTCGATACGCTGAATCGTCACGCCCAAATCCACCGCTCCCACCATCGACAACGTCGGAATCGACGACTTGTACGTCGATACCATGTTGCCAAGTGCCAGGACCTTTTTGCCTTCGTGGTATTGCGCGAACGTGGACAAACCGAATTCGTTCACCAGCTTGAACATGCGGTCCTGCGTCGGACCCAGCCATTGCGCCCCAAGCTCGATGCGATCCCCATGCCCCGCATCGTGACTCAGCGTCCTGCCCCCTACCCTGTCTCGCGCTTCGAGCACCAGCGCGCTCACGCCCGCATCCACGAGCCTTCGCGCAGCCACGAGCCCACTCAGTCCCGCTCCCACGACGGCCACCCGAGCTTCTCCCAAGACGCGCGACGCAGACATGCTCATGGTCCTCTCCTCGACACCACTTCTCAGCCGCACATCGTACGCAAAACAGCCACGAAATGGCTCGACTTTTTCACATCAGGACGCGCCGAGCAGAGCGCGCACTTTCGCCAGGATCGGCACGTCGGCCGGCGGAAAGAGCGCCTCATCGAGCGCCTCCGCAGCGGCCCACTTCACCGCCGCCACATCGAGCGCCTGCGGCTCGGGAGATCCGTCACGTCGCGTCACCGCAAAAAACAAGAGCAGCACCGATTTTTCGGGGTACTTGTGAAACGTCACTTCGACCGGATCACCCACGACCGCTTCGATGCCGATTTCCTCGCGCAGCTCACGCACGAGCGCATCGCGCGGGTCTTCGGCGGGCTCGACCTTGCCTCCGGGAAATTCCCACGCGCCCGCTAGGTGCGTGCCTTTTTTTCGTTGCGTGATGAGCACACGCCCGCCCTCGATGAGCACGGCTGCTGCGACGATCACTGGAGTTTGCAAGGTGGGCATGGTTCGGCGCGGCAAACGTAGCACAACGGTGCGGCGAGCAAGCGTTCTGTACAGACAATTTGCGCGCGCTGAAAGATGTGACATCCACCGCAGCATGCCCATCACGTACAGCCAAGCGGGAGTCGACATCGATCGCGGCGATGCCCTCGTCGAGCGCATCAAAAAACTCGCAAAACCCACGCGAATCCCCGAAGTCGTCACCGACATCGGCGGCTTTGCGGGCCTGTGTGCGCTTCCGAGTGGCCTTGTCGATCCGATCCTCGTGAGCGGCACCGACGGCGTCGGCACGAAGCTCGAAGTCGCATTTGCGACGGGCGTTCACGACTCGATCGGCATCGACCTCGTCGCGATGTGCGTGAACGACATCATCACGTGCGGCGCGAGGCCCCTGTTTTTCCTGGACTACTTCGCCACGGGCAAACTCGAAGTGGACGTTGGTGAATCGGTCGTTCGAGGCATCGCGGAGGGCTGCAAACAAGCTGGTTGTGCGCTGCTCGGGGGCGAAACGGCCGAGATGCCGGGCATGTACGAGCCTGGAAAGTACGACCTTGCGGGGTTTGCCGTCGGCGTCGTCGAGCGTGCGAAGATCCTGGATGGAACGCGTGTTCGTCCAGGAGACGTGGTGATCGGCGTCGCTTCGAGTGGTTTGCACTCAAACGGATATTCGTTGACACGCAAAGTATTGTTCGAGCGTTTGGGGCTCGGTGTCCAAGACAAACTTCCGGGCACGGATGTCACGGTTGGTGAGGCGCTGCTCGAGCCGACGCGCATTTACGTGCGCGCGGTGCGAGACTTGCTTGCTGCATTGGGGGACGGCGTGCATGGATTGTCGCACATTACGGGGGGAGGTTTGCCTGGGAACTTGCCGCGCGTATTGCCGGAGGGGCTTGGGGCGCGCATTGATATGGGTGTATTCGAGCGGCCGGTGATTTTCCGTGTCATTGCGGAAGGCGGGCCGGTGGAGGAGGTTGAAATGCGCCGCACGTACAACTTGGGCGTGGGGTTGTGCGTGATTGCAGCGAAGGAAAGCGAATCGCGGGCGCTCGAAGTGCTTCACGCGGCGGGGGAAAAGGCATTTCGATTGGGTGAGGTGATTGACGTGGGTGCGGATGTGGAATTCGAGGAGCGGGTGCGGTTTGGGGGGTAGGTGGTGGGGGTGCGTGGTTGGCACGTGCCTGTTGGAAACGACGACACAAACCGCCTGGGCGCTCGACACGAAGCCCTCACCGCAGTAACAAACGTGTATGGCCATCGTAGCACTGGTTGTACCGGACGATCTCCCAAGCGCACTGCATGTTTCGGTAGAGGGCTTGGCTTCTGAACTGGCCTTTGCCGCGGCGGTGCGGCTCTATCAGGAGGGTCGCGTATCGCTGGCCAAGGCTGCTGAAGTCGCTGGAATGGAGCGATTCGGGTTCGCGGCTCGGCTTGCCGATGCAGGTGTTCCGACGGCCACGTATGAGCCCGCCGACACCGAAACCGCTAAAATCGGAATAAAATGATTGCATCGACGACGGTCATAAGTGACACGGGTCCACTGAGCTATCTACATCGACTTGGGCGGCTGGAAATTTTACGGCAATTCTATGGACGGGTCATCGTCCCGCCTGCCGTCGTGGCAGAGATCAATTTGGGCATTCGCCTAGGACGGGATCTGCCAGATATTGCGACACTTCCCTGGATCGAGCTGCGAGCGCCCTCGGCAAATGCGCTCAAAGGAATCGAGGGCTTGGGCAGTGGCGAAACCGAGGGGATTGCGCTTGCTCGCACGACGCAGAATGCGCTCTTGCTTCTCGATGATGGTCAAGCGCGGCGCATTGCAACTGCGCTTGGATTACGAATATCTGGTACGATTGGCGTACTTCTTGTTGCGAAGGAAAGAGGCGTCATTGAATACCTTCGCCCAGAGCTCGACCGCCTCGAAGGGTTCGGGTTTCGACTCGCTGCACCTATTCGATTGACCGTATTGCAGAAAGCCGGGGAAGCGGAGTAGTTTGCAACGTTTACCCAGAGTGCGCCGGGTCGATGAAATGGCGACGGGTCGCGCTGACGCCCGACGCGATACGCGAAGGTTTGGCGCGGGCGGAACCGCGTTAAAGGTGCAAAGTGCCCTTCAGCGGCTTCATCGTGAACAGGCGTTGTCTTCGGCGGAATTGTCGGCAGCTCAGACGAGGCTCGCGGCGATGAGCGAAGCGGCATTGGAAGTAATACCCACAGAGTTGGTCCGGTCCATCGCTTCGTCCCTGCTGGCGCAGCATGGCCTGCGGGCCGCCGACGCGCTGCAGCTCGCCGCAGCGCTCGTGCTGTGTCATGAGCAACCTCGGAATCGTGCATTCGTCTGCTTCGACGCGAAGCTCAGCAGCGCAGCCGTCGCTGCGGGGTTTACTGTGTTGCCAGCGCCGTGACGTTTGCTTTGCACATCGCTCGCTTACCAAACTGAGCATTTCGAGAAAACCGTTGCAGAAACGACCCATGCAGCGCGACGTACACGACGTATGGCGTACCCTGAGCCCATGCCGACTTGGTGTCACAGCCAATTGCGCCGAAAGATGCCGATTTCCAGATACATCTCGCGGAGCAGGAGCATCTTCGCAATTGGGGCGACAAACGTGAGCATACGCGCTTTGATCAAGAGTTCCTCGTCGTCGCTTGAGAGCTTCTGGTTGGGCTCGATGATAAAGCGCCGCCGATCTTTGTTCTTCAGTCCCTTCCCGAACTTGGAGACATCCGGCTGATCGCTGCTCCAATCCAGCTCCTCGACGAACCAGGGCGATATCGTGAGGTTTTGGTAAATGCTCCCGCCCATGTCGATCTCTATCCGTCGGAGTACTGTCTGCACGCCGTCGGGGGAGTGGCCCTTGAAGTAAAGCGTGCACGCCGGCATGATCATCTCCTTCAGCTTGCGGGTGTGCCTGAGCTTGGGGCTCAAAGTATTCGCGGCGGTATTGCCCGAGGCGAGCAGGTTCCCGATGGAGGTGAGGTCGGCCGTGGGTTCATTCACGAGACGCAGTGTTGCTTTGCCAATACATGCGTTGACCGAGCAGATCAGCGACGCCTGCAGCAAGTGATCGAATGTGAGTTGCCCTGCAGCAACACACTCCAATGTATCCACGTTTGCTATCCACATGGGCAGAGCGTGCCGCGGTTCGGTGAGAAATAGGATCGAGAGGAAGGTAATGCACATGTTCCCGAGCGTCAGCTTCGTCTTCGGCTGCATTTTCACGAGCTCGCCGGTGAGGAGGTTCTTGATCTTCGGCTTGTACGTGAGCGGCAGCTCGAAGGTCCGGAGCTTGAGCCGGTAGCCACTGTCCCGGAAACCCATGACATTACAGAGCAATTCGGCGAGCTTGACGTCGCTGCCTTCCAGGTGGACATCACGGATCTCGCTGATGGTGGCGGTGAGCTCTTCGTAGGAAATGTCGACAATGCTCAGCGCGCTGAGGTCCGTACTGCTGTCGTGGACGTCGGGGTTGATGATGTTGCCTTGCCCGTCGACGAACGAAATCACGCGCGTCGCGCCCTCTCCCGCAATCGACTTGGTGTTGTGTATCCAAACGCCGGAGGGATATTGATTTGAGCCCAGGGTGATTTGCGTGAACGCATGAAAGGTCTCGCCCGTAACCCGGTGCATGAACGTCCGCATGGTGTCGTCCTGCATCTCACGACGGAAAACGATCAGCTTGGTCATCGCCGACAGCCACGAAAAGTAATCGTAGACATGGATGTTGAGCGATTTCATGTACGAGCTCGGGTGGTGGAGACCCAAATACTTTTCCTTGCCCCTCTGATTGCTGGGAAGGAGCTGCTTGGCGACGGTTTTGGTGATCTTGTCTTCGAGGGAAACGGAGCCGATAACCGCCTTGACGTCGCGATCGATCGCTCGATCCCAGATCTTGTCGCGCTTCTTTTTGGAGGTCTCCATCGAGAGGAGGTGGATGTCTTTGTACTCCGCGTAGCTGCTGTGCAGGTCGCTGAAGTCTTTCCGGAGCGACTCGAAAGCTTCCAGCATCGCGACGTCGTGCTCCCCAGCCAGCAGCATGTCGGCGATCTCGGTCAGACGAATCCCCATTGAGAGGATGAATCGTCGTTTCCTCTTCGCGATTTGTTTGCGCCGCTCCACCTCCTGTTTGATGAGGTCGTGGGCTCGAATCTGATTGAGGAACGCATTGTACAGCAAGGACCGATCGCTTTCGGAGAATTTCGATGCGATGTCCTTCGAGGTGAGCATGTTGAGCAAACTATTGAGCAAGAACGTCGGCATTCGCGCGATGGTCGTCGCCAAATCCTCCTCGGTCGTGGCGCCGGACACGTTGAGCGCCTCGAGGAGTTCCAACATGCCCTTGGAGAGCGCCGTGCGTTTCTGCTGCTTCTGCGCGGTGATCTTGATCTGGCAGGGTTTTACCACCGGCAGGTCAGGGGAGATCTCCTCCTTGTGTTTTTGTTTTTGCTCCGGGAAATTGATATTCGCGCAGTAGCCGCCGTCCTCCCAACCGACCACGAACACGCCGCGACGTAACTTGTCGGCCAGCTCCTCGAGGGCCTGCGTATGCGTCCTGCAGGGGTTCGGGATCCCAAGCTGCTTGAGGGCCTGATACGCGAGCCTATCTTCAGGCGTGCCGCGCGGCTCGCCTGACACTGGAAATTGAGAAACCCAGACCCTCATTGTTGCCCTTTCCGTGGCGGGAAGAGAAGAGTAACAAGCGTTGGGTTGAATGGGCAAGAGCGTGGCGTTTTTCATAATCGCCTCGCCCCCCATCGCCGGCCATTCCCCTAACCCTTTTTGACCGCATTGCAAAAACCCGGGGAAGCGGATTAGCTTTAGGAGCATCCCGCCGGAAAGCGATCCGCACGCGAACACCACGCCTTGACGAGCGTCGACGACGCGTCTGGCGCATCGACACACGGCTTCGCGACGGTCTGCAGCGCGAGTGGGGATTCCCCAGAGCCGTTCGAGACCCTCGGGAACGCGTGTGGGGATTCCCCAGAGCCGTTCGGGAGCCTCGGGAACGCGTGTGGGGATTCCCGAGAGCCGTTCGAGACCCTCCCCAATGGCGTGCGTTTGCCAATGCCCTTTCCTTCCGCCCTTCACATGACCGAGCGATGAAATTTCTGGCGCTTCGCCAAGGCGCTTCCATTTTCGTATTGGTTCAGCATACTCTCGGATTCATGCAACGACGTCCCAACGTACTCGTGATCATGACTGACGAAGAGCGGTATCCGCCGGTGTACGAGACCGACGAAATCGCGCGCTATCGCCGGGAGCAGCTCCCCGGTCAACAAGAAATTCGTGCCCGTAGCGTCGAATTTCATCGCCATTATACAGCATCCACCGCGTGCGTGCCGAGTCGCGCGTCGCTGTTCACCGGTCATTATCCCACGCTTCATGGTGTTCGAGCGACCGATGGTGCGGCGAAATCAGCGCGTGACCCCGCCATGTTTTGGCTCGACCCGAACACCGTTCCGACGATGGGTCATTATTTTCGTGCCGCAGGATACCGGACGTTTTACCATGGAAAGTGGCACGTTTCCCATGCAGACTTGATGACGCCCGATACGCAAACGCCGATTGCATCGAGCGACGCTGCGGGGAAAGTCGTCGAGCCCAATCATACGCTCTACAAAAATGCCAATCGCCTCGCTTCGTATGGGTTCGATGGTTGGATTGGACCCGATCCGCATGGCGCGGCCCAATCCAATTGTGGCCTCTTGCGCGATCCGCTGTTCGCCGACCAAGTCGTCGCGCGCCTCGACGAGCTGCATGC
Organism: Polyangiaceae bacterium; assembly: GCA_016715885.1. Taxonomy (NCBI): domain Bacteria; kingdom Pseudomonadati; phylum Myxococcota; order Polyangiales; family Polyangiaceae; species Polyangiaceae bacterium. The sequence goes on from JADJXL010000026.1 coordinate 152,459, forward strand.
CAGCACCGATGAAACGCCGTGGCTGCTCGTCGCGCCGCTCGTGAATCCACACGACATCGTTCTTTTCGGCATTTTGTGGCGCTCGTGGGGATATGTTTTCGACGACGAAACGGTGCCCGAAATTCCCGAACCTCCGACCCAAGATGAATCGTTGCGGTCGAAGCCGAGTTGCCAAGCTGATTACGTCGAGAAATACGGCAGCGTGTTTTTACCTCAACCACAATTGCCGCTCTTCCGGCGATTCTACTATTATCTGCACAAGCTCGTCGACAAGGAAGTGCGGCGGATTTACCAGAAGCTGCGCGCATCGCGATTTGGGGACAATACCATCGTCCTTTATACGTCCGACCATGGCGATATGCTGGGCGCGCATGGAGGCATGCACCAGAAATGGCACAATGCCTACGACGAAGCGATTCGTGTTCCGCTGCTCATCAGTGCTCCGGGGCTCGAACCTGGCCGCCAAATTCAACAGCCGACATCGCATGTCGATCTCTTGCCGACGCTGCTCGGATTGGCAGGTATCGATGCGGACGCAGTGCGCAAAGCATTGGCGTCGACGCACACCGAAGCGCAGCCGCTCGTGGGGCGAGATTTGTCGCGCCATCTGCAAAATGGCAATATCCCGGACGAACCCATCTATTTCATTACGGAAGACGAAGTCTCCGAAGGGCTCGATCAAACCACGGTGACGGGACGATCGTACGAAGCCGTCGCCGAACCGGCAAAAGTCGAAGCGATCATTACGCGGCTCGATGATGGTTCGGGAGGACGGTTATGGAAATACGCGCGGTCGTACAAGAATTCGCTCATCGGTGATCCCACGACGAAGGCCGAAGAGCGGGACAAGTCCGAATACGAGCTGTACGATCTCGATGCGGATCCCACCGAAAAGAACAACTTGGCGCACTTCGGGCACAAGACCCGTGATTCACGCGCTGCCGAAGACAAACTCGAAAGTCTCCTGGCTGAAGTACGCGAGCGCAAAGCATTGCATCCGCAGCGTCGATGACGTCGAAATGGGCCGCTTTCTCATGCGCCCATGAAAACCCGCGCACGTCGCCCCTCGGCTGCGTGGGAATTGTCGAAAATGACGGTTTACTCGCATTCAGCGCTGGACGAGCGCGGCGCCTTCCTCCTATCGTCGGCGCGTCCAAGGAGCTCGCTCTCATGTCCACCTCCCGCCTTCGCCTGCTCGCTTCTCTCGGCTCGATGTCCCTCCTCGCGGGCTGCGGCCCAGCGCAACGTGCAACACCTTCCCCCGCCCCGGGGACCTCGGCCCGGCCCGCGCCGACGGCATCCGCGCCTGCCGCCTCGGCTCCCGCGAGCGCGGCGGCCCCGGCGGCCGGACCCAAGGCGCCCGAAAAGCCGGCGCTCATGGCCGACGTCGACGCCGCGGCCGTGAGCGCCCAGTGCGCGAAGATCGAAGCCAAGCAGCACGCATCGCTCGACGCGCTCGCGAAAAAAGGCCTACCCGCCGCGCAGATCACCGCGGCCAAGGAGCTCTTCGGCAAGTGCCAGCCCGTGGGCAAGGCCGCGAGGCCGCCGCGCAAAAAGGTGGCGAGAGTCCGTTCGGATCCAGCGTCCCGGCGATGATCATCGAAAAGGAGTTTTGCAAGGCGCTCCCCGCCGGCAAGCTCCCGCCGGAGGATCTCGCCGACCGGACCCTCGACGCCTACTGCGGAGGGGGTTGCGCCGCTGCGTCGACGATCCGGGTCATCTACGGAGCCACGCGGGGCATGTTGGAAGCTCGGCAACCGGCGTCGCGACCCTGATTTCCGCTCGGAATGCGCGTTTGTGCGAGACAGCGTGATGAAGTCGCTCGTTGCGGCAGGTGTTGCCAGAGAAACAGCACGAATTACTGGTTTTTGGATCGAGCAGGTGCTGACGATCGTGCCATGAAACGAGGAGCCGCAGGATGAAAAAGAAAAAGCTTCTCCAAATGATCGAAGAGCTCGAAATTCAGACGGAATTCCGGAAAGCCGCCGTCCTGGCGCTCGCGCATGCGGTCAAGCCGACGACGACGTTTCGTTATCATTACTTGATGTATGCAATCAATAACGATTTCGTCGCGGCAGACGTCGAGGGCATCGACAATTTTTTTCGCTGGGCATTCAAGCGTGAGGACTCTCATTTTTCACGCGAGGTTCAAGGACCGCTGACGCGCGAAGAGATGCTGGAGACATTCGACGAGTATGTTCCGTCGCGAAAAGGAAAGCTCGAGGAAATTCTTCGCGTGGATCGATCGGATGGCGAGATGGGAGTTTGGCACAAATGGGCCAATATCGTTCTCGGTCCTGATCCCAATCGCAAGCCCGACGATGATGAATTGAACGAGCCGGAGTCGAAACCATGAGAAAAAAAGCACTCAAGCGACGCATCGAGGACATCAAGGCGCGTAATGCGTTCCTCGACGAGGTTTTACGCTCGCTCATGTATACCGTCAATCCGCCGCGTGGCCATTATGCAATTTCGGCGCTCTTGAATCATCTCACGGCAAAAGAAGTGGAGATGATTGATGCGTTTTGGAAATGGGCGGACATGCAGGACCGATCAACGCTGACCAAAGAAGCGCTGATTCGAGCCTTCGACGCGCGAATGCCCATGAAGCTGCGCGGGCAGCTCTCACAAATGCTCGAAGACCACCGAAAAGATCAAACGCCTCAGTTTCTGCACTATGCAGATCTCGTGCTTGGCAAAGAAGGGCCACCAGGAGCTCAAGAACGATAGACTGCGATTTTTGTTACGCTCGTACTTCGGGCGGTCGTTTCGGGCATCGTCGAGCCTTTGCGTGGTTGCAACGAATTTGCATCAACCGCCGGGGTATTGGGCGTCGAGATCGCGCAAGATATCTGAATAGGATCCCGTGATGCCTGTGCTCAACTCGTTGTAGCACGCCGGATCTGCGTTGGTGCGCGTTAATTCCGCTTCGAGGAGACCGGGCGATTTGAGCCATTCCCGATGTTTCAATTCGGGATCCGAGTCGGCAACTTCATGCAAGCGCCTCATCATGCGCGCATGAATTTCATCCTCCGATGCATTGCGCATGCGTTCCATGGCGGCGCGCAGAACGTCCTTGACGCTTCCCGCGGGGGTATCCACCCACATCCGAATGGTCCCTTCATAATAATAGTGCATCAGACTCGTCAGCGTATATTGGCGGATACGAAGATATCGCAACGTGTCGAGCTGTTCCCAAAACGACAACACCGCTTCCAACCGTTGTGACATGCGGGCGATGGTGGTTTCCCACGGGGTGATGGCAATGGCCAATGCACCCCAGGGATACCGACACGCGAATGCTTCGCAGTTGGGTCTGAAGACCTCCCGTGGAAGCGAAGAGCTTGCACTTGCTTCCATCAGCAGGAAATCGACCAAATAGAAAAACCAATGCGGATCGTACGTGTCTTCCCCAAACGCGATCATGTCAGCTTCCACGCCAGAACAAATCATGACCGAGCCCGGCGGCACGGGAATCAGTTTCGGCTCGGGAAAGTCCCCACGTTCCTCGAAACGTTTCGCCCACTTCTTCGCTTCGGCTTTCATCTTGCGCCGGCAGGTGGCGTGGGGGCCATACAGAAACGCCGGGAAAAGCAGCGCACTCGGGTCTGTCGGGGCTGTCGTGTCGGGCATGGTGCCCACGCCCTTCGCATAGGCCGACGACGATGGCAAGTCAATTCGGGGAAACGGCTTTGGGGCTCGATGGTGTTTTTCCGGGCGCGGCAGGACGCGCGGGCGTCGGGCGCGGAGGATGGACATCCGACCCCAAGGACGGCGCATTTACCGGAGGCGGAGCCTTGGGGGGCGCGGCTGGTTGCTTCGCAGGCGCAGGTACGCGGACAATGGGCACCACCCGAGGCGTCGCGTCCATCTGGCCCCACAGCCTCGCCGAAAGCACGGCCTCCGCAGCCAGACCGACGCCCTGAATGGGCAGCGTCACGATGTTGCGGAAATGCCCCAGCGTTTCCCGGGCCCCCACGAGCATTTCGACGGTAAGAAATAGATCTTCCGCATCCGCCGCCATCTCCTTTTCGGAGATGTCCCGCCATCGACCGTCTTGGATGGCCTGTCGCCATTCTTCTTCCAAGGTGGCCACGTCCTTGCCGGATTCGGCAACCTCGGGCTTGATCCATCGATAGAGTAACAAACCAGGCGCTGCGGAATGCCATTTGACGGCCCAGAGGCGCGTGCCCCGTTTGAAACGTATCCACAATTCGCCCTCGTACTTGGGGCCCGGAACGAAGACCTTGGGCTTTCCGACCATGCCGACGTTCAGGACGCCGATGTACTGCGCAAGTTTTTCCTTGCCTTTCACAAAATGCTTGGGTCCTTCAGGCTTGATCTCGAAGACATAGTGCTCCTTCGTTGTCGCACGCGTGATGTGTGTGATGTCGGGACGCAGGTCGGCTTCGGACCAGTGAAGCAACTTCTTCTGACCACCCGCATTGTCAACGATGGTCGCAACGCTGACGTGGTTCTTGAAGACAAACTCGCCTAGACGTTCGTAACGGGCCTTGTAATGATAGGCGATCGCGCGATGGGCCGAGTACCCCATGAAGTACTGCCACGGCATGTTCCCGAACCGGCCTGGGAGCGTGTACGCTTCCGGTGCACTGGGGTGCGGTGGAACGACGGGACCGTCGGGGTTCGTCGCACCGGGGTGCATCTGCGGAGACGAACCATCCGCCTTGTCCGCGAGAAGGCGCGGGTCGGGACGCACCGGCGGCGGCTTGCGCATCACCGGGAGCAGCCGCGCAACCGTGTCGTCGTGCGCGCTCCACAGCGTCACCGACCGCAGGTAGTCCGTCAACGTTTTGCCCGGCAACACGGGCATCTCCGCGGCCGCTCGCGTTCGTCCCAGCTCCTCCCGCGCCTGGACCAACCGCTCCACCACTTCGTGCAATGCTCGCCCTAATCGCGATATCTCGCGCAGCGTCGGCTCACGCCATCGCTTGGCCACATACGCATCGCCATAAGCTTCCGCGGTGTGCTGCTCCGCGCTGAGCACCAGCCATTGGTATTCGACAACCCCCGGATCCGTCGTAGCCCACGCGATTTTCCACGGCGCTGCTCCCTCGGCAAACCGCACACCCACCTCGCCCGCGCAGCCCGTCCCCAATTTGAACTTCGGAACGCCGAGCATGGCGTGGTTGATCACCCGAAGATGCCAATCGATCTTGTTGTTCGCCGCCGCTCGGTGGGTTTGTCCCCACGGCACGACCTCGAATAAAACCCGCCCCTCGACATCCGCGAGATCAATGAGCCGATCCTTGTCGAAATCCGCTACGATGTGGGTGTTTCCACCCGCTTCGTCGACAACCTCCGCCAGGTTGCCGTCTTTGGGCACGCGGTACGTTGGATGAGCAGCCGCATAATGTTCGCGAATGAGCCTCAGCGCGGCATATCCCAAGTGATATTCGGAAGGCCAAGCCCCGGGCTCGTCATCTTGGGTGTACGGTTCGGGGAGCTTGCTGTCCTCAAAGATGCCGATTTTGTCGGACGAACGCCCGCTCACCCATTGCCCCATCAGATGCGCAGAACGCCGCGCCTCAGCGCTCACTTGGGCATTGGTTATTTGCAGAAATGCCGCCGAATCCGGCTGCACGACGCGGACGACACCAGGTCCACAACCAAGGATCGCCCATGCAAACCCCACGAGCACCGCGTTGGTCAATACAATCACGACGATGCGAAGGTATTGCGCGACGAAATGGCGGGCAGCTTGCATCCTTCGAGGGCATCAGGTCGGAGCCCGGCTGTCAATCCTATGCCACGGGCCCTCGCAGATCCGGCTACTCCTCGATGTGCAGGTAATAGGTCGCCGCGGTCTCGAACCAACGAAAATTGCAGAGACAAGGCTTCGAAGAACTCGAATTTCAGACGGAATTTCGGAAAGCTGCCGTCCTGGCGCTCGCGCATGCGGTCAAACCGACGGCGACGTTTCGTTATCATTACTTGATGTATGCAATCCATAGCGATTTCGTCGCGGCGGACGTCGAGGGCATCGGGTGCATTGAGAGCACCGCGCGTGAACACACGGAACGCCGGGCATGACGTAAGGCGGCGTAACGGCGTCAAGGCGAATTTGCCGGACTATTCGGACTAGGCACACGCGCGTCCCAGATAGCGACAGCTTTATTGTTGACATAGGACGAACTCCTTGAAAGAATGCGCGATCGCGAGGCAACACGCCCCGCATGGCCTACCCCTGATTCGAGCGTCATGACCATCAACTTCTCCCAAACAGCCGCCTATATCTGGAGCCTCGCCGATCTGTTGCGCGGCGATTTCAAGCAAAGCCAGTACGGCCGCGTCATTCTCCCGTTTACGATCCTTCGCCGCCTGGAATGCGTCCTCGAAGAGCGCAAAAGCGTGGTGCTGAAAGAGGTCGAGAAGCTCAAGACCATGAAGCTCGAAGAGGGAGCGCGCGAGAAGTTCTTGTTGAAGGCGGCGAAACAATCCTTTTACAACACCTCGCCGATGGATCTGGCCAAGCTCGGCAGCTCGGACCTGAAGCCCAATCTCTTGCAATACGTCGACAGTTTTTCGCGGGACGCTCGCGAGATCTTCGAGCATTTCAAGTTTGCCGAATTCGTGGGGCTGCTGAACGACGCCAATCTTCTCTATAAGGTCGTGCAAAAAGTCGCCACGACGGATTTGCACCCGGAAACCATCAGCAACCATGAAATGGGGCTCGTGTTCGAGGAGCTGATTCGGCGTTTCGCAGAAAGCTCGAACGAGACGGCCGGCGAGCATTTTACGCCGCGGGATATCGTGCGCCTGACGACCTCGCTCGTGTTCATGGAGGACGACAAAGCGCTCACGGGCGAAGGCATTATCCGCACGATCTACGATCCCACGGCGGGTACGGGCGGTTTTCTTTCGAGCGGCATGGAGTACGTCTACGAGCTGAACCCGAACGCGACGATGCGCGCGTTCGGCCAGGAGCTCAACCCCGAGAGTTACGCCATTTGCAAGGGCGATATGCTCATCAAGGGCCAGGACGTGAGCCGCATCAAGCTGGGCAATACGTTGAGCGACGACCAGCTTTACGGGGACAAATTCGATTACATGCTCTCGAATCCTCCGTTTGGTGTCGACTGGAAGAAGGTCGAGGCCGAGGTCACGAAGGAGCATAAAGAAAAGGGGCTTGCCGGGCGTTTTGGTCCTGGCTTGCCGCGGGTGAGTGATGGGTCGCTTTTGTTTTTGATGCATCTGCTCAGCAAGATGCGCGATTACGATCCCGGGGATCCCACCAAGAATGGCGGGCGTATTGGCATCATCTTGAATGGCTCGCCGTTGTTCACGGGCGGCGCGGGCAGCGGGGAAAGCGAGATTCGGCGACATGTGCTCGAGAATGATCTCCTCGAAGCCATTATCGCGTTGCCAACGGACATGTTTTACAACACTGGCATTGCCACCTACGTGTGGATCTTGTCGAACAAGAAAGACAAAGCGCATCGCGGCAAGGTGCAGCTCATCAATGCCGTGCATTTGTACCAGAAGATGCGCAAGTCATTAGGCTCCAAGCGTCAAGAGATTGGGGAAGCGGACATCAAGTTGATCACGCAGACCTTTGGCGCGTTCAAGGCCGTCGATACCTACGAGCTAAACAAAGAGCCCGATGCGAAAGGGACACGTGGTCGGCCTTCGACGAAGAAGGACGAAAAGAAAACGTTTGGCGCGAAGATCTTCCGCAGCCATGAATTTGGTTATCGTCGCATCACGATTGAGCGGCCCTTGCGTTTGTCCGCGTGTTTGTCGGACGAGCGTATCGCGGCGCTGCGATTCGACCCGGGAGCGCTCAATGCGGCCATGGCCAGGGTCTACGAGCTGTATGGCCAGGGCTGGACGGCCAAGAATTACGGCGATCTGTCGGATGTTGCGGCCGAGGTGCGGACGCTGGTCAAGGCCGATTTTGGCGATTTGAAAGAGAAGCAGATCAAGGACCTGTTGGATGCGAAGATCTGGCGGGCGCAAAAAGAGCTTTTGGACAAGGCGTTGATGCTGCAAAAGGTGCTCGGGAAGAAGCAATGCGACGATTATCAGGTTTTCGAGGCGTCCCTCGATGCGGCATTACCAAAAACCGGCGTGAAATGGGACGTGAAGGAGAAAAAGCAGCTTTTGGAGGCCGTGACCTGGACGAATCCCAACGCGGAGCCGGTGATCAAAAAGGTGGTCAAGGGCAAGCCGAATCCGATGTACGGGACTTTTGCGTACAAGGGCCAGGTGGTCGAGTTTCAGCCGGATAGCCAGTTGCGGGACAACGAGGATGTGCCGCTGACGGCGGATACGGCGCGTGGCGCGAAGGTGGATGCGGAGAACGAGGCGTATTTCCGCAAGGAGGTCGCGCCGCATGTCCCGGATGCGTGGATTGATGCGACCAAGCGTGACGAGAAGGACAAAGGCGTCGGGGTGGTGGGGTATGAGATCCCATTCAATCGCCACTTTTATGAATATGAGCCGCCAAGGGATCTCGCCGAGATCGATGCGGATTTGGAGGCTCTGAGCAAAGAGATCGTGGCGATGTTGAGCGAGGTGCGGTCGTGAGCGGGAGGTATTCGACCTATTCGAAAATGACGGAATCTGGAATCTGGTGGCTCGGGGCAATCCCCGCCCATTGGGGCGTAATCCAGAGCCGCAGACTCTTTGAACAACGCAAGGAGCGGATGCGTTCTGGAGATGAACAGCTCACCGCATCCCAAAAGTATGGTGTGATTCCTCAAAAGGATTTCATGCGACTTGAAGATCAAAGCGTCATGCAAGTTTTTACCGGAGCGGACATACTAAAGCACGTAGAGCCGGGTGATTTTGTAATCAGTATGCGTAGCTTTCAGGGCGGTCTGGAGTGGTGCGGCTACGCTGGGTGCGTGAGTTCTGCCTACGTCGGGCTCACCCCTATCAAGAGCGTCGTTCCAGGCTTTTTTAGGTATCTGTTCAAAAGCAGACCATACATTCGAGCATTGCAAAGTACTTCAAATCTTGTTCGCGATGGACAGGCTCTGCGCTTTCAAAACTTCGCACAGGTGAGCCTGCCGCTGATTAGCGATGAAGAACAAACCCAAATCGCCAAGTTCCTCGACTACGAAACCGCGAAGATTGATGCGCTGATCGAGAAGCAGCAACAACTCATCGCCTTACTCAAAGAGAAGCGTCAGGCCGTCATCAGTCACGCGGTGACCAAGGGCCTGAACCCCGATGCCCCGATGCGCGATTCGGGCGTGGAATGGTTGGGGAAGGTGCCGGCGCATTGGGAGGTGTGAAGCATAAGCACACGTCAGTAATCCAGTCGGGTTTGCCAGAGGGAAAACCTCCTTCAGCGACCACGATGGAGATGCCGATGCTCAGGGTCGCGAACTTCAAGATGGCTGGCTGAATCTCGAAGAAATTCATCGTATTCCGGTGGAGCGAGACCAAGTTGCTCGGTATTTATTGCGCGAAGGGGATGTGCTGATGAACGAAGGCGGCGACCGAGATAAGTTAGGTCGCGGTACGATTTGGCGCAATGAAGTGCCGAACTGCATTCATCAAAATCATGTGTTTGCAATTCGACCACTGACCATTGAGCCGGAGTGGCTAGATAACGTCACGCGTGCCGACTACGCGAAGTTTCACTTCTTCCAGGTAGCGAAGCAGAGCACGAACTTAGCCTCCATCTCATCAACAAATCTCATGGAGACACCGCTCGTAGTGCCGCCGCCCAATGAGCGTGCCGCAATCCTCGCCCACATCCAGAACGTGCTCGATCGAAACAACTCCACGATTAAGTTGGCAGAAGAGCAAAACACACTCCTCCAAGAACGCCGCGCTGCCCTCATCTCCGCGGCTGTCACCGGCAAAATCGACGTACGCGGCTGGAAACCCCCTGTTTCGGCCACCTCGAACCCATAAGCCCTACGTTTACGTTCGACCCGACGAACTTCGACTTCGTTTCGTGCTTTGAGGAGCACCACAACCATGACCGCCGATGCCAAAGAAGCCGCCTTCCAACAAGATATTCTGAACGAAATGCTCGCCGGCGGCTGGCTCCTCGGTCATTCCGCCAAGTACGACCGCGAAAACGCGCTCTATGTCGAAGATTGCCTCGCGTTCGTCAAAAACACCCAAAGCAAAGCCTGGGACAAATACAAAACCCTGTATCCCTCCAATCCCGAGCCCACCCTTATCAAAACAATCGCCGCGCAGCTCAACAAACAGGATCCCCAAGCCACGGACAAACACCTGCGCACCTTCGGCACCCTCGGCGTGCTCCGACACGAGGTACGAGACAAATCGGTCTCCTTTCGGCTTTGCCAATTCAAACCAGACCACGGCCTGAACCCCGAAACGCTGGCCAACTACAAAGCCAATATCCTGCGCGTCGTCCCCGAGCTCGTCTACAGCCCCTACGCCACCGAAGCACACCTCCAAAAAACAGGCGCCAAAGCCAAACCTTGGCGTATCGATCTGGTCCTGTTTCTCAATGGGATCCCCATCGCCACGATGGAGCTGAAGAGCGAGTTCAAACAAAGCCTCGACGCCGCCATCACCCAATACAAACAGCGACGATTGCCCAAAGATCCCGCGACGAACAAAAGCGAACCTTTGCTCACCTTCAAACGTGGCGCATTGGTGCATTTTGCCGTCGGACAATCCGAGGTGCACATGACCACGCACCTTCAGGGCGAAGCAACTCGGTTCATGCCATTCAACAAAGGCACGACCGAAGGCGGCGCAGGAAACGACGTCCCCGAAGACGTACACGACTACGCCACGAGTTATCTGTGGAAAGAAGTCCTCGCTCCAGCCAACGTCTTGGATATCATCGGGCGCTTCGTGCATCTGGAGATCAAACAAAAAGAGGATTGGAACGGTCGCAAATACAAGGAAGAAGCGCTCATTTTTCCGCGCTACCACCAATGGGACCTCGTCCGCTGCTTGCTCAACGCAGCCCGCAAAGAAGGACCGGGGTTCAAATACCTGGCCCAACACAGCGCAGGATCCGGCAAATCCAATTCGATTGCGTGGACCGCCCACCAACTTTCGTCGCTTTACAACGACGCAGACGAGAAGGTTTTCCATTCGGTCATTGTCGTGACCGATCGGTCGGTGCTCGATGCGCAGCTTCAGGACACGATTTATCAATTTGAACACGCCGACGGCGTCGTGGGGCGAATCAACCGCGACGAGGGACAAGGATCCAAATCGGAGAAGCTCGCAGCGGCCCTCGAGAGCTGCCAGCCCATTGTCATCGTGACGATTCAGACGTTCCCGCACGTGCTGAAAGCCATCGAAAATAGCCTACGCTTGAAAGAACGCCGCTACGCCATCATCGCGGACGAGGCGCATTCGTCGCAATCGGGCAAGACCGCGAACCAGCTCAAAGAAGTCCTCCAATTGGACACCAAAGCAGAAACCGAAGGCGAGGACAACACACCGAGCGCCGAGGATATGCTGGCGGCAACCGTGGCCGCCAAACGCAACTCGCCCAATATTAGCTATTTCGCATTCACCGCCACGCCCAAACCCAAGACGTTGGAATTGTTTGGACGCCTGCCCAATCCCGAAGAGCCGCGGTCAAAAGCCAATAAACCGAAGGCGTTTCATGTGTACAGCATGAGGCAGGCGATTGAGGAGCGATATATCCTCGACGTGCTCAAGAACTACACGAGTTACAAAGTAGCCTATCAGCTTGCCCAAAAGGTGGCGAAGGCGGATATCGAGGTCGATAGCAAGAAGGCGAAAACCAAACTCGTCCAATGGGTGCGCCTGCACGATTACAACATCGCGCAGAAGGTCCAAGTCATTGTGGAGCATTTTCGCGACAAGGTGATGGGGCTGCTTGGTGGACACGCCAAAGCGATGGTCGTCACTGCGTCGCGCAAAGAAGCCGTGCGGTACAAATTGGGGTTTGACAAGTATGTGAAGGAAAAAGGCTACCGCGATTGTTTCGCAATGGTGGCTTTTTCCGGCGAGGTTACGTTTGACGCGAGCGATCCCAATGTCGAAGGATTGCTCGGCGAGAAGTTCACCGAAACGAGTACGAAGATGAATCCCGACCTGAAGGGCCGGGACATGCGCACGGCATTTGATGGCGACGATTATCACGTCATGATCGTGGCGCAAAAATTTCAAACGGGCTTTGATCAGCCCAAGTTATGCGCGATGTACGTGGACAAGAAGCTCGGCGGCGTGGAGTGTGTGCAGACGTTGTCCCGCCTGAACCGGATACACCCCGGCAAAGAAGAGACCTACGTCCTCGATTTCGTGAATGACCCCGAAGAAATCTTGGAATCGTTCCAGGAATACTACCAAACAGCCAAGCTGCTCGACGTTTCGGATCCGAACCTGATCTGGGATCTCAAAGAGAAAATCCAGTCGGCGGGCATTTTCACGATGGTCGAGGTGAACCTGTTTGCCGATGTGTTTTTCACCAAATCGAAGGGCAATGCCGCCATTGGCAACGTTTGCAAGCCCGCCGTCGAACGGTGGCAGAACCGCTACACCGAGGCTTATGAGCAGCATCAGAAACGGCGCGACATGTTCGAGCGGATCAAGAAAACGGGCGACGCGGTGCTTGTTGGCAATGCGGAGAGCGATCTGAAAGAAGCGAAGAAGGAGCTCGACGCGCTGGGCATGTTCAAGGCCGATCTCGTGAGCTTCACCCGGTATTACGAGTTCATGAGCCAAATCGTCGATTACGACAGCACGGACCTGGAGAAGCTAAGCCTTTACGCTCGGCATCTGGCGCCGCTGTTGCGAGAGAAAACGCCGAAGGAGGATCCCATCGATCTCAGCTCCGTGGAGTTGAGCCATTACCGCCTGAGCAAACTGAAGCAGCAGGATCTCAAGCTCGTCAAGGGAGCGGGAGAAGGCCTTTCGCCAGGTTCGGAGATGGGGAGCGGCAAAGCAAAAAGCAAAATGGAAGAATACCTCTCGCAGATCATTCAGCGCTTGAACGAGGTGTTTGTGACGGACGGGCTTACGGACAATGATATGTTGAACTACGCAATGACCATATCCGACAAGGTCCGCGAGAACGAGGCGGTGATGAAGCAGATCGAGAACAACTCGCGAGAGCAAGCGATGTTAGGCGATTTCGCAGGGGCACTTGATGAAGCGGTGATGGAGAGCGGGGAGGTGCATCGGAATCTCATGACCCAAGTGTTGAACGACAAGAACATCGCTGCGGGTTTTGGGCGTATCGTGTTTGATATGCTGGTGGCGCAGATGAAGACCGGGCAACGACCGGACATACGCGACACCACCGATTAGCTGCCGATACGCACCTCGGTGAAGGTTGGCTGCCATCGACCCACGCCGAAAGATGGCAACGATTGCGCAACACGGAGAGCACCCAAGGCAGGACGATTCATTCCGACGGCGATTTCTTCTTCCTCGCTCCGACATCGAAAAAGAACGCACGCACGTATGTTTTGTCGCGCGGGAATCGTTCGAGCAGTCGTTTTTCCAAAGCATAGAGTGCATCAGCGGCTTGCTCGATGGCATTCGCCAAGTCCGTGTCGAGGCTCGCTTCCACACGCGTTGCAGCTTCGCGGTCGCTGAAGTTTTTTGCTTGGCGATCGGCCCGTCCGGTCAAATCCGCAACGAGCTCGCTTTTCCCGTTGAAATCGGCGTCCTTCACCAAGCGATTGACGCAATCCAACACGAGCCCCGGTTCGAGATGTCGTTCGGCGTCGACAATTTCAGAAATGTCCTCACCGAAAATGCGATCGGCCGTGGCGACATTGGTTTCCAATGCTACGCGCTTCTTGCCCCGTCGGACTCCCCGGTCCAGAACCGCATCGCCCACGACGACTCGCGCCTGGTGCTTTTGCTGTTCGCGGAGGTCATGGAGGAATGTGGCGCGGTGCGCGGCTTCGTAAGCCAATCGTCTGCCGGCCGCCACCCGCCGCCATGGCGGCCGCCAGGGGTTCGCCAGGGGCTGACCGGTAAAACCTTCGAGCAAACGAGACGAAAATCATTTGGCATGGCATGCGCATGACGCGCGCGCATGCTTGCTCCCGACCGACATGCGCATCACGAGGGGTACCGGTACGAGCGGCATCGGCCCGAGGAGAGCGTCCTGTATCGGGTGGTGCGTGAGCATTGGTCGTCGTTTCGCGAGGGTGTCGAGGGATTGGGGAGTTTGCCCAAGTTCGTCGTGAATGAAGTCGACGAGTATCTCCGGTGCGGGCTCCTCGAATACGGATTCATACGAGCGGTTTGCGAATCGTGTGGATGTTGCAGGCTCGTGGCATTTTCGTGCAAGCATCGAGGATTTTGCCCGTCGTGTTTGGGCCGCCGGATGAGCGACACGGCGGTTTGGCTGACCGAGCACGTCTTGCCGACAGTGCAAATGCGGCAATGGGACGTTTGCCCGACCTTGCCATGGCCCGCGCGATGCGTCCGTCGCTTTCTAGGTCTTCAGCGCCAACAGCTCGTCGCGGAGTTTTGTCAGGTGGGCGATTTTTCGCGAGTAACGTTGCCGGGACATTTGTTTGTCCGTACCTTCATCGACATCGTTTTGGATTTTCGCAAGGAGTGGTTCGACCACAGCGAGGCCCGCGTCTGGTTGCTGATTGAACAGGCAGCATTCGGCATAAACCCGCGTCACGGCGCACCGATGCTCGAGGTCCCCGAACCCCCATCGAACCAATTCATTCCATGCGGCGTTGCATACCTCCAATGGCGCGTGACGCTGCTGGGCTTCCTCGAGAATGGTGGTCGCGAAGTGGCGGCGCACATCCGGTACGAAGAGTTCGTCGCCGCTTTCGAGGCGTTCCAAGAAGCCCGCTTCCGCCCTTCGGTATTCGGCAACCAGTTCATCAAAACCCCGGTCGGACGACGTGGCTCGAAGGGGCTTCGTCGCGCTGAAGAGCTTGCAGATGATCTCGTTTTTCTGTCGCTCCTGAGCGCTTGATTCTTGCGCCTCGCTTTCCGCGTCTCGACGTTCGTCCCACGCATTACCCTCCGCTTCGCTGGATTTGTACGCGTTGAGTCCCTCGCGGAGCGTTCCGAGATGGTCCAGTTCTGTGTCGTAATACTTCTCGGCGTGGCTAGTGAGGCCAGGCACTTCGAGGCGGCGATGAATTTCTTCGACAACCATGTCGAGCACCTCGAGTCCGGTATCGTATTGCGCATTGAGCAAGCAGCAGTCCGCATAGAACCACGCCATGTTACAAAACATTTCGATGCTCGAAAAGCCGAGCTCGACCAGCGCATTCCAGTTGTTACGGCAGACGTCGAATGGTTGTTCAGCGTCATGCGCCACGCAAAGAATTCCTTCGGCAATGCGTCGTTGCGTCTCCAGAACTTCCCATTCGTTGTAGTCGACGCGATGCACGAATTCATCCTCGAGTTGCCGGAATGCACGAACGACGTCCCCATACTCCATTTCCAGCGCTCCTACGAGGATGGCTTCGAATTTTCTGCAGAAAGCGACTTCTTTCGGATCGAGGGGGCTGTTGAGGTCGCGTGTATAGTTATCGATTCTCATGGTCGCTCCGCTGGTCGCTGGACGTCAGCAGGCACAAGATCCACCATCCGGCAAATCGATCTTGAGTGGCCAATTGCCATCCCTGCATTTCAGAAAACATGCAGCGCATCGCCGCTGGCCCATATGGTTCCCCGGCAAATCGTTCGTAGGTGTGCCCAGACAATCCTGCAGATGCTCCGTGCACGTCTTCTTCTTCCTCCTCCTGAGATACTCCTTGGTTGCCACCACCGCTACCGTCGTCACCACCTCCACGGCCACCGCGTAGAGCACCACGCGATTCCCATGTTGCGCGGCAAATTCAGCCAGAGCAGCGCCAAGCTCCCACACCACGATCGGGTTGGCAAGCTCATTGCCCCTCGGCGCCGCTTGTCCGTCCGTCAACTCGGCCATTTGCCGCGGCCGCAATGGGAACATCGACATCGGCACCGCCATGTCGTTCAACGTCACGCGCACGCACGCAGCAAAATCCGGCGCGCTATCCGGTATGCCCGCCACCGTGACCTCTCGCGTACGACCCTCCGGATCCACCTTCACGTTCCCCAGAACGCGAAGCGAATCCGCGTCGAACTGCCCGCCATGTTCTTCGAAACACGCCTGCAAACGCTCGACCGAGATGTCCGGAAGACGCGGTCCTTTGGCCTCTGCGCGGTATCTGACCGGCGCCATCTCGATGGAATTCGTACATCCAAGCGGCGTGATCGCCAAGCTCGAACAGCCCAAAGCTCCCATTGCCACAACAGAACGTATTCGCCGGATTGACTTCATCCCCTTGCCCCTCAGCGTCGTCGTACGCAAGCCGCGAACGATCGTTCGCTGCTTGTGCCATGGGGCACCGGAACGGGGCAAATATCTTGCTGAGCCCTGGCCATCAATCAAACGGACGGCATCAAGTGCATAGGAAAATCAACCCGCATTACGAGGCCACCGGCACGCAGCGGACCTATGCCATCGTCAGCGCGTCCCCGCGCTTTCCCGAGCTGCGGCGGCTTTTGCCGCGGCGGCCGCCGGCGGCGCGCGACTGCGAGGCGTGCGGCGGCGCTGGAACGGAGCGCGACTACGCCTTCGCGTACAAGCCGTGCGGAGGGCTCGGTGGACCGACTTCTCTCCTCTTGTGGATGCGCTCGCCGAGGAGCGGAGCAGAAGTCAACGAAGATGAGCCGACAACCTATCGTCGTCATGCTGAACGCGGCGCCGCGTTCACCCGCTTCCCATCGGCGCGTGCTGCGTGAGTTGATCCCGCGAAGTGGGCATCCCGCTCGTAATCGATTCGCCCCGCTGGTACCGGAGGCACCTCGACGATGGCCCGCTCGCACCGCACCGTCCCAGTACCAGGCACTCTTGGCAACGATTGCGCAACATGGAGAGCAGCCAAGGCAGGACGATTCATTCCGACGGCGATTTCTTCTTCCTCGCTCCAACATCGAAAAAGAACGCACGCACGTATGTTTTGTCGCGCGGGAATCGTTCGAGCAGTCGTTTTTCCAAAGCATAGAGTGCATCAGCGGCTTGCTCGATGGCATTCGCCAAGTCCGTGTCGAGGCTCGCTTCCACACGCGTTGCAGCTTCGCGGTCGCTGAAGTTTTTTGCTTGGCGATCGGCCCGTCCGGTCAAATCCCCAACGAGCTCGCTTTTCCCGTTGAAATCGGCGTCCTTCACCAAGCGATTGACGCAATCCAACACGAGCCCCGGTTCGAGGTGTCGTTCGGCGTCGACAATTTCAGAAATGTCTTCACCGAAAATGCGATCGGCCGTGGCGACATTGGTTTCCAATGTCACGCGCTTCTTGCCCCGTCGGACTCCCCGGTCCAGAACCGCATCACCCACGACGACTCGCGCCTGGTGCTTTTGCTGTTCGCGGAGGTCATGGAGGAATGTGGCGCGGTGCGCGGCTTCGACTTTCTCGAAGTGCCCATCGATGATGGTTCTCTCGGCCTGGAAAAAGGCACGATCGGCATCGGAGCGGTCGACATCGAGCGCATGTGCCGCATCGAGCGCGTTGCTGGTGAGAGCGAGCGCGCGGAGCATGGTAGAGGCGGTGCTGTCTTTCTTGGCAAGCATGAGTGCCACGTTACTCGCCACGCGTTGTGATGACAAGCGCATTGTGGACATGTCTACCAGTTTGCACGGACATGCGGGTGACGCGTGCTTTGTCGGCTCGGCGCACGCTGGGGTGGCGGGATCCCGTTGGGCCTTTCGCGTTCATGCGCGCGGCGATGCGCCGAACCCATACGAGGTCGCCGCGGGATGCATCGCCGAAGGTGCGGGGACCCATTGGGCTTGGCGCGTTCATGCGCGCGGCGATGCGCCGAACCCATACGAGGTCGCCGCGGGATGCATCGCCGAAGGTGCGGGTGCCCATTGAGGTTGGCGCCTCCGCGCCTGCGGGACGAGCAGATGCCCATTGGGATTGGCATTGCGGAGCGTGCGACGTGGGCTGGCCCGGCGAAGGAGTGTGGAGTTCGTCATTCGAGGCTGGCTATGCTGGGGCGCTCGCGCTCCCAGATCGGCTTGACTTGGGACTCGACCGCGGCCGGCTCACGGGTTGAAACATGCCGGAACCATCGCAAATACGCTCCACACAATCGCCGGATTGGACTACCTGACGGTCGCGGTTGTGCGAGACAGCGTGATGAAGTCGCTCGCCAAAGGCTCACGACCAATAGATTGCGATTTCAAATCGCGCAGCACGCTGAATTCGTTGGGATCTGCCCATTGCGAAACCAAAAATCAATCGAACGACAACACGCCCAGGGCGGCAGTTCCCAGAGCAAACGAGGCCAATGCGTGGCCGTTCGCCCGTTGCCATAAAGGCAGGAGCGTAGACGCGTCCACGCGGAGCGAGAGTGGGCCTGCAATGATGAATTCCGTGCCGAGGCGCAATGATGCGGCAAGCCCAAGATGGATATCGTCATGGCTCGAATCAAAAAAAGTCGTCGCAATACCGCTGCAAATACGAAGAATGGAAGGCGAATAGCAGAGCGAGCCAAAGAGCGGAACCGCATACGCGGAAGGACCATTGGCAAACGTTTGCGGCACCCAGGCACCTTCGAGCTCGAACTGAAATTGCGGGACGCGGGGCGACAGGACGAAGCCGAGCGAGACCAGCGGCCCCACGTCCCATTCGGAGGCAAAACTTCTTCCAATAAAAACGCCCGCTCCGATGAATGCATGCCGTGCAGATGATGGTGGTGGAGGTATTGGGGGGACGGACGCGGCAATCGGTGGAGGTGGAGGAACCGGCGCGGGATAACTCGGGCATTCGACGGGATCGGGACACGCGGGACGTTCGGGGCACGAGATGGGCTCGGGGCACGAGATGGGCTCGGGGGGCGGAGGTTTTTGGAAGGCGCCCATGAGTAGCGCCGCAACCTGTGCCGTTTCGTAAAGCACTCTGTGACACTCGTCGTTGCGGGCAAACGGCGTGTGCTCCTCGCCCAATGTCGTTCCGTCCGCGTCCAGGAGCGTCACGTCGACGAGCTTGCCCCCCGTCGGAGATCGACGGATGCGCACCACCAGCCGACGATCCGCATTGGGCGTAACCGTGCCAGCCGTCACCCAGTTCGTGAGGAGCCGCGTAAACGTGGAAACGTCGTTGCAGCTCTTGGGCGCTTGGCTCGCGTCGAAGTCGACCCGGGTAGGAACCATGGGTGGGGGATCGTGCGCGAGCGCGGTTCTGGAGAGGAAAACCCCGCACACGACGGTCGTCACAAAAAAGATCCGAAGGGCGGACGATTTTTTCGTAATTTTGTTACGCTCGTACCCCACCTCGTCATGAGCTGTCCGCCCCCGCCTGCGTTTGGCTTGTCGAACGCCGAGCTTCAAGAAGTGATTCAGTCCATGTTGGCCGTGGTTTGGCGCGTAGGTTGTGATGAGCATATTGATCGGTTGGAGGTCGTGCATGATGCGTTCGTCACGGCAATGTGCAAGCCCATTTCGGAACGGCCCCCTGTGACGGACCAAAAACGGTTCATCGCATGGATGTGTGCGCTGGCGGAATTCGCCGCATTGAGCAGCCGGAAATCCAAACACCGGGTGCTTCTTGGCCAGGGCACATCGGAGTCGGAGCTGGGGAGGCTGCTGTCCACATCGGGGCATGCGGAAGCCGTTGCCGCTCGCGAAGTGCTGCGGAAGGCCTTTGCGGCGCTCGATCCGGAGGATCAGGTGCTCGTTCTGCAGCATGAGGTCGGCGGTAAAACCATTACCGAGATCGCGCGTGAGCTGGATCGAGCTCCATCAACGTTGTATTCGCGTCATGCGCAGGCCATGAGCATTCTTCGCGCGGCGGTGAAGTCGACCATCGCGGCCGTCGTTCTGCTCATTACGAAGAACGCGCGCGCGCAAGGCGCTCGGTGGACCCTGCGCGCTTCGCGACTGCTCACGCACGTCACGCAGACGACGTGCGCACTGACCGTGACCATGACATGCGGCGCGATTTTGCCCGCGAGCTCGGCACCAACGGCGGTGCAACACGAGCCCACGGCCGTGGTGCAGTCGGCGCCGACGCCTCCGGACATCGCCGTTGTGGCGATGCCGCTGGAGCCACCAGTGCCCGAGACGCCGCCGCCCCCGACGCCCAAGGAGGTTGCGCCCGTAAAACCGTTTGGCGTTGACAAACCCGAAGCGGAGTGTTCTGCTTCGCGCATGAAAACGACCAAGATTGTGAGCTATCTACAGGGTGCCGTCGTCCCCTTCGCGTTTCTCGTTGCGCCGGTAGTGACCCAACTGGGATGCGCGGGGAGCGGGCAGCACAGGGGATGGGGGGGTGGGGGGGGGGGGGGGGGGGGGCGCCGGGGGGGAGGGGGGGGGGGGGGGGGGGGGGGGGGGGGGGGGGGGGGGGGGGGGGGGGGGGGGGGGGGGGGGGGGCGGGGCGGGGGGGGGGGGGCGGGCGGGGGGGGGGGGGGGGGGGGGGGGGGGGGTGTTTGGGGCGCGGGAAAAAGAAGAGGAATGGTGGGGGGGGTGGGGCGGGCAGCAAACGCCACCGCGGCAAGAACCGGAGGAGAAATCTGGCGGCTTGGATAACTATGAGGCTATGTGCCAGGTCGTAGAAGCGCGCGGCGAGCGGTGCCCCACGAGGGAAGAGTGGTACATGAGCATGGGGAGATGCCCAGACGGAACCCGGGATTGTCAGCGTTGAAGACCGTACATCCGTCGAGGTTGCGCCTGCCTTGACTCAGATAGCCTGAGCCTATCCTTCATTACGTCGGAATCGGCGCGTCCCGCTACTTTGCGCTCTTCTTGCGCGTGTTCGACAAGAACTCTGAGGCTCATCCGGGGTACCGCGAGCTCGAGCGTGACGACCTTTTGGATGTCGTCGACGAAGCGGGCGGCAACACGCACATGGTCCATGCGTTCGATTTCTATTCCTGAACGTGCGGGCATGGCTAGCCGAGCTGGATGTATCGATGCAAATGCCGAACGTCGAGCTCTTGTTCGTAGGAAGCGGCCATGGAAAACTGCTCATTGCTGACGCAGGTCATGATGCTGACAACATTACGGTAGCGTTCGACAAAGATGGTCAAATTCGCCAAACGTATGGAAATCTGAACTGCAACGCCTGAAACAGACAAAGAACACCCACCAGGGGCTCACGACCAATAGACGATAAAAGCCGCGAGCGCAGGGCCATTTCAAGCGCCCTGCGCCCGCGGGAAAACCGACCCCGATCAGAACCTACGTCCGGGTCTTTCCACTGCATACGGATCACGCGGTTTGGTCGCCGACGTGTTCGTTTGCGGAGCATGCTCGAAGCTCGTACCCTGCGAATCAGGGGCCGAACCGTTTGTCTCGAGCAACCATGACGCGATAAAAATCGCAATGCACACCGTCCAGACGAGCACTGAAATGACAGTACATACCAGCGGCATGCGGGTTCGAGCGCCATCGACGTGCAACATCGTTTGCGTCACAAATGCCTCCTCATGCTGCGGACGGATCAACCTGCGCGCATGAATGCGCACTACCTGTCACCAGGAACTTTTGATCGGTCCGTTGGGTTACGCGCTCTCGGGACGACGTTTCTTTCTTCGTCCAGCGAGAAGCGGCTCATTTTATCAGAAATGGCGAAAAAAGCCACGGAAGTGGCTCGTGAGCGGGACACGAAATGTCCGACCGAAACGAGGATGTTTCGCAGAATGGATGACTACGGACGGCTCTCCGCCGTATTCGAGCGCATGACGCGCGCCTATTCGTTCGGGGTCCCGTTTTTATTTCAAAAAATTTATTGCGTGGTCGCGACGGTCATGGAGAGCGCTTGGCTAGCGCGCAAGGCCCCACGGACGCCCGTGCGCCTGCTGCAAGCATGACGGAATGCTTCCAGCCCTTGCTCGCGCGATTCTCGATTGTGCTGTCCTTACCACATTATCACAGCGAGCGGTAAAACGTGGGCGCAATACATTGCGTTTCGGACGAGCAGGACCAACCGTATTTCACGGCACGATTCAGGAAAATATCGTCCGTCGTTGTTTTACTTCGCCTGCCAAATCGAGTATTCTCGGCTGGGAACGCTACGCAACGTCACCATTTGCCAACACCCACATGCACACCAACCTCTGCTCTACCGGAATCTCAGGACTCGACGACATTCTGCGCGGAGGTTTGCCGCGGAACCGCTTCTATTTGGTGGAAGGCCATCCCGGCGCGGGCAAGACGACGCTTGCGCTGCAATACCTGCTCGAAGGAGCCAAGAGCGGCGAGCGCGGGTTGTACATCACCCTGTCCGAAACGCAGGAAGAGCTGGTCGAGGTTGCCACGTCGCACGGCTGGGACTTGGATACGATTGCGACATTCGAGTTGTCGGCGGCGGAGCAGCAGCAAGCCAATCCGCTACCGAACACGGTCTTCTATGCGTCGGAGGTCGAGCTGGCGCACACGATGCAGGTGATTCTGCAGGAGGTCGAGAAGATCAAGCCGAGCCGTATCGTCTTCGATTCTTTGTCGGAGTTGCGGCTGCTGGCGCAGGACCCGCTGCGCTACCGCCGGCAGATGCTGGCGCTCAAGCACTATTTCGCCGGACGCAAGTGCACGGTCTTCTTGCTCGATGACAAGACCGCCAACATCGATCATCACGTGCAAAGCATCGCGCACGGCGTCATTTCGCTCGATCAGGTATCTCCTGATTATGGTATCACGCGGCGCAGGCTGGAGATTACCAAGCTGCGCGGGGTGAATTTCCGCGCGGGTAAACACGACTACACGATACAAACCGGGGGGCTGGAAGTTTTCCCGCGTTTGATTGCGGCCGAGCATGCGAACGACTTCGATCGCTCGGCGGTGTCCAGCGGCGTTCCGGCGCTGGATACGCTCTTGGGAGGCGGTCTGGACCGCGGGACGAGCACGATCATCATGGGACCGTCCGGCACGGGGAAGTCGAACATTGCGGCCCGTTTTGCGGTCGCTGCCGCCGAGCGCGGTGAAAATGTCGCGAGTTTCATTTTCGACGAAACCATCGAAACGTATGTGGGCCGAGCCGCCGGATTGGGCATGAACATGCGCACACCCAATATTTCGATGAGACAGGTCGATCCGGCAGAATTGTCGCCGGGTGAGTTCGTCGCGATGCTCCGACAGAAGGTGGAACAGGCGAATACGAAATTGCTGATCATCGACAGCCTCAATGGTTACCTGAATGCGATGACCGAAGAGCGGATGCTGATGCTGCAATTGCATGAATTGCTGACGTATTTGAACAAGCAAGGCGTGGTGACGATATTGACGCTCGCGCAGATCGGAATGCTGGGAATCGCGACGCGTTCGCCGGTCGACCTGACCTATCTCGGCGATGCGGTCCTGCTGCTCCGCTTTTTCGAACACGGCGGAGCGCTCAAGAAAGCGCTATCCGTCGTGAAAAAGCGCACGGGCGCACATGAGGAGACCATTCGCGAGCTGAGTTTTTCAGGCAGCAAAATTTCGGTGGGCGAGCCATTGCGGGCTTTCAAGGGCATTCTGACCGGCACGCCGGCATTCATGGGAAATGCAGGACCGAACCGCCTTGATGGGCACGAAGGGGAAGGTGATGGGTCGACTACTCAGCCCGGATGAATACGCTCGGCTGGATGAACGCGCTCGGCTGGATGAACGCGCTCTGGTGGTGGCCCCGTTCGGCTATGACGCAGACGTGATTTGCAAGGTGCTCGCCGGTGAAAACATAACAGCGCAAAAATGCAACACGCTGCCGCAAGCTTGCCACGAGGCACGCCGAGGCGCGGCCGTGCTGATCGTCGTCGAAGAAGCACTCGCCTCGGACTCGCGCACATTATCCGAATTGTTGACCCATCAGCCCGCGTGGTCGGATCTCCCGGTGGTGGTGCTGCTGTCAACGACCCATAAGATGAAGGGGAAGCCGAGCGAGAGAATCAATAACGACGGCAATATCACGCTGCTCGAACGGCCCCTTCACATCCATACGTTCACGAGCGCGATCCGAGCGGCGCTGCGCGCCCGCGAGCGACAATATCAGGTACGCGAGCTCTTGGAGCAGCGCGAGTCGGACCTGCGCCAGCGAGAACGGGACGTGCGGGCGCGGGACGAGTTTCTGGCCATGCTCGCGCACGAGCTGCGCAATCCGCTGGCGCCCATCCGCAATGCATTGCACATCATGAAGTTGGCTTCTCCCGCCGATAAGCGCACGGCACGGCCGCGCGAGATCATCGAGCGGCAGATTGCGCACATGGTCCGCATCATCGACGACCTCATCGACGTCTCCCGCGTGGAACGCGGCAAGGTGCAGCTCTGTTTCGAGGCCGTGGAGCTTTCCAACGCCGTATCGCACGCAGTCGAGAGCTGCCGGGCGAGCATTCAAGCCCGGAACCACCAATTGGAGCTCGCGCTGAACATCGAACCTCTTTGGATCGACGCCGATCCCACGCGCTTGGAACAGATGATCTCCAATATCCTGAACAATGCATTGAAGTACACGGCCCCGGGCGGTTGCATTCGGGTGGAGATCCGGCGTGAAAGGTCGCAAGGAATCGTCGCCATACGCGACAATGGTCTTGGCATTGCCAACGACATGCTGGAAAAGGTCTTCGATATATTCGCGCAGGTGCGGACGTCGCTCGACCGCAGCGAAGGAGGACTCGGGATTGGTCTGAGCCTGGTGAAGAAATTGGCCGAATTGCATGGCGGAACGGTTTCGGCAACGAGCCCCGGCCTTGGGCAAGGCAGCACATTTACGCTGGTGCTCCCCTTGCGGCCAGGAGCGCCGACCACAGCGGCCGATGTGCACCACCGACCAACGGGAATCACGTGCCGGATTTTGGTCGTCGAGGACAACGACGATAACCGCGAATCGCTACAGATGATGCTGTCATTGTTCGGACATTCGGTGGATGTGGCGCCCGATGGGGAAATCGGATTGCGCGAGCTCCTCGAGAAAGAGCCTGATGTCGCTCTCATCGACGTGGGGCTTCCGGGACTGGATGGCTATTCGCTGGCGCAGAGGGCGCTATCCACCAATCCGGCGCTCAAGACGAAACTCATCGCGCTCAGCGGTTACGGCCAACCGGAGGACCAGCGGCGGGCATTGCAATCTGGTTTTGTGAATCACATAACCAAACCCGTGGATGCCGATACCTTGGCGAACATCATTACGGCGTGTACGAATCCCATGTCGCGCGACCAGCCGAGCTGATAGCCGTTTGGTGTCGTTGCGTAATTCGCACGAATGCGGCTGCTGCGTATTTCCAACCAGCGCTCGTTGACGAGATGAAGTTTCCCCTCGCGTCAATCATGTGCATCATCGCTGGTAAATCATTGAACACCCGATGATCATGCTACTGTTGAACAAGGGCGCGATGGATTTTCTGCACCCCAATACGGGCGATGCGAGCTGCCCCGCCGGCAAAATTGTATACTGGACATGAGCATGGGGCCGGGATACGGTCATTGTCGGTGAGGAGGTAAGCATGCGTAACGTCTGGCCGTTCGCTGTCGTAGCGCTCGTCGCTGCAGGGTGTTCCGAAAAGAAATCCACTACGATCGCGCGTTGGGAGGGCGGCGACACCGGCACGAAGCTCGTGCGCGTGGGTGATAAACTCAGCTACGAGGCCCGGTTTTTCAACGAAAACGACGAGCCCACCGACCCACCTTATTTCAATTGGACGAGCTTCATGTCGTTCAACTTCCCTGTCACGCCCGACATGGGTACCGTCGTTCATCGCCACCCCTCGGCGGGCGTTTACCAGGTCGACGTAACCATCAACGTCATGGGGCCATCCTTTCTCGGGTTAGAATTTGCGCGCGAGCCATTCGGGAAACACGAAAAAGTCAGTTGGGATGTGGTCGTCGCTCCTCCCTATGCGACGCAGCTCGTGCCGCTACACGTAGGGGCCTTGCGCATTGCAATCGGCGAAACCCGCTCGATACCAGCGTATACGCTGTCGAAGGCACGTCACCAGATCGGCGGTGAGCGCACCTTTCACACGGCCGAGGGCGTGAGTGCGACGAGCGCCGCGCCGTCGATTGCAAGTACCGACGAAAGGGGGCGCATCACGGGCGTTTCGGTCGGTAATACGACCATCACGCTGCGGGTGAACGGCCTCGAATCCCCCATTGAAGTCGAAGTCGTCGATGAAAAACTCGCCCCTCCCGCCGACGGCACGCACCCGCTTCTTTCGACGCGATTACGCTCGCTCACGGGCGGCACGTGGGAAGACCAACCGCGCCTTTATCAACGCCTCACCTTCGACCCGAAAGGTTATCCATTCACGCTCGCCCAACCGCTGCCCAATGACGGCACTGATACGGTGAACTGGCAGCCGCTCTTGCTCGCCGAGTGGACGGGTACCGGGTTTGGCGCGACAGTCGCCTCACGCTTTGGTGAAGAGGTGATTTCGCCCCAGCTTGCCGTGGACGAGCGCGGGCTGCCTTATGTCGCGTATCGCTCGAGCGGCTGGCTACTGCCTCAGTTCGTGCTCGCCGACCGCGACGCTTCGGGCGTTTTTCGACACCGAGAATTGCCCATACGCCGAAATCTGATGACCGACAGCGAGCAGGAGCAAAAACTTTGGGTAGGGGGGGTTGGTGAAGATCAAACGAGCACCGAAATCGCGATTTTGCCACGCAAAGGCGGGGGCGCGTTCGTCGCGTACGCGATGAGCTCGGAACCAACGAGCGAGGAGCTCATTTGTCGTACGCACGTACGTTTGGTCGAAGCCACCGATGACGCATTGAATACCGAAGAGGTGCTCGTGATCGAATACCCATTCAACCCAGTCACCGGCATATGTTCTTCGCCCACGAAATCAATCGTTCGCGAAATCGAGGGGCTCGGTCTGGTGTGGCCAAGCGACGGAGGCGCGAAGCCCGACGTCGTCGTCCAGCGATTTTTCGCCTCCGCGCCGAAGTCGAAACATTTCGCTATCACGCCGAAAACGGAAAGTGGAATGAAACCCAAATCGCGCCACAAGACCCCAAAACTGGCCAACCCGAGCTCGATTCGGCCCACCGATTTTTCGCAATGGCTGGCGCGGGAATCCCTTCGGGCATTAGCTGGCAAAACTGGCGCCCGACCGACGACGCGACCCGCGCACACGTGCTCGATGGGGCGAATTATTCGTTTTACCCAATCAAGTACCTGCACGCGAGCCCGCCGGTGCAATATCCATTTGCATTTCGCGTCGGCGACACGACATGGATTGGCGATACGACCCTTGGCCCGCTGCTCCGCATCGACCCGCTCGAAGGGACGTTTCATGATGACCTTTCGGCGCGCTGGGCTCCGCCCGTCACGGAGATCGAAGAGTGGGACAAGGCGCATCACCTTTGGGAGGTGCAAGGCATTGCGGTGAATGAAAGCCGCATTCACGCCATCGTGCGACGCGACGACAACTCGGTGTTCTTCGCCAGCACGACCCCGCCCGAAAAGGCTCGGGACACGAATACCGAGGTTCAGGGGCGATTGTTGGCGACAGGCAAAAAGCCTTATGTCGGGCTGGGCGCGCCGACCGTTTCGCCCGGGGGCACCCGCTTCGTCATGCTCGCCTCGGTGCAACCCACGAACAACGCGGGGCAATACACGGCCGCAAGCACCCAGTACACGAACCAAATGCTTTTCCACTTTGCCGAAGGCGCTCCGATTCAAACGCTCGCCGAAGTGGACGCGGTTCGTTTGCCCCTCTTTCACACGTCGGGCGGCGCGCTGTACGAGCTCGTCGTGCGCGCCACGCAACTTCAGGTCGACAAGTGGTCCGACGCGACGAAGTCGTTCACACCGCTGGTCGGCGGTGCTCCGGTGCAATATCCGCCGCAAGCCTCGGCGCTCGTGGGCACTTCGCTCTTTGCATTGGAGCGCCAAACCAATCGGCTCGCATTGTGGCGTGCGCCCGACATTGCCGCGCCCGTGTTCACCGATCTTCTCGCATCGAAAAACGTCACGGCGATAGATGATCAAATAGGTCTTGCGGGCAGCGCGACCGACGTGGTCGTGCTCGCGCTGCAATTCACCGGCGACGTGCACATACTTCGCTTTGCTCAAGACGGCACGCAGCTCGACGACGTCAAAGCCACCCTGCCGATGGGCGCCGGTTGGGAGACTTATCCCAAAAAACTCGCGCGTCACGGCGACGATTTGCTCCTCATGCAACGCAGCGGCAACGACCTCATCCGAATATTGAAATGGTCACCGGGCGCCACTTCCTTTACGGTCGTATCGGTGATTGACGACCCGTGGCTCAGCTTCACGTCGCTCGTGCCTCTTCCCGACGGGCGCTTGGTATTCGCGTTGCAGCGCAATAGCGGCCCCGATCGATGGCAGGCGGCGATTCGCGTGTCTTCGGACGGTGGCGTGACCTGGGATGCCCCCGTGCCGGTGCGACCTCGAGGCGGTTATGGGCAGCATGTATGGGGATTGAGCGTCGACCCGACGTCGAATGGCAAAGATCTGCTCTTGCTGATGGGCGACAATGCGTCCATGCGTGGGTTTTCGCAGAATGACATACAATTGCAGACCTCCGAGCACCTGATGCCCACACCGGATAAAGTGCTGGTGCGGGTTACGGTGCCCTGAGGCTCCTTCGGCCACCCGATCAGGCGACATAGGGTCGCGTGATGACCTCGAGGTAGTTGCCCGAGGGATCCTCGAAGTACACCCCGCGCCCGCCGAATTTCGTGTTGATCTGTCCGGGCATCTTTTGCCTCGGGTCGGCCCAGTAGGTCAGGCCGCGCGCCTTGATCCTGCCGAAGATCTGGTCGAACTCGTCGTCGCTGACGAGGAACGCATAGTGCTGAGGCGTAAACTTCTCGCTGGTCTCGATGAAGTCGAGACTCACGCCGTTGGCCGTGCGAACGACGAGGAAATGCCAAAGCGGCTCGGGCGGCGGCAAACCCAGGATTTCGCTCATGAAGTTCGCCGCCTTGTGCTTGTCGAAGGCATGGATGATCGTGTGATTGAGTTCGATGGCCATAGGATGACTGTAACACATGAAGGGACGATCCTCCGATGCCAGAGAAACTTGATCGACTTCGTCGACGATGTCGACTTGAGGGTGGCGCGCAGCCAATGCCATTCGGCTCATGAGGCCTACGAGGGGGTTGCAAGGTGCATCGAAGGCGCATTGAAGAAGAAAATCGCGGAGCTGTCGCGGTACAATGCGCGCAAATTCATCGATGCGCTCCGGGCTCAGGCATCGCAAGATCATGCGAATGAAATGTACAAGAGCTTCTTGACGAGCATGGACAACAAGTACGCGATCGAGGAGACTTACCGGGATGGAAAGCATGTCTCCGATCGAATCGTCGTCAGCGCCGAGGACGAGAAAAGGTTACAGGCCATGACGGTGGATGGCGAATTGTTGATGCGAACCCATGCGCGCGATCTATGCAAGAAGGCGACTCGATGGAGCGAGCATGCGGCGTGCCTCGATCGTGCGGTGGCTTTTTTCGATACGACGACGCTCAATGATGCAGTGCTCAAATGCACGACGAGCAAGGATGACGCGCAAGAAAGGGTCACGTGCTTGGACGCGAAGTTGCGCACCGCCAAAGTGGATTGACGCGTAACGCCTCGACTACAAGCTGCGTGCTCGCCTCCGGTCGTTGGACAGCTCGATCACGGTGTTTCCTTCCTCATCGAGCGGCCCCGGAATCACCTTTACTGCCGGGCGCTCTCCTTTGCGCTCTATCATTTCATAGTTGATGCCCTGTGCCCAGAACTGCCACCGTCCGTTGCTACCCTTCTTGCCGACGACGTTGGCAATGCGAGAAATTTTGTAGTCTCGGGTCTGCGAAAACCGCCTGGGTCGGGCGTCGTCGCCGAAGATGCGGCGGCTCTCCTTGTCCCGCCACGCGAGAGCGTCGCGCTCTTTCGCCGTACTGCTGGGATTCGTCACGCCGTCGGTATTCGCAGGAATGTGCGCGACGACCGGTGCGGAGCCGGGCCCGATTTCGAATCGGCACCCATCAAACTGGCTGGTAAAAAAGAACTGAGCGCCGTTTGCCTCCAGCGAGCCAAGATCAACCGACACCGTCTTGCCCAGCCGCCACGGTAGCCAAAATGCACGGATACGATTGGCAAACCACGTGCTCCGCGTGCCTCGTTCGCTCCAAGGCCTCAATACCACGCCCCCCAGGTGTGCGTTTGTCTGGGTGAGATCGAAATCATGCACGCCGCGGGCGAGCGTGCGCACCATATTGCCGAGCTCGCCCTCTGCTGCGCTCAGCGCTGCCGAATACTCGATGACGAACTTTTTTAGAAATGCCGCAGGGTTGGCGATAAAGGTTTTGTTGAGTTTCAGCACGGCATGTCAACATCGCCTATTGCGCGGACGCACGCAAGTGGAGAGTTCTCCTCCCATGTACATGTTCCAACACACAATCTGACGACTCTGGAAAGCGACCCGGACGAGCACACGACGCCTTGACGAGGGTCAACGACGCGTCTGGCGCATGGACAGACGGCTTCGTGAGGGTCCAGAGCGCGTGTGGGGATTCCCCAGAGCCGTTCGGGAGCCTCGGGAACGCGACGGGCGAAGTGCCGAGGGCGATCATGCATCGGTAACGGGGCAAGTTTGCAACGCGCTTTTAGAGGCTCATTGGATTGCTTCGCGCGAATGAGTCCGATCCATCGACCGGCGGGGTTGGGAGCCGAAGTTGTCGGTCTGTCGAGGCTGTCGTTTCGGGCATCGTCGAGCCTTTGCGTGGTTGCAACGAATTCGTATCAATCGCCGGGGTATTTGCGTTCGAGATCGCTCAGGAAACCTGCATAGGGCCCCATTGCCTTCATGTCCTCGAGCCGCTCCGGATACGTTTTTTTGGTGTGCACCAGCTCCGCCTCGATGACACCTTGCGACTTGAGCCATTCGCGATGTTTCAATTCGGGTTCTGTATCGGCAAATTCGTGCAAGCGCCTCATCAGGCGCGTTTGGATTTCGTCTTCGGATGCATTGCGCATTCGTTCGATGGCGGCGCGCAGAACGTCCTTGACGCTTCCCGCGGGGGCATCCACCCACATCCGAATGGTTCCTTCATAAAGGAAGTGCATCAGACTCGCCAAAGTAAACTGGCGGATACGAAGATACCGCAACGTGTCGAGCTGTTCCCAAAACGACAACACCGCTTCCAACCGGCGCGAGACGAGGTCGATGGTGCTTTCCGTCGGGCTCGTGGCGACAGCCAATGCGCCCCAGGGATACCGACACGAGAAAGCGTCGAATTTGGACTGGAACACCGCATATTGAGGGCCAGAGCTCGGACGCACTTCCATCCGCAGCTCATCCATCAAATAGAAAAACCAACACGGCTTATGTGTGTCCGTGCCAAATGCAACGATGTCCGCTTCTACACCAAGGCAAATCATCACCGATCCCGGTGGCACGGGAATCAGCTTCGGCTCAGGAAATTCCCCGCGTTCCTCGTAGCGTTTCGTCCACTTCTTGGCTTCGGCTTTCATCTTGCGCCGACACGAGGCGTGGGGGCCGTACAGAAACGCCGGGAAAAGCAGCGCATTCGGGTCTGTCGAGGCTACCTTGTCGGACATGGTGCCCACGCCCTTCGCACAGGCCAACGACGATGGCAAGTCAATTCGGGGACACGGTCTTGGGACCCGAGGGTGTTTTTCCGGGCGCGGCAGGACGCGCGGGCGTCGGGCGTGGAGGATGGATATCGGACCCCAAGGACGGCGCATTCACCGGAGGCGGCGCCTTGGGGGGCACGGCTGGTTGCTTCACTGGCGCTGGCACGCGGACAATGGGCACCACGCGCGGCGTCGCGTCCAACTGGTCCCACAGTCTCGCCGAAAGCACGACCTCCGCAGCCAGACCCACGCCATGAATGGGCAGCGTCACGACGTTGCGGAAATGCCCCAGCGTTTCCCGGAGCCCTACGAGCATGTCGACGGTAAGGAACAGATCTTCCGCATCCGCCGCCATCTCCTTTTCAGAGATGTCCCGCCATCGACCGTCTTGGATGGCTTGTCGCCATTCTTCTTCCAAGGTGGCCATGTCCTTGCCGGATTCGGCAACCTCGGGCTTGATCCACCTATAGAGTAACAAACCA
Source organism: Polyangiaceae bacterium (assembly GCA_016715885.1). Taxonomy (NCBI): domain Bacteria; kingdom Pseudomonadati; phylum Myxococcota; order Polyangiales; family Polyangiaceae; species Polyangiaceae bacterium. Next base: position 184,425 of record JADJXL010000026.1, read on the forward strand.
GGCGCTGCGGAATGCCATTTGACGGCCCAGAGGCGCGTGCCCCGTTTGAAGCGTATCCACAATTCGCCCTCATATTTGGAGCCCGGAACGAAGACCTTGGGCTTTCCGACCATGCCGACGTTCAGGACGCCGATGTACTGCGCAAGTTTTTCCTTGCCTTTCACAAAATGCTTGGGTCCTTCAGGCTTGATCTCGAAGACAAACTGCTCGGTCGGTCTCCTGACGTGGGTGATGTCAGGACGTAGGTCCGCTTCGGACCAGTGAAGCAGCTTCGGTTCACCGCCAGCCTCCTTCACGATCTTTCCAACGCTGACGTGTTCTTGAAGACAAGCTCGCCTAGAGCTTGATAACGGGCCTGGTAGTGATAAGCGATCGCGCGATGGGCCGAATACCCCATGAAGTACTGCCAAGGCATGTTCCCGAAACGGCCAGGGAGCGTGTACGCCTCGGGTGCGCTGGGGTGCGGTGGAACGACGGGACCGTCGGGCTTCGTCGCACCGGTGTACATCTTCGGAGACGAACCCGCGCCGGACGAACCGCCCTTCGTGTCCGCCATAAGGCGCGGGTCCGGACGCGCCGGTGCCGGAGGCGGCTCGCGCATGATCGGCAGCAACCGCGCAACGTCATCGTCGTGGGCGCTCCACAGCGTCACCGACCGCAGGTAGTCCGCTATCGATTTTCCAGGCAGAATCGGTATCGTCGCTTCGGCACGCGTTCGTCCCAGTTCCTCACGCGCCTGGACCAACCGTTCCACCACTTCATGGAGGGCCCGCCCCAATCGCGATATCTCCCGCAGCGTCGGCTCACGCCAGCGATTGCCCACGTACGCATCGCCATGGGACTCTGCGGTTTGCTGCTCCGCGCCGAGCACGAGCCATCGGTACTCGACAACCCCCGGATCCGTCGTTTCCCACGTGATTTTCCACGGCGCTGCGCCTTCCGCAAAGCGCACCCCAACCTCACCGCCATAACCCGTACCGAGTTTGAACTTCGGAACGCCGAGCATGGCGTTGTTGATCACCCGAAGATGCCAATCGACCTTGTTGTTCGCCGCGGAACGGTGTGTTTGTCCTCGCGGAACGACTTCGAATAAAACCCGCCCCTCGACATCCGCAATATCAGGGCGGCGATCCCTGTCGAAATCCGCTACGAGGTGAACGTTTCCGCCGGCTACGTCGACAATCTCCTCGATACTGCCGTCTTCGAGCACGCGGTACGCCGGATGAGCGGCCGCATAATGCTCGCGAATGAGCCTCAGCGCAGCGTATCCCAAGTGATATTCGGAAGGCCAAATGCCGGGTTCGTCATCTTGGGTGTACGGTTCGGGGAGCTTGCTGTCCTCGAAAATGCCGATATTGTCGGGCGCACGCCCACGCACCCATTGCCCCATCAAATGCGCAGAACGCCGCGCCTCAACGCTCACTTGGGCATTGGTTATTTGCAGAAATGCCGTCGAATCCGGTTGCACGACGCGGACGACGCCAGGTCCGCAGCCAAGGGTCGCCCATGCAAACGCTAACCATGCTGCCCCGTAGTTGGTCAGGGCAATCACGACGATGCGAAGGCATTGCGCGACGAAATGGCGGGCAGCTTGCATCCTTCGAGGGCATCAGGCTGGGAATGCGCTGTCAAGGGGAGGCGCGAAAAACGATGCAATCGCCGCATACGATGAACGTTTCAGTCGCGTCGCGACGTTCCTCGTGGGGATCTTCCGATTGGCAGGCGAGACGGCCCTCGCCGACCGCGTGCGCCCTTCGAGCCGCCGGCGCGGCCAAACAGCCGCCGATGAGGCTCCCGAAAGCGACCCGGACCATAACACGACGCCTTGACGAGGCTCGACGACGCGTCTGGCGCATGGACAGACGCCTTCGCGAGGGTCCAGAGCGCGTGTGGGGATTCCCCAGAGCCGTCCGGGAGCCTCGAGAACGCCTGTGGGGATTCCCCAGAGCCGTTCGGGAGCCTCGAGAACGCCTGTGGGGATTCCCCAGAGCCGTCCGGGACCCTCGGGAACGCCCGTGGCGATTCCCCAGAGCCGTCTGGGACCCTCGACAAGCTCACGCTCGGCCCGACTTGGCCAGCTCGAAGCCTGGAAGCAAGGCAACCCGAGACACGAGCAACCGACGCCAAGTTCTTGAAAAATTTATCTATTTTTCCGGCGCGCGTTTTTTCCCTAAGATGCCGCGCATCATGAACCCTCGCAACCTTACCAACCTCGCGTCATTGATTCCATGGACGGCTGCAACCGCCCTCGGGGCCGCAGCACTCTTGCCAGGCGGATGCAACGACGCATCGCAGGTCCACGACGGGCACGTCGATTCCATCGGCGCGAACATCGAGGCCGAACCCGAACCCGACCCTGACGACATCGGGGACGACACACAGCCGGCACCTCCCGTCAATCCCGTATGCCAAAACGGCGGGCCACGGCAAGGCTGGGGACCCAATACATGCACTGATCCCGCTGCGCCCTGCGATGACGGCGACATCAAGTCCGAGGTGGATCCCAAAATCGATGCCTATTCCGTCGAGCTGCGCCCGTTTCTGCTCGAAGGCGCCTTCGCAATCGGAGAATGCAATCCAAAAAAACCCCCCAAGGGCACCATTCCACCGCTCAACCTGCGAAAACTCGCCGGCGGAGCTGCTCCCGTGTCGAATACCAACCTCACAGCCTTCGATTTCGGCGGAACCGACTTCGATGCCGTTCACGGCAATACTCGCGTCAATCCGCAAGAAGGCACCTATTCCGTGCTCCTGCAGCGATTCGTCCATACACCCGGCGGAATGCAATATTTGAATTATCGTTTCCAGGACGTGACGTGGGAATACCAAGCATCGAGCCGCGGGCGGAAAAGCACGACGCTCACCGCTCCTCTTGCGACCAATCCGGCAAACCCATTTGCTGCTCCGCAAGAAGGAGACATGACGCTCGACCTCGTGCGCACCGACTTCGTGAGCGTGCGTTTTCAAGTCACGATCCATACGCCAAATGTCGGCGTTTCGGCATTACGCTTCCGCGCACGGGCGCTCGATGGCTCGGTGGAGGGCGAATTCGTGTCGGATGAAAACGTCGACGGGGCCATCGTGCAAGGCGATATCGCGCCGAATCCCGCGAGCGTCGGAGGATTCGTGTCCACGTGGAAAAACGGCCGCGTGACGGTCACGGGCGAAGTATTGCTGCTGCCCGGAAAAACCTATCGCTTCGAGGACGCCGCCGTAGAATTGGCGGACTCCACGGGTGCTCCGCTCAGCGTGGTGACCGTTCCTTCCACCGATCTGCAAGTAAAACAGAAATGCGATACGTATACGGCCCAAACGACACTGGTTCCACCGAAAGGACGTTTGTCGGGGAGTGTATTTTTCCGGCGCGACCCGTCCGAGCCCTCGAATTCGGGACCAAGGGTGCGCAAATACAGCGTTCCCTATACCGGGGCAACCAATGAAAACGTGTACAATCACGAACGTGCTGGCGTGGACATCCACGGGAAGGAAAGGCTGCTTTACACGAGCAATGACGAGCCCGTGAAATACGACCATCGAGCGATCCGGGAGGGTCGCTGGGGACTGTCGGTATGCAATCCGGGGCCACGTGCATGGCTCGAATGGCCGTCCGGTGCTCGAGGATGGTTCCGCTGGCCAGCGCCGGGAATCAAAACGATTCACCCCGTCGACAAGGCAGACGATGCAAGCAGCGGACTCGATCGCGACGCGTTCACGTTCGTCGACGCGCACGATCCACTGATTTCGAGTCCCGAACTGCCTTATGCAATGCGACAAGAAATCATCGCGCTCGATACGCAGATGGCGTATGTCACCGGAACCATTCGCCTCGATGGTTGCATTGGCGAAACGTCGATTCACGCTGGGAATGCACACGTCTCCGGGGTCGCCGAAGACGACGGCCTTCCCGCGCAGTTCACCGATGAACGAGGCTACGAACGCAACGCGCGGACGGGCACCACGGGAGGCGCAGCGAGGGGCATATTTTCGAGCCCGGGGAATTATGAGATTGCCGCCTCGCAGGGCCCTTGGAGGGAGGGCGGCTATCATGTCAATCTTCGGCGCGGAACGAGCCCGGATGACTCGAATCATTACCATGGCACGCTCGGTGCACGCGTGCGCAATCCGGCGACCTACCACCTCACGCCCGGCTACGGCAATGCCGTGCAAGGGCCGACGCGAGTATTCACGACTGGCGAAATCAAGGCTCTGGTGCGCGTCCTCAATGAAGACGGTTCATTGCGGCCATTCACGAACCCTTCCGCGTACGTCGGCTCGTCGCGATATCCCTATGGCTACGCCTTGCAAGGGCAAGGCGAGGGCGTTTATTACGCCAGCTCGAAGGGATCGCCGGAATCGAAAATCGAGCATCCGATTCGTTTGATTGGCGTGGCCGAAAGCAAGGGCAATGTCCGGATCCGGGCCTATGTGCCCACGAATGCCGACGGCAGCGGCGGCGGGCTTTGGATGAGTCACATGTTGCGGAATGTGTCTTTCACGGCTGATTCCTGCAAATTCGAGGACAAGTGTGGTCCGGACAGTGATCTCGATGGGATTGGCGACTTTTGCGACAATTGTGTCGACGTGTCCAACAAATCCCAAAAAGACTCGGATCAGGACAACGTGGGTGATGCTTGTGAAGACGTCTGCGTCACCATTCAGCGTGGAATCGAGGGTGACGTATTCGACACATTCTTATCGAGCAATGCGTTGACGAGCAACTTCGGCGGCGCGCAGGAGCTTCTGGTGGGCCGGTTGTCGCAAGTTGGTTTGACCTGGTCGCTGCTCGATTTCGACCTCGGCGTCATTCCTCCCAATGCACCCGTGAAATCGGCCAAGTTGACGCTCTTCGGGCTTGGTGCCGGCGCGAAGGCGAGCGAGATTGTGGTGAACCTTGTGGGGAGCCAGTGGAGCGAAAACACGGTAACGGCAAGCTCGTTCCCGAACGTGCTGGATACGGACATCGCGGAGCCATTTCCGGGTGGAGTCGGTCCGGTGAGCGTGCCGCTCGAAACGGCGATCGTGGAGGCGTGGGTGAATCACACGGGAGATTCCCATGGGATTTTGCTATCGCAAGGAGCCGCGTCGTTTACGAAATTCGCGAGCAGTGAAAACAACGAAAAGGCGATCCGGCCACGACTGGATGTTTGTTATGTGAATCGAGCCCCGGAGCAGTAGCAATCGCGCTGCCCTCGCATTCCTCATTCTCACCAGGGCGTCGCCCAGACGCATTCTACCGCAACCCGAAAATGCTCGAGAATAGTGCTGGACCGGTAGGCCTCACTGCTCTTGAAACACGTATTCGTGTTGTCCATCGCGCGCGACGAGGGTTCGTTTCGAGCCGCTTCCGACGACGAATTCAAACCAGTAGACAACACCGGGGGTCGTGGGAATGAACGACACCGTGCCATCGGGATTTTTGCGGGACGCGACTTCACCTTGCCACTCGCCAAAATCGAAGATGGTGGCGGCGCCTTTTCTGATGACCTCGAGGTCGCCGAGGGCTGCGTTTTTGTAATGCGGCGCGAGCTTGGCCGATTCGGCACCGTCGGCGGGGACGGTGAGCAATTTGCGCTCGGCTGCTATGTATTCGAGGAAATTCTTGCCTTGCGCGGCCACGTTCGCGTCCGCTCGTGGCGTGCCGTCAAAAAGGACTTCGAGCAGCTTGCGCTGGAATTGGTTGCGAATGACCTGCCCTTGATCGCCATTCGTGAGCACGACGGCGCCGACTCCATGCTCGGGGAGCCACATCATATCGCTATGAAAACCCATCATGTCGCCCCCATGGTGCACCACGGTCACGCCCCATGTCTTGTCGACCATGAGGCCCATGCCATAGCTAGCGTCGGCATTGAGCGCGACTTGCGGGGCGCGGCGCGCAAGAAGGACGTCTTTCGAAATGTATTCTTTTCCGTTGGGAAGTTTGCCCTCGGCAAGTTCCATTTGGACGTACTTCAGGACATCGTTCACCGTGCTCCAAGCGCCTCCTGCGGGTCGTACGGGGATGACGGCATCATTCACGTTGATGACGGCACGCGCGGTTTTCCCGTCGATGTCTTTCGCATGCGGGGACGCGAAGTTCCCCGTTTGAGCACGCTTGAAGTCCAATGTCGTGTTTTTCATCCCGAGCGGCTCGAAGACGAGCGTGCGCATGGCCTCGTCGTACGATTTGCCCGTTTCGAGCTTCGGGAAGGCGACGTGTCCGCCCACGTACCCGGCAGCCGCGGCGAGCGGATTCGAATACTGAAAGAGTTCTCCGAATTTGGTCGTGGGTTGCATGGTCCCCAATGTTTTCAATGCCGTGTCCGGCGTTTCGCCGGCGAATTGGAAGATCCATTCGTAATCCTGGCGAGGGAGGCCCGTGCAGGCACAAATCAGGTGTTTTACCAGGACGCGATCGGTCGTATCGGCATCGCCGAGCTTGAACGTCGGCAGGAGGCTCGTGGCTTTGGTTTCCCACGTGAATTTCTTGTCGTCGACGAGTTTGCCGAGCATGAGCGTCGTCAACGCCTTGGTATTCGAAGCGATCAGGTATTTGGTGTCGCCGTCGACGGCTCCTTTTTTGCCGATTTCCCGGACCCCGAATCCCCCGGAAAATACCACTTTGCCGGCTTGAATGATCCCAATGGAGACGCCGGGTACGCCGAGTTTTTGCTGCGCGGTCTCGACGAATTTTGCAAGCTCTGCAATGCGTGCCTGGTCGAGCTGCTTGGCGGTTTTTCCGGCAAACGATTCACGTGTGCGTCCTTTGGGCAAGAGGCGGCTGAAAATGAGACCCACTTGGGCCCCGCGTTTTTCCCCGACGGCGTCGTCCATGTCGTAAATCGTTACGGTCCATGTATCGTTCGCAAAACGCGCGCCGACGCCCACACCGCGTTTCTCATTGGGTGATGTTCGATAGTCATAATAACGAATACGCGTCCACCCGTCGCGATCGGGCGCATCGACCGCCGACTTCAAGGGCCATTTCTTGTCGTTTCCATAAGCTTCCCACGCGAGCTTGACGGCTGCATCTGCATCAGCAGCTTTGACGTCGACGATGACGATGCGCGAGCCTGGTTCCGGTGCCTCCAGAATGGTTGCCGAGCCCTTGACGACCATGCTCCAACCCGCCGGCGCCATGAACGCATTGCCCGCCATGGTGGTTTTTGGCGTATCGGCGGTGATTCGTTCCGGAGCCGATGCTTTAGCGGCGTCTGCTTGGCTTGCCGACGGCGTCGGCGAAGGCGTTGCCGCAGCAGATGGCGCGGCACCTGCCGTGGGGACGAGATTGGATGGCGAAGGTTGTGAGCCGCAGGCCGCAACGGCGACGAGAGTCAGTGGCAAGAGGGAGCGCATGCGGTTTCATACACCAGCATGTATTCGATGCAAAGGGGATTGGTAAGGCGATTGGCACGTTTTCCAAGCTTGGAACGTCGAGATCCGAAGCGATACTCCCGACGCCGGCAGCGTCGGCCGCGAGCGCACCGGCCATTGACCCCATGGCAAACTCGAGCCGAGCGTGCCGACAGTTTGTTGCCTCGAGCGCTTTTGTGTACTTCTAGGAAATCATGGTGTGGTATGAAGCTGGGCCATGACGATGACACCTTCTCGAGAATTACGCTTCGATCCCATGGATCCTTCGTTCGTGAAGGATCCGTACCCACTGTTTGCCCGCTTTCGCAAGGAGGCTCCCGTGCTTCACTGGGAGCTGGGTGGTGGGCCCATATTTTTCCGCTATCGCGATTGCCTCGCGATCATGAAGGATCCCAGGCTCGGAAACGATCCTACGCTGGGTGCTGGCCTTCACGCCGACATGAAAACGTCGTTTCCCGAATTCGCGGCGCAGATTGAACATAGTCTGTTTTACGCCGAGGGGGCATCGCATGCGCGCCTTCGCAAGCTCGTGAACCCCGTCTTCGGCCCGCGTGCGGTCGAGGTGCATCGATCCAAGGTGAAGGCGATCATCGACGCGCTGCTGGACAAACTCCCGAGCGAGGGCGAAATCAATGTTTCTGCGGACTTCAATCGACTCTACCCCGTGCAAGTGATTGCGAGCGTTCTGAACATTCCTCAGCATTATCAGGACGATTTCATCGCTTATTCGGACGCCCTCATCGCCACGGCCCTGCCGGGGCTGCCGCCCGAGCTGTTTGCGTCATACATGCCGGCCTTCTCGCGGGGCTGCGCGATCGTGCGCGAATGCGTCGCCGAGCGCCGCGCCGCGCCATTGGAAAACGACCTCTTGAGCCAGCTCGTCACGGCTTGTGACGACGGTGAACGGCTCAGCGACGCCGAGCTCGTCGCGCTCGTTGGCGCCCTTTTGGCGGGCGGCACGGACACCACGGTGCACGGGACGAACAACACGATTCTCGCGCTCCTGCGCAACCCGGACCAGCTTGCGCTCGTGCGTGAAAACCCCGCTCTTCTCCGCAATGCATTCGAAGAGACGCTGCGCTACGATGGCATTCAGCGCGTGCCGCTCGTTCGTTATGCCAAAGAGTCTTTCACCTTCGAGGGCATTCACCTCGAACGCGGCAAACCGGTCTTTTTCTCGCTGTTGTCTGCGCTTCGCGACCCCGAGTACCTTGCGGATGCCGACGTATACGACATCCGTCGCCAGGTTCCGGGAACGACCGTCTGGTTCGGTCATGGCGCCCATTTCTGCCTCGGCGCATCGCTTGCCCGAATGGAGGCCGAAATTGCATTGCGGGGCTTCTTCGAGCGTTATGCCAAGGTGGAGCTCGCCGGCGAGCCGGTCTACGGATCACAGCCGATTCTTCGCAACATCGACACCCTGCCTCTCCGCGTCAGCGCCTCGGCTTGACGAATCTTGCGCGGCGTTCGAGCGCGACCTCACGGGCCGCATTCGAAGCAAATGGGCGCCATTTCATTGGCACTGCGCATTTGATCGACTCGGTGTTCGAGGAAATCGATCAGGTTTTGGAGGCACGGACATGTGACTTTCAAACGCCCAGATTTTGCACTAGCAATTCAGTGTGTCTCGTGAGAAGGGTAAAGACAGCATCCCAACCCACCACGTGCTTTCGAATTGGAGATCTCGATGAAGTATACGAAATCAACGATGTGCCGCATCGCCAGCGCCGCGATTGCCATGATGTTCACGGGGGTCTTCACGACTGCAGCCGGTTGTAGCTCGGATGGCTCGACGACGACGACGGGCTCCGGTTCGGGAGGAACCGTGACGTGCGGAATGGGTCAGGTGGATTGCGGTGTTTGCGTGACCTTGAGCAACGATCTTAGCCATTGCGGAGCTTGTGATAAGGCATGCGCACCCGGTGAAGTTTGCTCGGCAGGTGAATGCGGGCTGAGCTGCGTCGGCGGAACGTCGCTCTGCAATGGCATCTGCGTCGACACCAACGTCGACCCGAACAATTGCGGCACGTGCGAAAATGCGTGCACCGATGGACAGGTTTGCTCCGCGGGTCAATGCGGATTGACCTGCGTCGGCGGAACGTCGCTCTGCAATGGTATCTGCGTCGACACCAACGTCGACCCGAGCAATTGCGGCACGTGCGGGAATGCGTGCACCGATGGACAGGTTTGCTCCGCGGGTCAATGCGGATTGACTTGCGTCGGCGGAACGTCGCTCTGCAATGGTATCTGCGTCGACACCAACGTCGACCCGAACAATTGCGGCACGTGCGGGAATGCGTGCACCGACGGACAGGTTTGCTCCGCGGGTCAGTGCGGATTGACTTGCGTCGGCGGAACGTCGCTCTGCAATGGTATCTGCGTCGACACCAACGTCGACCCGAGCAATTGCGGCACGTGCGAAAATGCGTGCACCGATGGACAGGTTTGCTCCGCGGGTCAATGTGGATTGACCTGCGTCGGTGGAACGACCGCGTGCAATGGTATCTGCGTCGACACGGACGTCGATCCGAGCAACTGCGGCACTTGCGGAAACGCGTGCACCGACGGACAGGTTTGCTCCGCGGGTCAATGCACCCTGAGCTGCGTCGGTGGAACGACGCTCTGCAATGGCGCCTGCGTCGACACGGACGTCGATCCGAACAACTGCGGCGCTTGCAATACCGTATGCGGGGCCGGTACGGATTGCGTGAGCGGTCAATGCATTCCGCTTTGCTCCGGCGGCAATACGCTTTGCAATGGGGCGTGTGTCGACACGAGCACCGATACGAACAACTGCGGCACCTGCGGGAACGTTTGTCCTTTGGGAAATACCTGCTTCGCTGGCGCCTGCACAGCTCCTACGGGATACTACGTCTTGACCGGCACGCCAAACCCTGCCACCGTCTTCGACACCATTGCGGAAACATACCGATTCCCGAACAACCTCACCAACAGCATTTGGCATCGTCCGTCGAATGTCATCTTGACCGGCGAGTTTTCAACCAATGGGTATTGGGCTTTCCCCCAAGCCACCAACGTATACCCAAGTTCGCCCAACAACGGAACGCAAATCCACGCACGCATGGTGTCGATCCCGGCCACGGCGACCGTCGTTTACAGCAATGCGCCTTCGGTCGACGGCGTCGGTCCTGCCAATTCGAGCCAGTTCTCCGTCGTCAGCATCAATGCCGCTACGGGCTTGCTCACCGCCGGGGTGCAAGCCGTCTTCAGTGATGGATTTGCATCGGGGTGCCGATTGACGTCGTCCTCGGCAACGGAGTTTTTGTGTTACGACGGGACCGCAATCCGTCGTTATGGCACGACCGCCGGCTCAGCGACCTTGACCTACCTCGGCTCGGTCAGTCTCAGCGCACCATTGCCAACCGCCGCGCAATGTGCTCCCGCCAATCCATGTTATGGTAGCACGTTTGCGTTCGACGGCGCATATTATTATTTCGCCGCGCACCAGGGCAGCAGCTCGAGCCTCAACTATATCGTGTACACCGCCGCGGGAGTTCTCGTCAACACGTTTGCCGCGGCGGGTGCGGGCTCCATGAACGGCGTGTACTTCGATTGGTGGGTCGGACGCTACTCCGCACACGATGGCTACGGCAATCGTTCGGGAGGTTCGATCTACGGGCCGGCAGGCTCCGACACGCATTGCTTCAGCCCCATATCGAGCGCGCATACGCTGTTCTAGAGCGTAATTCATACCTCGACGAGCGACACGCGCGATGCATTCGGCGTTTGCGGCTCGATATGCACGACCGTTCGTTTCACCCGATAAAGTGACTGATCTTCGAGCATCTCCAGCGATAGCCCATTGGCGCTGATTTTTTCCTTCACCGCAGGAGAATTCAAATCGAGCTCGGGTAGCCACGTTCCCGGATTGTACAGGGCTCCATCGAGCGCTCCATTGACGATGGCGTGGGTATGACCGTAAACGACGTGCGTCACGCCTGGCTTCGCAAGGTGCTCGCGCGCCGCTCGCAATTCGCGATCTTCACGAAAAATCCCGAGCACCGCACCCTCGGGCTTCGTCTGCACACCCACCTCGACGCGTCCGCCCTGCGCGAGCACCGCCTTGTCTTCACGAGGAAGCGCATCGAGACTGTTTTTGATTTCGTCGCGAAACTGCGGATCCTGAGACATTCGTTCGAGAATGACCTTCTGCCACGCAGGCTCGGCGAATCCTGCAGCAACCATCGGTGGCGTCGGCGTGCTTTCTTCCCCGAGCACCGCGCCCGCAATGGCACCAATCGGCAATCCACGCGCTTTCAGAAACTTGAGCAAATGCACGACTTCGGCTCCACCAATCCACTTTTTTCGCACACCATGCCAAAGCACGGTGGCCATGGGTTTTACCGAATCGGCGAACGGATACCGGCGCTCGAGGTCATTGTAGAACCGGAGCATGAAGTCCGTGCCCCACACGCGTTCGAGCCATTGCTTGCCACTTCCGTTCGGCCATTCGTGAATGAACTTCTCCAATTCGCGCGGAGCATTCTCCGGCGTGAAAGCATGACCATGCTCGATGTGAACGCCATGATACAGGCTGCCGCGAATTTCGAATTGCAATCGCTCGTTTTGCTCGGCCCCCAATCGCTGCCGAAGGAGCGTTTGCACCCTGGGCCATGCAAGATCGAGGTCGTGGTTGCCGATGTGAATGCGCAAATCCGCCCCAGCCTCGAGGAAACGCCGCAACGCATCGAATGACTGCGAATGCGCAGCGAGCGCGAGTTGGAGCTTTTTCACCGACGCTTCTTCGTCCCAGAGCAGGTAACTCGGCTCGGCCACTTCGAATGGTGGGATCTGTGCGAAATCGATGAAATCCCCATTGATGAAGAGCGTTTTACCTGGTTTCGCGATGGATTCGACGAAGCTTGCGAGCTTTTCGTCATCGCGGAAATCCTCGAGCGGTTTTTGACCGTCACCGAGATGCAGGTCGCTGACCACAAAACCTTCCAAATTCACGACATGTCTCCTTGCAGTCCGCTCATGGCTCGGCGCACGACGAGATCCGGGCGCCCGTAGAGGGCATAGATGAGCGGGAACGGGTTGTGATATTTTTCGAACGCGATGGTTTGTGCGCAATGAAATGCTTCGGCAATGGTCTTGCCCTCTTTCAATAGCTCAGTCAAGACGAGCCGTCCGAATGCGTCGGCAAATACGGTTGGAACCTTCCAATCGGTCCCGATGAACCCCGCCGCGGACCATTTACCCATGAAGAGCTCGATGAAGGGGCTCATGTAAAGCAGTCCAGGCTTTGCCGAAGAGCACGCATTCATGAAAACGAGCGGTTTTCCGGGCAGATTGCTCTTGCGATACTCTTGCATATCGTCCACCGAAATCGCCTGTTGATCGAGCCAAATCTTGCTGTCCCGCACATCGACGCCGCTGTTGAATAGCTTCAGGTCGTCCAACTGCCCGCTCACGTCCGCGTGGCAGAAGAAATAGAGGAAGTTGCAAGGATCGTCGGGAGTTTTGAGGAAATTGTGAAGCTCCGTCTCGTTCCCGATGAGCGCTCCACCAAGTTTCTCGAAGAAACTCACCTGATTCTCCACGCAAACGGGCCCCTGCTCTTTTGCCAAATGCGGATCGATGCAGGCGCGCATCGAAAGCGGCGCACCCTCACCCAATATCGCGGGCGGTACTGCCCGAAGCGTCGAATCCCAGGCACGACAAATGCGAAATCGATGACCCCAAAATCTGCGAACATCGACATCCTCCGCCTTCTTGGGTTTGGGACCGTCATATAAAATGGACCACGGTACGAAGTCGGGGACGTAGATTTGCATGTATCCCGATAACTGTTCGAGCGATTCGCGCAGCATTTCGAGCTTTGCTCGGTCATCGGGCGTCGGAGCACACCGAAATAGCGCCCTGTGAAGATCGCTTCCCGCACGGGCAAACTCGAAAAGCATGTCCTGCGGCTTTTCAATGGCAAGGCCCCAAAACGGATCGTTCTCGTCGAGTCGCGCGCTGTAGCTGCGCGATAGCTCATTCAATTGCCCACGCAATGCCGCTACCGTTGGGCCGAGTATGTTCGAAGCCCATGCCGTTGGCGTCGCTCCCCCTGCCTTGCCCTTCATGCTGGAGAACAGGTCACCATTTTTGCCATGAAACAAAACCACATCAACGCCTGGCGCCGAGCTGATTGCGCTGAACGACACGTGCACGGGCACGGGCGCAGGCGGTTGAGCAGCCGATCCGACGCGAAAGCTCACGTTGGTCATCAAAACCATCATGCCACGGACAACCAAAATGAGGTCAATCGATACCTTATCACCCGCATCGGGTCGCAGCTCCACCTCGAACGGCGGCGTTCCTTCCGATAAGGAACACACAATGAGCTCGCTCTCCACCTCCGACGCGAATTCGGCATTCCGACCCACCGCACGCAAACCCGCGCCACGAGCACTCATGCGAAAACGCACGGGAACTTCCTGCTCTCCCCCGGGCGCGATTTGAATGCCAGCGACACCGAGAGGAGTCAGTCCATCGATATCGCGCTTCGACGATAGCTCGGTGCGCAGCCGATAAATCGTATTGGCGACGAGCTCGCGCTTTTTTTCGGCCTCCGGCGCGCCATCGAGACGCGTGTTCCAAGCAAGAAACCCCTGCGGCATGGGCTCCAATACCCGCGGTGGCTGCGCAAAATGCTCGATGGGCGCGGCTTCCTGGGCGAGCATCGTGGCGTGCTCGGAGAGGCTTTTTACGATGGAAAGGCGAGAGCCTTGCGGCGTGGCAATCTGCGTGAGAACCGATGCTACGGCATTGCCAATCTCGGCGACTTGCTCGGGCGTCGCCGGAGCGCGGCCAAGCCCGCCGAGAATGGGCTCGGATGGAATCGACAAACGTTCGGCCTCGCGACACCCCTCGCGGACTTTGCGCATTCCTTTGTACAATATCGTCGAAATCCATTGAGCTTCCGGCATATCGGGCGGCGGAAGCGCGGGAGCGGCAGCGTCTAGCAAATTCGCGTAATGCGGCTCGGCGCGGCGGAGAAGCCAACCCAGCATTCCACGCAGTCCCTCGACTCGAGCGTGCATTCTGACGATGCAATTGCGTGCCTGCCGGCCTTTCGATGTGTCCGCGTTCGCTTGGTAGCGGCATACGAAGACGGCGACGGGTTGCCCATCCACCGCGGCATCGATGCATTCGATGTCGAAGCCCGGAAACTTCATGCGCTGGGTAACTTCGAAAGGTCCGAAATCCAATTCTTGGACTTTCGGATCGTATAACTCGATATAAAGAAGCGGTTTTCCTGCAATGACACGTTCGGTGCTTTTCGGTGCGTGCTTCTCGAGACTCGTGGCTCGGGCGTACTCTCGCGCGAGCAATGCACCCGAGTTGCCCAGGGGAACGGGCCGAACATGCCCCCACCGATGAACTTCAATCAACATGCTCAGGAGTGCAGCGAGCTTATGCGGCGTCTTCGAATCATGGGTGCCGAGCGACAAGCCCACGTCGAATCGCACCAGCGCTCGACCATCGGACGAAACTTGGCGGAAATCGACGCTCGCCGATTTATCCAATCCCGCGAGGCTATCGATGGGAAAACGCGCGACGCCGTGCGCGCTGACGACATGCGATTCGCCAAACCAGGCGATATCGCTCGGCGCTCGGCGCTCGACACCGCCAAAGCCACGAATGAACGACGAATCCGCGGGCTCGGGCCAGCGCGGTGCGGTAAGTCGTGCGTCTTGCGGTTGCGCCGCCATGGGGCTGCGCATGTCGACGATCGGTTGATGAAAAGAGAATCGCACAAAAATGAACCTTCCACTTGAACGAACGACGCAGAAGGAGCGAAAAGAAGCAATGCTTCTTCTCACGACGTGGCTCGAGACTCAGTCAGACGCTGAGTAAGCTCGAGGTGCCAGCGACGCGGGCGAATGGAGCAAGGGTCGTGCCGCGCAGGATTTGCTACGCTTTGGAGAATTGCGCGGGTTTTGCGAGCGCAAAACCTGCGTGTCAGGCGCAATGTCCGCACCGGGAAGGTCGAAATCCCTCGTCATCGACATGGGCTCGGGCGCGAACTTCGAAGACCGCGTTCGGCTTGGCTGATAGACGGTGATGCGCGCGCGTTTGCCGGTTACATTGCGCCCATGGAAGCGCTCACCGCAGTCGGCATGGTCTTTGGCATGTTGGGTTTCATCTACCTGCTGAAAGGGCTGAAGCAGGTCAACCAATGGGAAGTCGCGCTGCGCTTCACGCTGGGCAAATTGAGCGGTCGCGTCGAGCCAGGATTGACGCTGTTTCTGCCTGGTTTTCAGAACCTGCGCGTCATCGACACACGCACGAAAAACCGAGACTTGCTGCGGCAGATGGTCATCACGCGCGACAACGTGACGACGATGATCGACACGGTTTTGTACTACAAAGTCGTCGATCCCGAAAAAGCAACGCTCGCCGTGGAAAACTACGAGGCGGCGATCAAGGATCGCGCGAAGGTCGTCTTGCGCGACGTGGTCGGTGAAACGCGCCTCGACGAGCTGCTTTCGCATCGCGAAGAAGTCGCGGCGAAGGTGCGCAGTCAGGTGGAATCGACGGTGTCGCAGTGGGGATTGCACGTGGAGCAGATCGGTCTCCAAGACGTGCAGCTCCCGCCGCAGATGCAAGAAGTGCTCGCGAAAGTGGCCATTGCCGAACGCGATCGGAAGTACGTCATCATCAAGAGCGAAGCGGATGTGGAGAGCGCGAAGAACTTCGCCGAGGCAGCGGGCATTTTGTCGAAGTCGCCGGGAGCCATGGAACTGCGGCGTTTCGAAGCGCTGGCAAACTTGGCGCAAGGCACAACGAAGGTGATCTTCGACCTCGCCAAACCCTACGACGAGGTACGTCACACGGCGGCGGCCATGACGGAAGCAGCGGTGACCGAGCCGGCGAAGCTGCGCGTGGACAACCAAGGGGACCAAGCGTTGAAAACAGCGTCCCAATACGAAGCGGAAGCGATCGCCGAAGCAGAAGCGGTGGTGCAAGCGCAGCGGAACTACGCAGCGGGTCGGAAGATCTGAGCCGTGCACGTCGACGAGCAGTCACTCGCAGTGGGTGTCGCAGCGCTCTTGGAAGCTCGCGGACAGCGGGAAATCGGGGCGCTCGTGCGCAGGAGCGTCGTCGAAGTCGCGGGGCGAGCCGAACGCTGGACGATGGGCGCGCGCGACGTCGCGGCGCATCGCATCGCGCTCGTCGTTTCCGCAGCGGATCACGTGATGCTTTCGTCGTCGACGACGCGTTTGGAAACGCTGCGAGATGCGTTCGCCGCGGCGGTGCGCACGCCTGAAACGGAGCTCGAAAACCTGTACTTGGTGCTCGCGCTGCCGCCGTCACAACTTGGGTTTCACCGCGGGTACCGGGACGCACCCGTGCGTTTGCCCGAGGCGCCCGCGACAGACTCGGTGCTGGGCGGTGCCGTGGCGCTTTGCTGGGCGGAGCAGGACGAGGTTTCTGCGCGTGCGCTGGAACGCGCGACGCTCGAAGATGCGATCGTGGCGACGGGTGCGCGCAGCGTGCGGCGATTCGTGCTCAGGCTGGACGCGCCGGATTTTGCGAAGGCGGAGCGGGATCCTGCCTTTGGCGATCGGCTGATGCGCGCGGTGCGGAGTGCGGCGGTGACGGCGGCGGACACGACGACGGCGGTGTTTTTGGGGGTACGGTTCGTAGAGACGCACTCTGCGCCTGGACCCGAGGCGTTGCTGGTGCAGTCGCTCGAGCGGAGAAACGTGGTGACCGTCCCGATCGCGCGGGACGACGAGCGAACGCTTTTGGCGCTCGTATACCAAGATAAACTCGCGCTGCTCGAATTGACGAAAGGCTCGCCAAAGCAGTGGTTCAAGAAGCCCAAATCCATCGAGTCCGACGAAATGGAAGTCGATCGTTTGCGGCTTTCGGACCGAGCGATCGAGTCGCCGGATGCGGTGGAAGCGGCAAGTGTCGAGGTTCTTCGCGTGTTATCGGAAGCGTTGGGGCGTCGATCTTGACGGAGACGCCCGGGTTCTTTACACGTTTCGTCGGAAGCACTTAGGCACTCCGCCTTGCGTCATGCCCTACTCGAGCATTTACCAATCACCGTGGCACAATCCGGGGCTACTGCTGCTCGGAAACGTGCTTTTTGTATTGAATTTGGTTTTTCGTAAAGGCGGCGATGCCTTCTTACGAAAACTTCTTTTTGCCTATGCGTTTCTCGCCATGGCCGATTGCATCATCACGGGTGGGCTCTCGCCCTTGTCCGCGTCGATGCTCTCCATCGTGCCGTTTCCATTCATCATCCTTGGCGACACGCGGTTTTTCTTTCTCGTGGAGAGGTATTCGCGACCATTCTCGAGCCAACGCACGATTTCCCGAGTTTTCGGTAAAACCTTTTTGGTGAGCCTGATCGTTCCGGCAACGTCGTATTTTGCGCAGCAAGGCTTTTTTCCGAAAGCCGATGTGCGCTGGATGTTTTTGCTGTACGAATCGCTGTTCATCGTGGTCGCATCCGTATTCGCCTGGCGCGTGCTTCCGCCGAGTGACGCATCCAAAGAGCAAAAACGATGGTTACGCGGCATCGTCCTCTTCGAGCTGGTCTTTTATGCACTTTGGGCTACGGCGGACGTCGTGATTCTCAGCGGACATGATTGGGGGCACCTTTTGCGCATCGTTCCGAATGTGCTCTATTACGTGGGATTCGTGTGGTTCGTCGCGCTCACGGCTCCCAAGGAACTGCGGCCATGAAATGTCGCGTATCGGCGGCTCTTTTGTGCATGATGCTCGGTGTTTTCGCGCCGAGTTGTCAGCATAAAACGGAAACGACGCGAATCAGCGCAGAACAACAGCGCTCGTCGATACTCACATTCAAACGCGAAGGGAATGAAATCGGGCGGTCGTCACTTTTCGAGCTGCTCGAACGTTTCCCTCCAGTGGTCGTCGAAGGATTCGATCCGTATTACCAAAACGTGCGGCGTTTTCGCGCATTGCCCATCGAAGGCATTCTCACGAAGGCGTACGCAGCAGACGTTGCATCGTTACGCACGCACCATTGGCTGCTGCGAGCGGCGGATGGGTATACCGTACCGCTATCGGGAGAACGGCTTTTGGAAGGGGGAGCGTGCATTGCGTTCGAGGATTTGGACAAACCGAGCGGGTGGGATCCGATTGGTCCGCAACAGGCGAATCCGGGTCCGTTTTACCTGGTCTGGAGCAAACCAACGCAAACGTCGCTGGATACGCATCCAAGGCCGTGGCAATTGGCGTCGTTCGACATCGTTTCGTTCGAGACGGCGTTTCCGCATACCGATCCGAAGGTTGCGAAAGACGATCCGGCAGCGCACGGGTATGGCATTTTCAAGACGTATTGCATTCGTTGTCATGCCATCAATCGCGAAGGCGGGCGCGTGGGTCCGGAGCTGAACGTGCCGAAGAGCATCGTCGAATATCGTCCGGAAGAACAGATACGCGAATACATCCTCAATCCCGCTACGTTTCGTTATGGCAACATGCCGGCGCATTTGCAGCTCACGAAAACGGATCTCGATGGTCTCATTGCCTATTTCCGCGTCATGCAAGCGCATAAACACGATCCCGATGCACAGAAAAACGGGGGTGCCCATTGACGCATGAATCCGTGGCGCTTTTGGAGCGTCGGTGTTTCGCGGTGCCCGAGCTCGTGCGTGGACTGGACGTGGATAGGTTGCGTCCGGTCGCGACGACTTTGCAGTATGCGAGCACCATCTGCGTCACTGGCATTGGTGCATCCGAAGGGCCGGCCAGGCTTTTGGCGTCGCGTTTGTCGGGACCGCATCGACAAGCCCAGTTCATTCCGCTTTCGGGCCTATTGGCGGGGGATCATCGAGCGATGACGGAGGGGCGCCACGCTTCGCGGCTGGTCGTTTTTTCGCAAGCGCTTTCGCCGAATGCGCAAATGGCACTCGAAGCAGGCGAAGATTTCACGACGACCATTCTCGTATGTGGTCCGGATGTGCCCATCGAGGAAAAGCCTCCATCGCGAGGTCTTCAGCGATTGATGGTGATACGACATCCGCCGGAAGGGGAAGCGGGGTTTTTGTTGCGCGTGACGGGGCCGGCTGTCGCATCCGCCGTGGCGCTGGCGCTGGCGACGCTTTCTACGACGGAGCAGAGGCCCGCAGAGATTGGCGAGCACTTGAAAAAGTGCGCAGACGCGATGGAAAGGCGACTCGGAAGGCCCATACGCGATGTGGACTTGATCGAGCGACCGCCGGCGTTTTTGGTGTATGGGCTGGACGGCGCCGAGCTGAGTCATCTATTGCGCTGGACGCTGCTCGAATGCCTCGACATGCACGACCCATCGGTATGGGATGTGTTGTCGTTTGCCCACGGACCGTTTCAAAGTATTTTTGACGGTTCTCGCACATTGATCCTTCCGCGGGCGGCAAACGATGCGGCGATCGAAACGTTGCGCGGAAGGCTCGTCGATATGCTGCGCCAAACTCGGCACTCGTTGATGGACGTATCGTCGGAGTTGCCGCGCCCCTGGAGCACGCTCGAGCATTTGGCGGCGGTGCATGCGCTGGTGATGGAGCATTTGCGGAAGCATCCGCGGGATTTGGGCACGTGGCCGGGAAAAGGATGCGATGGGCCGCTGTATGGGCTTGACCGGCTCCCTTGAGCCCGCACGAGCTGCAAACGTGTTCGAACAGGGGGTTCCCACGAGGGCCTGAAGGTGCTAGAGCGAACGGCGATGATCACGAGGCTGTACGCCAGCAACTACAAGAGCATCGGTGAGGGGCTCGACCTTCGGTTGGGACCGCTTACCGTGCTGGTGGGGCCGAATGGATCGGGCAAAAGCAACATCATCGATGTGCTGCGGTTTTTGCACGAATGCGTAAACAATTCTTTGTCGGATGCAGTTGCCAAACGGTTAGGAGTTCGGGGCCTATCTCGATGGAGTCCGGGCAAGCGTCACGAGATTGAGCTCGCCATCGAATGCGCGAACGATTCTGGATCGGGTTTCTGGGGCTTTTCATTTCGGGCGAATGAAGATGCAGATGAGCGCGATCCAGATGCAGAAATCTATTATTTGCGGCGAGAATTCGCCAGCTTTGTGCCTTCACCGGAGCCCGCCCAGGGTCCGCAACTCAACGATTTCTTGCGATCGAAGGACGGCAGTGATTTAGCGAATCGCTTCTTTTCCGCCAAAAAGTGGCAGAATTTTTATCACGCCCGCAGTGTAATTCGACCCCCAATGCGCGATCCATTTCTCGCCGCCAGCGCAGGCCTTGATCTCGTCCTTACCAGCGTTTCCACGATGAACGGTTTGTCCGCCGAACTCCAGCGCATTGCTGTTTATTCTCTCTTCCCCAACACGCTTCGTGCCGCCCAAAACCCGAATCCCGTCAAACCCATGATGTCGTCGGGCGACAATTGGGCATCCACGCTCAAAGCACTGAACAAAAGAGAATGGGGCGCCGAGCTTTCCGCGGCGCTGCATAAAATCACCGGCGATATCGACGACTATCGCGTCGTGCAAGCAGGCGGCTACGTCATTCCGGAATTTCGCCACGGCAAAGGACGTGGTGGGAAAGGCATTTGGCGGGGCGCAGCGCAAGAGTCGGATGGTACGCTGCGCATTGCCGCGATGCTGACGGCATTGTTTCAAGAACCTGCCCCGGCGCTCATTGGTTTCGAGGAACCCGAGCTTGCCGTGCATCCGGGTGCGCTGCCGATCCTCTACGACTATCTCGTCGAAGCATCCAAACGCAGCCAAATCGTCATTACGACCCACAGTCCCGAATTGATGGATTTATTCGATATCGATTGCATTCGCGTGGTGGAGCGGAAAAGTGGAGTCACCACTGTTGCCGCCGTCGAAGAACGCCAGCGGGAATTGGTGCGAAAACGCCTTTTCTCGACGAGTGAGCTGCTCCATGCCGAAGGGCTTCGTCCCGAAGGATCGGCAAGTGATGAATAAAGGGTTCATCATTGTCGAGGGACATGGCGAAATCGAGGCTGCTCGGATATTGGTCGATCGACTTTGGCGCGATTTGGGTCTCCCAACATTGCACTGGGAGAGACCGAAACGCGCATTCGATTCCTTGCACAAGCGAACCAGCATCGAACGCATGTGCGAACTTTTACGCAGCGAAAAGAAATGTTCGGCCGCGCTGATACTCAGAGATGCGGATGACGCGGACGATTGCCCCGCGACGAATGGCCCCTTGACCTCGAGCTGGATTGCCTCGTTGCATTTGCCGTTTCCCACCGCAGTGGTGCTCGCACGACGCGAATTCGAAGCGTGGTTCCTGCCGTGCGTGAAGAACATGGCTGGTAAGCGAATTCGAGATGGCTTGCAACTCAATCCGACGTGCACTGGGAGGGCGACGCCGAAGAGGTTCGTAATGCCAAAGGGTGGCTCACGGACAACTTGTATCCAAAGAACAAAGCGTACAAGGAATCTTTGGATCAGGTTGCGCTGACTCGAATGGTCGATTTTTCGAGGCTTCGCTCTGGTAACGTTCGGTCCTTCGGAACGCTCGAGCGCGCATTGAAGTTCCTCGGCTCGACGAGCAGTCCCGGCGTCTACCCGCCGGTTTCATTGGCACAAACCCAATCGATGAGCGCTCCGACGCGGAAAAAGTAGCACTCACGCGCCAACCGCCTTGCCAATCGCCTCACAAAGCGGCCGGATCTCCGCCGCTCGCAATTTGTACGCCGCACGATTCGCTATCAACATCGTGCTCACGTCGGCTACGTCCTCGATGACGTATAGGTCGTTCTCTTGCAACGTTTTTCCCGTCTCGACGACATCGACGATCAAGTCCGCCAAACCCACGAGCGGCGCGAGCTCGACCGAGCCGGATACCGGGATCACCTCCGCCTGAATCCCCTTTTTTGCAAAATGCGCTGCCGTCACGCTTGGATATTTCGTCGCGACGCGCGGCAAGTCCGGCGGGGTTTTCCCTCGAGGGCCCGCGACAGCGAGCCGACACACGCCAATCCGCAAATCGAGCGGCGTGTAGACGTCGGCTTTCTTTTCGAGCAGCGTGTCGCGACCCGCAATGCCCAAGTCCACCGCACCATATTCGACATACGTGGGCACGTCGTCGGGCTTCAGAAAAACGTACCGCATGGAACCATCGGCCGAATCCCGCACGAGACGCCGATCGTCGCATAGAAGAGGCGCAACATCGAGCCCCGCGCGCTCGAAAAGCGGCGCGAGCACCTTCAGAATGCGCCCCTTGGGCACCGCCATCGAAAGCGGCAAAACGCTCACCCAGCTTGCCCCTTGATACGCACGGTGTCGGCCCCGAGCGCCGCGAGTTTCCGCTCCATGTATTCATAGCCGCGATCGAGGTGATACACGCGAAGCACTTCGGTTTCGCCCTCGGTCGCGAGCATTCCTGCAATCACGAGCGACGCGCTGGCGCGCAAATCCGTCGCCATCACCTTCGCTCCAGACAATGGATTGCCCCCAATCACGTGCGCCGTGTGTCCATCGATGTCGATCGTTGCCCCCATGCGCCGCAATTCGGGCACGTGCATGAATCGATTCTCGAAAATGGTCTCGACGATGCGCGACGTTCCCTTGGCCAAACACATGAGGACCATGAACTGCGCTTGCATGTCCGTGGGAAACCCAGGATGCGGCGCCGTGAGCACGTCCACCGCCTTGAGCGGTTTGTCCGGGTCACGCTTGATGCGCACCGAGTCGCCTTCACGCCCCACCTCGACGCCTGTCGCACGAAGTTTGGCGACCACCACTTCGAGGTCTTCGAGCGGCGCGCCTTCGAGCAGCACGTCACCGCCCGCCGCGGCTGCTGCGACCATGTACGTGCCCGCTTCGATGCGGTCCGAGATGATCGCGTGATCGAACGGGTCGAGGTCATCGCGGCCTTCGATGTGGATGACGTCGGTGCCTGCGCCATCGACGCGCGCGCCCATCTTGTTCAAGACGCGTCCGAGCTCTTCGACCTCGGGCTCACGCGCGCAGTTGACGAGCGTGGAGCGACCTTTGGCGAGCGCGGCGGCCATCATGATGTTCTCGGTGCCGGTGACGGTGGGCATGTCGAAGACGACTTCGGCGCCCTTGAGACGCTGGCATTCGGCGTGGATGTAGCCCCCCGACAAACGGATGGTGGCGCCGAGCGCTTCGAGGCCTTTCAGGTGCTGATCGACGGGGCGCGAGCCGATTTGGCATCCCCCGGGCAAACTCACTTTGGCGCGCCCGTAACGTGCGACGAGAGGACCGAGCACCAGGACGCTGGCGCGCATCTGCTTGACGAGATCGTAGGGAGCTTCCGGGTTCGCTTCGCCGCCGCCGCGCACGCGTACGACGGGAGGATCGACGACGACGTGACGTCCGAGCACGCGCAGGAGCTCACCGGTCGTTTCGATGTCGCGCAGAGCGGGCACGTTGCGGAGGATGCTCTCGCCTTCGGAGAGGAGGGTGGCGCACAGGATGGGCAGCGCGGCATTCTTGGCGCCGCTGATGCGGATTTTGCCGGAGAGCGTTTTTCCGCCGCGAACTCGGATGACGTCCATGGCGCATCTCTTCGCACGGTTTCTGCGGAAAGGCGAACGTTTGGCGGAAGGAGCTTGGGAAAAGCGCGATCCATGTGCACGACGCGTTCTCGGCGTCCACGTCGAAAAACGGCCACGGGGTTCTTCCCGGTACAGCTTTTTCGGTATACAACATGCGTCTTCGTTCTTTTGCCTCGTGGTTTCACCGGTACTAACCTTCGCTGCTTACCATGCGTCAATTGCCTTCTTTCTTGCGAGTTTTGCTCGCAACTTCTGCGTTTGTCGTAGCGAACCCAGCGCGCGCCGTACCTCCGGAACCCGTCCCGTCGCTCGATCTGCGCGGCTTTCGCCCATCGACGGATCCTGCGGGAGGGCTGTTCATCGAGCCGGTTTCGACGCCCGCACACGGCGACGCCAACGTGGGTTTGTCACTGTCGTACGCGTACCTGCCCGTGCAGCTCGGCGAAATCTACACGGGTGAGAGGTTTCGCGTGATCACGCATCAGCTCACGGGTGATCTCGTGGGCAGCATCGGAGCTTTCGGGCGTTTGTCGCTGGGCGCCGACTTGCCGTTCATCATCGCGCAGACGGGCGATACGCCGACCGATCGCTCGGCGTACGCGCTTGGACCGACGAACATTCCGGAGCGCGCGTTCGGCGACGTCGCGTTCACGGCCAAGTTGGTCTTGGTCAAACCGACGGCGGGCAAGATGGGGGGGTTTGCCCTGGCGCTACACGATCGATTCACGGTGCCGACGGGCGATCGCGGGTCGTTTCTTGGCGAAGGTCACATCACCAACACGGCCAGGTTGTTGGCGGAGCTGCGTTTTTTGGTGCTCGGCGTGCACTTGGCTGGAGGCGTGAAGCTACGTGCAGAGTCGGAGCGCTTTGCTTGCGCGAACGTTCCGTTGGATCCCGAGGACGAGTGTCCGCAGCGTTTTGGTCACGAGCTTCCCTATTCGTTTGGTTTGTCTTTCCGACCTCAGGCGTTGGGCATCGATCCTCGCGGGCGCTGGACATTTTTGCTGGAAGGTCAGGGGCATTTCCCGCTTTATCCGATAGGACCCATTGGCACCGACCCTCAAATCAGGGCGCTCGAAATCGGCGCCGGAGCGCGTCTTGCGCTTGGAGATATGTATGTGACGGGAGGCATTTCGGGCGGCGTTTTTGGCGTTGGCTCGGGGCAGATGCGCGCGATGCTCACGCTTGGGTATGCCCCGCGCGTGCGGGACGAAGATGGTGATGGAGTGCCGGACGAAGATGATCAATGCCGTGAATTGCCCGAGGACAAGGACGGTTTTGAAGATCAGGATGGTTGTCCGGACGGGGACAACGACAATGACGGCGTGCCGGATGGCGAGGATCAGTGTCCGAAGCAGAAAGAGGATGAAGACGGGATTGACGACGACGACGGGTGCCCGGAGCGAGCGTGGGGGACGTGAATGCGCTCCCCGCAATCAAGAAGCTGCCCGCCTCCCGATTGCTGGTTGAATCGCTGCGTTGGTATTCGACCTCCACAACATGTCACTGCGTGATGCGGAT
Source organism: Polyangiaceae bacterium (assembly GCA_016715885.1). NCBI lineage: Bacteria > Pseudomonadati > Myxococcota > Polyangiales > Polyangiaceae > Polyangiaceae bacterium. Next base: position 209,796 of record JADJXL010000026.1, read on the forward strand.
ACTCCCAAACCACGATGTCCACCAATGAGGCAGGGCCGGATCACGCACTGTGGCAACGGTCTTGGCGTGCGCAGGGGCAAGGGCGTCGCGTTCGACGAGCACCCGTAGAAATGCGTGCAATCCCATGATTCGTCCCACTTCACCCGGCAATTGTCGATAGAGCTTCGCATTGCCATGCACGGCCTTGTTGTCTTCGGTCACAAAAATCAAATCCAATCGATGCGATGCAACAGATATCGATGCCGCCTCACCATTGCCGACCGATGCTTTCAAAAGGGTGCGTATGGCATCTTCGTTAGTATTGGCGATAATTTCGATTACTTCGATCGCGCTTGCTCTCAATACTCGATCCGCCTCCTTCATCCAATTCGTCAGGGGATCAATATGCCTTCTTGGTTGCGTCAACTCGTCGAGCACGTCGTCGACGATCGCCATCGGAACCTGCGTGGCAGCCGACGCCAAGTCATCAAGACAACTGGCTCGCTGAAATGGAATAACCACATCGGAATCAAGGAGGTATCGAAACATACTCACACGTCGCAATTGATAGGCAATTCGTCCCAAACAGTTAGATTTAATAGTTCGCGTGCGCGTCGGACAGAGATCAAGCCCTGACGAAGAGCTTCGATGACACGTCGCGTGAGCAAGTCATGTACCCTTGGCATGGTCGATGGGCAGACCGTGCCTTTTGCAGCAGCTCGCCGTCGTGCTTCATCGATTAAAGCCTCTCGCTGAAAGTGCACGATGTACTCACGGTTTACTAAATGATTCACCGCAATTTCGATGGGGGTATCGAATTCGCGCCAGACGCGGTCGACCATATCGAGGGAACGTGACAGCGTCATTTCATAGCTCGGACGGCCCAAAACTCTTCGTAATCCTTCTGCCGGCATGAGCAGCTCGGCAGCAAACGCACGCGCACGCTGTTCAGCATGCAACATGCCTTTGCTTTCGTCATCGTATTCATCGACGATGAGATTGATTTTTTCATTCGATGAGTCGAACAAAATATGACCAAGCTCATGCGCAAGGTCGACGCGATCGGTTGTCGCATTCAACCGTCGCTTGCTCGCTGCATTGAGAATTGTTGCGGCCGCGCCCGTTTTGCTTTCTTTCAATGACAACGCATCGATCCGCCCGCTAGCGAGCTTTTCTATGCGCACAAGGATATGAAATTGCTCCTCCAGCAGCTCGATCATATCCCCTATGGCATCAGCCTCGTTTATGGCATCAGCCTCGTTGCTCAGCTCGCGACGCACCGTTTGGGCGAGACGATACCCGTCCTTCGATGCCTCTGGCGTCGGTTCCTCAGGTACAAAGCGTTCGCGAAGGCTGGCGCGCTTGCCAAGAATCGCGTTGACCTCAACGAGGGAGAGCGCCCGCTCGAACGCATTCATGATTTTCGGTTGGTCCTCGGTGTCGCGAAAATCTGCAAAGACCCCTTGGCGAAAGAACATCGTGAGGGTCGGCGTGCTCTCGATACGCCCCTGTCGCAGCGCGTGTGGATCGATGCCCAGAATGTTGGACACTCGATCGAGCGCAGCGGCAGTGATGTGCCCACTCCCGCTTTCGAAGGCAACCAACGTCGCCAGCGGCACGCGAGCCTGCTCCGCAACCTCCTCGCACGACAGTCGTACCGCTATCCGATGCGCCTGCAAAATTTGTCCAACGAGCTCTTTCATGTTTAGACCGCACGACCTAGGCGAAGGCATCCTACCAATTGCAACGGCGAGACGCAATTGCTTCCGGATCGTCGAACGTGTTCGCCACTGAGTGCACGGTGCACCATTGTCGCGTCGGCGCTCAATCCAAAAGTGCGTTCGTCGGCATGACACATGCGTCCGTGACAGCCCCACGGCTGTGCAATCGCGGGAGCGGCTCGTTTCCATGAACGAAACAATGCTCGTGTGGGGCATGGACACCGTGAATAGGCGAGCATGGTGACAGACGCCGTACTGCATGAAGAGTACGCAGGAATTACGGGCCGATGCAAAACCATCAAGGCACGATCGGTAACCTGACCGCTTTCTTTTTCGGCCGCGGCGCGTCTTTCTCGTGACTGACCCGCTCGGCCGCTGCCAATTCGTGCTCGACCACCGTGAGCGGATTGTCGAACGCAGGCAATGGCAAATCCTTGTTCTTCGCGTACACCGGATGCCTACCGTGCGTGCGATACCATTCGGCCACCGTGGCATTGGCTTTGATTTTCTCGAGCACGTTGCGCCATCCGACACCCGTGTTGTAGGCGCAAAAGCTGATTTCCCCCATTTGCGTGCCGTACGGGATGATGCACATCTCCGTGCGCCGGAAATCGTAATTGAACAAATCCTGAAACCACATGCCCGCGACGAAGAGCACGCGCCATTCGTAGTTTTTCGCGTCCGCTTCGCCCGCGTGCGCTGCGCCCGTCTGGCTCATGAATTGCCGCAATAGCGTCGATATGTCGAGGCCCTTCGGGGCTTTTTCCGGCTTGTAATGCCGCAAAATGCTCGCCACGACCTGCGCCTTCGTCCACGCTCGGCTCCGCCCAGCATCGAATATCGTGCGGAAGTCCCGCAAAATTCCCTCCATGTCGAGGAAATCCAAGAGCGGAACCATTTGCTTCGTCCTCTTGTTGACGAAAAGAACCGTGCCGATGCCACAATTCGGATGACACCCGCAATTGAGCTGTCCGAAGTCCTTGTCGGGTCCGTCCATCAGATCGACGACATCACCAAAGGGCGAAAGTGCCGAGAGCGGGAACCAATCACGCAAGGGATTCGTCACACCCGTCTGCTCGGCCACGTCGTGCGCCAAATGGCTCAACGTGTAACGCTGCTGCTCGCGCATTTCGTCGGAAATGTCTTCGTCACGCCCGGTAAAACTCACCGGCTGAAAACTGACGACCGTCACCTTGTCCGCGTTTTGAATGGCAAACTCGATGATCGGACCAATCATGTCATTGTTGATGCCATTGACCACCGTCACGACCAAGATGACGTCGATGCCGGCGGCCGCGAGCTCTTCGATGGCCCGCAATTTCACGTCGTAAAGATTGGCAATCTTGCGATGCGCGTTCGCTTCGTTCGTGACGCCGTCGAATTGCAGGTACGCCATGCGCAAGCCTGCCTCTTTGCACTTTTTGGCAAACCCCGGCTCCTGCGCAAAGCGAAGCCCGTTCGTCGCGCATTGCACCGCAAAGTATCCCTTTTTACGGGCATACTTGATCGCATCGATGAAATGCGGTGAAAGCGTCGGCTCCCCGCCCGAAAACTGAATCGACATCTGCCGCTTCGGCCGCACGTTCACGGCATCGTCCAAGATGCGCTGGATGTCCTCCCACGACAATTCGTGGACATATCCCACCTGATTGGCATCCATGAAGCACGGGTCGCACATCATGTTGCAACGATTCGTCAAGTCCACCGTGAGCACCGCGCCGCGCCCATAACGAATGCTGCTCGAACCATGCTGGTGCAACGCATCCGGCGTCATCGCCACGTCGCGCCCCTGAAAAAGACCCTCGATGCGCTGAAGAAATCGCGGATCGATCGAAATCACGTCACTGACGGGACCATGCTTCGGACACGTCTTCTCCATCCGAATCTGACCGTCTTTTTCGACGATACGCGCCTTGATTTCACCAGGTTTGTCGGAGATGAGCTTCGTCCAGTCCGCATCGCCTCGCAAAATCTCCGCCCGAGCCTCTTTGACGCACGTCGGACACAAGCTGTCGGTCTCTCGCGGCCACCCAAGCGGCGGCTTCGATCGCTCCTTGCCTCGCGGTATGGGCTTGTCACTCCATTTGGGCGCAAATGCAGCCGGCCGTGGACCAAGCTCGCTGAGCTCTCGCATGAGCGGCCACACGACATTCGCCGAAACGGTAATCAACTTCTCCAAATTCCGCACGAAAAGCATGTTCCTCCTCAAAAGATACGACCAAGCAGCTCACGTAACGTAGGTGATTCCAGAGGGTGTCCGCCAGGAATTTCGTCCGCCATGCACCTTCGAAACGACTCGCGTGACAGCATAGCCGACCGTCGATAATGTGGCGCAGTGCGCCGGTTCATCTCATCCATCGCGACACTCGCGGCCGGAGCCGTGCTTTTTTGCAGCTCGCCGGCGCCCGCGCAAATCGCCATCGGTACGATCCGTGAACCTCGCGACCGGAACGACGATGCACGCTCGACGCCACCACGGACTTCGCTGCGCGGTCTGCTTGGCGTGCCCGTTGCCGAACGATTGCTCACATCGAGCTCGCAGGAGGATCGACTACGAGGCGTCGTGAGGCTCGGAGCGATCGGTACGCCCGAAGCCATCGATGCGCTGACGAGTGCTCTGGAGCAATCGACGATCGTCATGCGTGATCCACGTGCGCGGCTCGAAGCCATCCGCGCGCTCGCGCCGCACGCGACGCGAGAAAACGTGAGACTACTGTTGATCCGCGAGCTGTCCGACGGGCCCGATGGTCGCGCGAGCTCGTCGCCGCTGTCGAGCCTCACGCGAGGCGCAGCGGCGCTCGCGCTTGCTCGTGGTGGCGAAAAAAAAGCTCTCACTGCGCTGATGAGTGCCGTTCTTCACGGCGGAGGCGGCTCGGAAGCGGCCACGACGGCGCTCGTCGAACACCCACCATCGTCGCTGTCGCCGCTGCTCGAAGGACGGCGTCGCATCGAGCCACAGATCGCGAATTTGCTCGCCACGATGGGCGACTTGCGAGGCCAAGAAAAGCTGCGTTTGGCGCTTGCAGAAACCGATCCTGCGGTTCAAGCGGCGGCAGCGCTCGCGCTCGTGAGGCTCGGTGATTCGACGCCCGCAACGCTCGCACGAGCATGGGTGAAGTCGCAGGACAATCGGCAACGTCGAGCGGGTGCCGAGGTGCTCGCGAGGCTTGGCACGGACGACGCGGACGAGGCGATTGCCGCGCTGCTCGCGTCGAGTGGGACGCGAAGCGAAGGTGTGCGGCTCGCGCTGGCAGCGCCGCGCAAGGAGCTCGTCAAACCGCTTGCGAACGTGCTCGATTCGCTCGCGCGGGACGACCGAGACAAGGCGATCGCTGCGATCGGAAGAGCGGGCGGAGCGGAAGCGGTGGACGTGCTCGTGGCACAGTTCGACAAACCCGAGCTCGCGACGTCGGTTGCTTTTGCGCTGGCGCGTTTGCCTGGGAACGACGCGCGTATTGCGCTCGAGAAAGCGCTTGCGAGCGCGTCGGCAAAAACGGGTGCGCCGCGAAGGCTCGTCGTGCGAGCGTCGACGGTGCGAGCGCTGCTCTTGCGTGACGAACCGAAGGGGCTCGACGAAGCGCTGCGTGCGATGGCGGTGGAGAAAGCGCCGGAAGACCTTGCGGTCGGATATTTCGGGCTCGTTGCAACGGGGCGCCTCAGCGTGCGCGGCGCGCTCGATCAAGCCAACAAGAGCATGAGCGCGGTTCCTTTGGAAGCGGTTCTCGCTGCCATCGCGCGTGCTTCGCTCACGAGAGGCCCCGAAGATCTGTCGGCGTTCACGGAGGCATTGAACACCGCATGCAGTGGACTCGGGTTGATGCCGATGGTCGCGCATTCGGCGGGCATCGCGCTTCTCGCGGACACGCAGGGCGAGGGTTTGCCCACGAAGACGCTTGCACGCTTGGCCGAAGAGGGCGGGCCGATCGCACCGCTTGCGGCGCGCGCACTGCCGAGTCGCGACAGTGAAGCCGTACGCAGTCGCATCGAGCGACTCTTGGAAGGCACCGATCCGGTGATTCGAGCGCACACGGCGCTGGGCCTTGCAGCCGACAAAGAGCCCGACGCCGTCTCGCTGCTCGCACGGGCGTATCGTTTCGAGGAAGACGCGTCGGTGCGTCGCGCCATCGTTCGCGCGCTGTCAGCACGTACCGAAAAGCAACGCATCGGCACGCTCGAGCTTGCCCGCGACCTCGATCCGGACGACGCCGTTCGCGCGCTCGCTCGCGCGGCGCTCGCAGGACGTTCGCTGCTTCCGCCCGTCACCGATCCTGCGGGCACGGTCGTCTGGGTGTCGCTCGTTGCGAACGCTCCATCGGCGGTTTCGTCCATTGCCGGGCGAGCGGCGCGGTTTGTCCGGCCAGACGGGCTGGCCATCCCGGTGGTTGCGGATCCCGATGGAGTGCTCATCGTTCCGGGCGTGCCGGAGGGTCGTGCTGGGCTCACACTTGCGCCCGAGGCCGTCTCGGGGGACGCTCCGTCCCCATGAGCAACGAGGCAGTTTCGAGCGCAGCGGCAGGTGCCGCGGGACAAGCCCTTTCGTTCGAGGAATCGACGCGTCGGCTCACTGCGATCGTCGAGCAGCTCGAGGGTGGGGAGCTTCCGCTCGAACGATCGCTCGAGCTTTTCGAGGAGGGCATTCGCCTTGCGCGAGCGGCCAAAGCGCGCCTCGATCGAGCCGAGCAACGTGTCGAGGAGCTCTTGCGGGTCGACCCCGAAGGCAAACCGGTCGTACGCAACTTCGAGGGGTGAAACGGGGGTACGAGCATGCGAACGGCGGCGGCGCTCATCATTGGCAACGAGCTGCTCAGCGGCAAAATCGCCGACTCCAACATCGTCGTGCTCGCGCGAGCACTGCGTTCGCTTGGAATCGTATTCCGGCGCGTCGTCATGGTGCTCGACGAGATCGACGTCATCGCGGACGAAGTTCGGACACTGTCGTCATCGCACGATTTTTTGTTCACGAGCGGCGGAGTTGGTCCAACGCACGACGACGTCACCATCGATGCCGTCGCCCGTTCGTTTGGCGTCGAAGCAATTTCGTCGCCAGCGATGGTGCAGATGCTTCGCGAATATTACGGAGATCGCCTGACGGAAGGGCATTTGCGCATGGCGCGTATTCCCGAAGGAGCGCGCCTCGCATCGAATCCGCACATGCCTTGGCCGGCGATCATCATGCACAACGTCTGGGTTTTGCCGGGCGTACCGGAGATTTTCCAAGCCAAAATGCCGCTCGTTCGCGAGCTCATTGGCTCGGACAAACCTTTCGTATCGTTTGCGGTCTACACGACGCTGGACGAAGGCACCCTGAAGCCGATGCTCGACGAGGTCGTACGAGATCATACGGATGTCGAAATCGGCTCGTATCCGCGGTGGGGTGGCAATGACTACCGAACGAAGCTCACGTTCGATGGCGTCGATGCGGAACGAGTGGGCCGGGCGCGTGATGCATTTGCGTCCAGTTTGCCCGCGGAATCGATTGTGAAGATTGACTAGATAGCGGGCCCAGGTCTGTACTCTCGCACCTCACACCCCCCGCGCGGGGTTGAAACCCCGCGCTACACGATAAAAAGTCCCTCACTACCGTTCGGGACTGGCGTTGTGCGATTTCGGATCATTATCGACAACCCCCAACGATTTCGCAGCAGACACCACTTCTCACGATGCAGCATGACGCTAGTCCGAGCGCGGTAGCGCGAGGACTTCTTGTAATGTAGCGCGGGGTTTTAACCCCGCGCGGGCGTGCGGTGACGCACTTTGGCTCGAGTTATGAGACGATCTCTTCAACCCGGGGCGGGGCGACAATTGCGTTATGTTAGCGCTTATGGGGATGGGGGGTGAGGTGCGATCCGGCACGGTGCGCTCTCATTACGACGAGCGATCCGTATTACATCACCTGGCGGCCGCCAGGCGGAGGGGTGGCGGAGGGGCGATTCCGCCACCCTCGATCCGCATAAAACTGCGGGAATTTGATTGGCGCGGAACGTGCTGTACGTCCGGGCATGCAGACGCTGATTGAAACGACACAAGACGGGCTCGAGGTTCATGTTCCAATCGACATGAGCCTGGATGAACTATCGACATCGCTCTTGCGAGGTCCTCGTGAACGAGCGCTCGACGAAGGAATCGCGGCATTATCGGATGCGGATCTCTTGGCGATTGTCCTGGGCACGGGTTTGACGGGGTGTCCCGTCGTGCAACTTTCGTATGCGCTCATTGCGCGGTTTGGGGGCTTGGAGGGCCTATCGCGGCTTGGAGCTCGAGCGATTGCCGAACATCCTGGGGTGGGCATGGTCAAGGCGCTGCGTGTGGCCGCAGCGCTCGAAGCAGGAAAACGTGCGGTCGTGAGCGCGCTGCGGCCAAAGCTCGAGCTCATTACGTCGGCAGCGGTTGCCGAATGGTTCACGAGCCGCATTGGCTGGAGGGATCAGGAAGAATTGTGGTCGTTATCGATTGACGGTCGCAATGGCATGCGTAGCGCGCGTCGAATCGCTCAAGGTGGGCTGCACGGAGTTCACCTGACGGCGCGCGACGTGCTCACGGCTGGTTTGCAAGACGCGGCGTCGGCGATCATTTTGGTGCACAACCATCCGAGCGGCGATCCGATGCCATCGACGCAAGACCTCGAAATGACCCATCGAGTCGCCCTTGCTGGACGGGCCATCGGTATGCCGCTCATCGATCACGTCATCGTTTCGAGCACCGGCAGATACTCGTCAATGCTGGACCTGGGTATGCTGCCTAGCAGCTAATGAGTGATTGAAGATAAATTGGCGCCCGGTCAGCATGGTGTGCCCTTCCCCGGACAATGCACCGGATACGCAATCGAACGCGCGGGGATCACAAGGCGAATGCCGTAGAACATGAGGAGTGAAGACCCCTGACCATGCCACCCCGGGACCTCGAACACATTGGGGGTAGAGTATCCACCATTCGAATTCGGCAGAAACTGCTTGTCATCGGGTGGTAGCAATACGCCCCGGCGTGCCTCGAATTGCGCGATCGCCTCTGGAGATGTCGCTCCATACGGATTCGCCTCCTCGATTTGCATCGTCTGAGCCTTCGTGGCGTTCGGGTCCCGCTGGGGCAGGTTATCGGGGGCGGTGGGGCTGCGCGTTGCGTGCGTATGTCTCTTTTACGTCCGCTTGCGCCGCGGCCTCTTTTCATACTCGCACCATACGTATTCGGTTCCTCGATTTGCATCGTCTCAATCTTCCTATCGCCTTCGCCCCCCCCGACATGCCGCCGGTGTGAAAGAAGTTCTCGTATCTTCTACGTACCCTTGGTAGGGTGCTTCATTTCAAAATCTTCAAGGGTCATGAGGTTGTCGAGGAATTCCTGAAGGCTATTCGCCACCACGAACACGTTTCGGTAGTCCTTGACGAAGTCGCCGTCCTCATCGAGTTCGTCCTCGTGATCCCAGAAGTAGATCTTCCCTTCGCGTTCGCCTTTCCAGCCGATGCAGATCGCATTCCCGTTAGCATCATCGGCTATCGGAATGAGATCGGCAGGGATGCGCTCGTCGTACACTTCGCACGCCCGATCCAGTCGCTTACCCTTGGAGCCGTCATGGATGCCATAGAAGGACATCACCGAATTCCCCTGACCGTGCCACTCCGGGACCTCGAACACATTGGGGGTAGGGTATCCACCATTCGACTTCAGCAGAAACTGCTTGTAATCGAGTGGCAGCAACACGCCCCGGCGTGCCTCGAATTGGGTGATCGCCTCTGGAGATGTCGGCCCATACGGATTCGGTTCCTCGATTTTCACCGTCTCGATCTCCTTATCGCCTTCGCGTCCCCGACATGCCGCCGGTGTGGAAGAAGTCCTCATGCACATCTTTCTTGATCAACTGCATCGTCTTTCCATCTTGGTGGTGATGCCACCTGTATTCCTCATCCTGACGCATTTTTTCGGTGATGCCTGCGGCTTTGTCGGCGAGCGCGTTGTCTTTCGGGTAACTCCCCGTAAACTCGATCTGCACGTCTTTCACCGTGGGGTGCCTGTACGGCCTGAAATCCGGAAACCCATCCTTGTCGTAGGTCACGGACACTCCATCGCTGCGCGTGTAGGTGGTCGTTCCATCGGCCTTCTGGTCAATTGAGCCGCCTTTGTCCAACCACTTCTTTGCAACGGGCTGATGCGGTTTCCGCGCGGCAGGCGCAGTGGCCTGCGCTGCTTTTGCCTGCGCTGATTTCGCCTGCGCTGCCTTGGCCGCCTCCGCCACGACGGTGGCCGTGACCGCGACCCCGAGGGCAACCGCAACCGTTTCGATGATGACCTCGGTGAAGACGACCACGACGACCGTGACGATCACGACCTCGCCAAGGTACTTGCGATTCGGCTGCGTCTCCGCGTGCGGCCACGAAGAGAAAGATGGAGGCCGTCGGAGCATGGCTTCGTGGATGACATCCTTGTCGACCTTCATGCCTCGCAAAGCGACGCGGATGCACATGCCGACATCCGGATTGGGCTCGCCCGCCGTCGCTACGTCCAAAACGTGGCCGTTCTCGTCGAGGACCACCTTGGCATCCACTGGATGCCGCACCGAGTCGATGCCTTCCTGAATCAACTCGCCGCATTCCTCGAGCTGCTGCGCCGTATACTCGGGCAATTGCGGTTGTCCGGGCCATCCCGTCGCATGCCGCACTTTGACCGGATGGCAGCCTAGTGGCGCGAGCGACAGCAACATGCAGACGATGAGCCAAAATGAAACGAAGGCTCGAAATGGCTGACACGCGCACACGATGAACCTCACGAAAGCCAAGGCCCGAAATGGCGATTGATTCATGTTTCGATGGTACGACGACGGCGTAACGCGGATCAACGGAAATGGCTTATCCAACCACATCGCACAACGCCTAGCGCGGAACGGTCGTATGGACAGGACGTTCACGTATATCGCGACCACGCATGCTCCAAGCGCCCGTCGACGCATTGGTACCGCCCGTCGACGCACCCAAGCCCGCCCGTCGACGCACCCAAGCTCGCCCGTCGACGCGCCCCAACCGCCCGTCGACGCATTCCTACGGCCCGTCGACGCACCCAAGCCCGCCCGTCGACGCGCCCCAACCGCCCGTCGACGCATTCCTACGGCCTGTCGACGCATTCCTACGGCCTGTCGACGTGCCCTAACCAAGTCGTGCACACGCTTGGGTGCCGCGTCGACGTGCCCGAGCTGCCATCGGACGTGGTTGTAGAGCACGTCGACGTGGTTGTAGAGCACGTCGTCGCAGCCGAGCTTACCGTCGACAAGCTCACGGGATGCGTCGACGAGCCCTGGCAACGGTACGGAAACGTTGTGGTCACCATGCCACGAACGGTGTTGACTTCGCTCCGTCCATGCGCGTAGCCTATGGGTTCGCGTTCAAGCGAAGCACTCTACGAAAGGATTGACACGCAATGAGTACGGGAACGAAGTCACCTTACGTCGGACCGCTCGTTGTCGACGTGACGACGCTCAAAGATCATCTCGTCGACTATGCCCCTGGCGCGCAAGTGGGACTGAAGCATGAGAAGCCTGGAATCGGCGACGTGCTCATCGAGCTCAAAGAAGCGAAGAACGGACCCTTGGCGGCTGCGGGCATATCCACCGAAATCGTGACGCGCATCGAGTCGCGAACCGTGACAATCGACGAAATCCGCAAACACAAAGCCGTTGCGAGGAAGATTTATGAAGTCCTTGGGGAGACAGAAGCGGATCTCGAAAATGCACGCGAAGGCGACATTGCCATCGTTGCGCGGGGGGCACAGACGGCTGCCCAACACCTGGATGCGGGTACGAAGGCGCATTTCGAGAAGACGCTGAAGTATTATTCGCAAATCGCGGACAAGGCCGTCGCGACGCGAAAGAAGAACGCTGCGACCAATGAAGAAGGCGTCGAATGAGCGCCAGATGAACACCTACGGCTGCACGAGCAGCCGAATGCGTGCCCCCTCCCAATAACCGACACCGTAAAGCGGCGCGTCGTCACCGAGCATTTCCAACTCGATGCGCATGTCTCTTTTGCATCCCCTTGGCCCGGCGTGCCTCGAATTGGGCGATCGCCTCTGGAAATGTAGCGCCAAACGGATTCGGTTCCTCGATTTGCATCGTCTCGTTCTCCTTATCGCGTCCCCGACATGCCGCCAGGGTTGTAGAAGTTCTCGTATCTTCTACGTACCCTTGGTAGGGTGCTTCATTTCAAAATCTTCAAGGGTCATGAGGTTGTCGAGGAATTCCTGAAGGCTATTCGCCACCAGGTACACGTTTCGATAGTCCTGTCGGAAGCAGCCACCTTCGTCGATCTCATCCTCGTGATCCCAGAAATAGATCTTCCCTTTGCGTTTGCCTTTCCAACCGATGCAGACGTTGTTACCGAAGGCGTCGTTTGCGATTGGAATGAGATCTGGTGGTACACGCTCGTCATATGTTTCGCAGACAGCGTCAAGCCGATAGTCCGGATCGTCGTGAATCCCATAAAATATACCCAACCCAGACCCCTGACCATGCCACCTCGGGATTTCGAACACATTGGGAGTAGGGTATCCACCATTCGAATTCAGCAGAAACTGCTTGTAATCGGGTGGTAGCAATACGCTCCAGCGTGCCTCGAATTCGGTGATCGCCTCTCGAGATGTCGCGCCAAACGGATTCGCTTCCTTGATTTGCATCGTCCCGATCTCCTTATCGCATCCCCGCCATACTGCCGGTGTGCTAGAAGTTCTCGTATCTTTTACGTTCGCTTGGGCCGCGGCCTCTTGTCATAATCTTCGTGGGTCATGAGGTTATCGAGGAATTCCTGAAGGCTATTCGCCATCAGGTACACGTTTCGGTAGTCCTGTCGGAAGCAGCCATTCTCGTCGATCTCGTCCTCGTGATCCCAGAAGTAGATCTTCCCTTCGCGTTCGCCTTTCCAGCCGATGCAGATCGCATTCCCGTTAGCATCATCGGCGATTGGAATGAGATCGGCAGGGATGCGCTCGTCGTACACCTCACATGCCCACTCCAGGCGATCAACCTTTTCGCCGTCATGGATGCCATAGAAGGACATTACCGCATTCCCGTGACCATGCCACTCCGGGACCTCGAACACATTGGGCGTAGGCCATCCACCGTTCGACTTGAGCAGAAACGCCTTGTATTCGGCAGGGAGTAACACGCCTCGGCGTGTCTCGAATTGGGCGATCGCCTTGCGAGATGTAGCCCCGTGAGGGTTTTCGATTTTCATTCGCATTGTCCCGCTCCTATCGTGCACCCGCCATGCCGCCGGTGTGAAAAAAATCTCTGTGCACATTCTCCTTAATCAACTGCATGGTTTTTCCGTCTTGGTGGTGATGCCAGGTATATCTTTCTCTTTTTCTCATCTCTTCGGTGATGCCAGCGGCTTTGTCAGCGGCTGCGAAGTCTTTCGGGTAGCTTCCCGTAAACTCGATCTGCACATCTTTCACCGTGGGGTGCCTGTACGGCCTAAAATCCGGAAACCCATCCTTGTCGTACGTCACGGCCACCCCATCCTTGCGCGTGTACGTCGTTGTCCCATCGGGGTTGTCCCGCACCGTCCCGCCATTCTTCTCCCACTTCTCCCGGACTGGTTGGTGTGGTTTCCGTGCGGCGGCCGCGTTGGCCTGCGCTGATTTCGCCTGCGCTGCCTTGGCCGCCCCCGACACGACGGTTGCCGTGACCGCGACCCCGAGGGCCACCGCGACCACTTCGATGATGACCTCGGTGAAGACGACGACCACCACCGTGACGATAACGACCTCTCCAATGTGCGCGCGATCCGGCATCGTCTGCGAGTTCGGCCACGAAGACAAAGATGGAGGCCGTCGGAGCATAGCTTCGTGGATGACGTCCTTGTCGACCTTCATGCCTCGCAAGGCGACGCGGATGCACATCCCGACATCCGGATTGGGCTCACCCGCCGTCGTTACATCCAAAACGTGGCCGTTCTCGTCGAGGACGACCTTGGCGTCCACTGGATGCCGTACCGAGTCGATGCCTTCCTGAATCAACTCGCCGCATTCCTTGAGGCGTTCCGCCGTATCCTCGGGCACCTGCGGTTGTCCGGGCCATCCCATCGCATGCCGCACTTTGACCGAATGGCAGCCCAATGGCGTGAGCGAGAACAACATGCAGACAATGAGCCAAAATGAAACGAAGGCTCGAAATGGCTGACACGCGCATACGATGAACCTCAGGAAAGCCAAGGCTCGAAATGGCGATTGATTCATGTTTCGATGGTATGACGACGGCGTAACGCGGATCAACGGAAATGGTGGGGGCCACGTCGTATGCTCGTGTTCGTCACACTCGTGGCCGGGGTGATTTCGTCAGGTTGTGCCGACCTTGCGAAAACCTGTGACAACGATGCCGATCAATGCCAACTCGACCAGTGCACAGCAAGCATTGAGCTCATTTTGTGTCGGTATCCCTGGGGCGTGTTATCCGTCGTGATGAAGCACTTGCTCTTCAACACGATCCCCGTCGTCACGCGTCGTGTCGAAGCGCTCTTGTCGTTCTGGGACCAGCTCGACACGTTACGCTATATCGATGTCTGGCTCAAACCAATGTCATTGACCGATTTGATGGCATTGCGCTTTCGAGGAGAGGTGGCGATGTGGGTCGACCAACCGACGGGGAACATCCGCACGGATCTGCAGAGGGCCATCGATCACGCTGATGAGAACAACCCTTATGCGCCGCCGAAGGACGTTGATTCATTCGCGCGAAGCCATCGAACGAGCCTCTGAGCGTGATGAAGGATGAAACGCTCTTGACATCGGATGGCCCTTGTGATCAGGCGCAATCGTCATGCACGGCGAGTCGTGCCACCATCTGGAACCGAGCTGCGTGCGCACTCGATGCGGCAGCGACCGTCGGTCATGTCACGACGATTCGCAATATTTCGTCGTCGACCAGCAGTCGTTCGGCATGCGACCCGATATCCCACTACTTTTCCCCTAGCCCTTCGCCGCTCGCCGGGGGATGATGCGTAAAGAGACCTGTTTGTCCTGCCCCCGATGCCTCGCCTGCCCGTGACCGAACCAGTCCTGCTCTTTTCGGTCAAGGCGCCGCGCCCTTGGGCGGGTTTCGTCGAACGACACTTACGGCTGCACGAGTAGCCGAATGCGTCCTCAATTCACGTCGATGACGGCGAAACCGGACGGAGCATCCGTCACCTCCTTCATCACGATGACGCCCAGATCCGGTGGGTGTCCCGATCCAATGGCATACGATTGACACCTGAGCCGCAGTCTGATGCCTTCGAACGATGCAAGCTGCCCGCCATTTCGTCGCGCAATGCCTTTGCATCGTCGTGATTATACTGACCAACTTGGGCTTTGCGTGGCTGCTCATGGGCTGTGGCCCTGGTGTCGTCCACGTCGTGCAACCGGATTCGGCGGCCTTTCTGCAAATAACCAATGCCCAAGTGAGCGCTGAGGCGCGGCGTTCTGCGCATATGATGGGGCAATGGGTGCGTGGGCGTCCGCCCGACAAGATCGGCGTCTTGGAGGACAGCAAGCTCCCCGAACCGTACACCCAAGATGACGAACCCGGGGTTTGGCCTTCCGAATATCACTTGGGATATGCCGCGCTGAGGCTCATTCGCGAGCATTATGCGGCCGCTCATCCGGCGTACCGCGTGCCCAAAAACGGCAATATCGAGGAGGTTGTCGACGAGGCTGGCGGAAATGTCCACATCATAGCGGATTTCGACAGGGATCGGCACATTGATCTCGCGGATGTCGAGGGGCGGGTTTTGTTCGAAGTCGTTCCGCGAGGACAAACCCACCGGTCCGCGGCAAACAACAAGGTCGATTGGCATTTGCGCGTGATCAACGGCGCCATGCTCGGCGTTCCGAAGTTCAAATTGGGGACGGGCTACGCGGGCGAGGTAGGTGTGCGCTTCGCCGAACGCACCCAGCCATGGGTTATTCGGTGGGCTACGACGGATCCGGGGGTGGTCGAATACCAATGGCTGGTGCTCGACGCGGAGCAGCAAACCGCAGAGTCCCATGGCGATGCGTACGTGGGCAATCGCTGGCGCGAGCCGACGTTGCGGGAGATATCGCGCTTGGGGCGGGCGCTGCACGAAGTGGTGGAGCGGTTGGTCCAGGCACGCGAGGAGCTGGGACGAGCGCGTGCCGAAGCGACGATACCGATTCTACCCGGAAAAACCATAGCGGACTACCTGCGGTCGGTGACGTTGTGGAGCGCCCACGACGACGATGTTGCGCGGCTGCTCCCGGTGATGCGCGAACCGCCACCGCCGCCCGCGCAGGTGCGTCGGGACGCGCGTTTCGTTGGGCAAACAGCGACGCGAGGTGGCGGTGGTGGCCTCGTCGTGACGGGTGGCCCCGAAGGGTACGATGTCAAGGGAAGACCAGGGAACATGCCGTGGCAACTTTTCATGGGGAGTGCCGCGCACAAAGTCATCGGGAAGGACTACCAGGTCATGCATCCTGGTCATTTGGTATTCACCAACTACGTGACGATCAAAACGATCGTGGAGGAAGCGGGAGGCAAAAAGTCGCTTCTTCTCGCGCATGAAGCCGTGCTCCAGCCCGACATCACGGACATGAAAAAATGGTGGGTGTACCAAATCAAGTCCACGGCTCGAGGCGAGTTGCAGGCGGGCCAAGCCAAGGTCGCGCAAGACATCGCGGCGATCAACCGCGGAATGCCGCCGACGCTCTTCACCCATGGCCTCGCATGGAAAAGAGAAGTCTGGGTGAGGTTCAGGCCAGGCATCACCAACGAGCCCTGGCGGCTTTCGTGGGATACGACGGCCCCGGGCGTTATTCAATACGAGTGGACCAAGCCCGATGCCACGGACTGGACCGACGCGAGCATCAACAAGGCAATCAATGCAGGTCGGTGGGTGGATTTGACGGCGGCGGAGATGCAACAGTACGCAGAGAAGCTCGACGAGTTCGTCGACAATTGGGTCAAACGGGCTGATCGCTTGAGTCTCCTCCAAAGGCTGACGAACGTCGTCGTGATGGTCGTTGGCAATGGCGCCATGATCTACATCAGTCCCGGACTCGCACCGGGCAAACCGATACAACCGGGCGCATCCCCCAAGGCTGGGTCATCGCTTCCGCCATCGCCACCACGTTCGCCGTTGCCAGGTCCCATGTCGCCACCGAGGCCGCCGCAGGTGCCACCGCGTTCGCCGCCGGAGCTGCCGCGCCCACCATCCGGGGCGCGTGTCGGCGACTCCCTGTAGCAACGCACTTGCTATTTGCGGCAAGTTGTGGAACGTCGGGTTTGCCCATGTCCGACCGAGCTGCGACCAACCCCGAAGCCTCCCTGCTTTTCCCTGCCTTCATTTACGGCGACAGAACCACGTGCCGACGGAGGATGAAAGCCGAAGCGAAGAAGTGGGCCAAATGCTACGTGGAGGGCCGCGATTTTCCCGAACCGAAGCTCATCCCCATCCCGCCGGGCTCGGTTGTGTTCACGGAGGAAAGCAGTGCGCATTTCATCGCCGACGGATTCTCGTACAGCAGCGATCTGAGCACCGTCTGGGTCGACGACGACGCGAAGCAAGAGCGACGGCATGTCCAGTGGCGTGTCTACATGCTCTGTAAGCTGCGATTCGATACGTCGGAAGCTGCGGGGGTGCCCTTTGAAGAACGTTTCACCTTTCGTCGGGACTACCTTTCGTTCGTGTGCAGGTATCCCTGGGGGGCGCTTTCCACGGCTACAGAGCGGTGCTTGTTCAACTCCATCGAATTGACGCTTCCGCGCATCGAAGGCGTACTACGGTTTTGGGATGCGCTCGACACCCTGAAATGCATTGATGTTTTTCCCCATCCCATATCGTTTACCGAGCTCATGGTGTTCTATTTGGAGGGGCATGTGGGCATGTGGGTGGATCACCCAACGTGGAACATCCGGCTCGATCTTCGTACGGCGATGGAGCGGATGGGCGCGGCGTCCGAGGATCAAATCTGGGACCGTTTGGTCAAGCGCCTGCGCGATTGTGTCGACATCGAAAAGGACTTGCAGCATCGAGACTGGTTGAAATCACCCGGCGTGATTGAAGGCGAGCTGATTGCATATCAAAAGAATCGGTATGACACGTACGAGGACTTGACCTCTGGCCAACTTCACGCGCAAGGTAGCTTTCTCACCGCCCTTGATAGAAAATACCCCGGCGCCGTGCATTGAGGCGTGTCCGCGAATGCGAGAAAAACCATCGCCACAACCCAGATACACATAAATCAATCTCATGACCCATACTCGACCGACCCAAAAAGGGAACGAGCTCCCCACGACGACTGCCGCCAACCCACGCGGCCGATGGGCCGGTCTTGCTTTCACGATTCTCCCATTCTTCGTTTACATGCTCGCGGCACGCATCCCCTTGCCGACCATCGGTACCGTGAACGTCATCATCCTCCCATGGGTGTTGCTCGAATCGTGCAGCGTCGTCACAGTAGGGATCCTGCCCTGGATCATCGCCGCCGCGACGGTTGAATTCGTTGCCATTGTCGTTCCCGGGTGTCGGCACCTTCGTCAGGGAGGATGGAGCGGACGTGCCGAACTTCGGCGGGCGACGAACATCTTGGGCCTGTTCATCGTCGTACTCCCAGCCTATTCGTTAACGACGCTGATCTCCGATGGCGTGATCATCGCCGAAGGGTTTGCTTGGGAGTTTTATGTTCCATATAGCGGGTCGCTGTGGCGTTTTCCGGCGCCCATGTGCGTATTTGGTGCGCTCGTAGCCGGCTCCATATTCGTCAAACTCTTGGCCGATTTGGTAAGTCGTTGGGGATTGGTCCACGGATACGCCGTGTTCTTCGTCGGAGGGCTTTTGCCCTCTACAATTCGCACGATCGGTTACCTCAATCGGCTTCCTCAAGGGATGGATCTCCTCAAATTGACGGTGACCTTCGTTGTGTGCGGTGTGCTGGTCGTGGTCGTCCTAGCAAAACTTCGATCCGGTCCGAAGCTCGGATGCACAAAGGAAGCAATCGAGTCCGACAAACCGACGGATGGGCGCATCGATCACGCTGATGAGAACAACCCTTATGCGCCGCCGAAGGACGTTGATTCATTCGCGCGAAGCCATCGAACGAGCCTCTGAGCGTGATGAAGGATAAAACGCTCTTGACATCGGATGGCCCTTGTGATCAGGCGCAATCGTCATGCACGGCGAGTCGTGCCACCATCTGGAACCGAGCTGCGTGCGCACTCGATGCGGCAGCGACCGTCGGTCATGTCACGCTGATTCGCAATATTTCGTCGTCGACCAGCAGTCGTTCGGCATGCGACCCGATATCCCACTACTTTTCCCCTAGCCCTTCGCCGCTCGCCGGGGGATGATGCGTAAAGAGACCTGTTTGTCCTGCCCCCGATGCCTCGCCTGCCCGTGACCGAACCAGTCCTGCTCTTTTCGGTCAAGGCGCCGCGCCCTTGGGCGGGTTTCGTCGAACGCCCCGTCGTCACGGACGATGCGATCCTCGTGGCTGGAAGCGGCACGTACGCGCGCCTGTCGCTCGACACGGGCAAACCCATCTTCACCGTTTCGGTGCAGCACGCGAGCGCAGAGAGCTACATCGGCCTGCCGTTTCCGCTGAGCGACGGCCGGACGCTGATGCCTGTCTACGAAAAAGACGCGTGGTTTCGCGTGTTCGTGATCGCACCCGATGGAACGATCGACGCGTCCGATTCCCCGGGCTCCGAAGAACAAGCGCTGGGCAACGACATGCGCATCGTGACGCACGATGCGGGCTGCAAGTTCTTCCTCATGCCGATCGCAAAGGCAACTGGTTTGGGCTCAAACGATTACCTCGTTTCGTGGATATATCGTCAAGTCAGGTTTTTCCGGACGGAATGTCGTTCGCTGAAGACGGGCCTACGCTGGGGCAGTGACGAAGCCATGTTGACGACGACGAGCGGGGTCGTCGTGGGCGTGACGGCTCCCGTGCGAGGCACGGACAAACGCGGAACGATCGTGGCTCGGTCGATTGACGACGGCACGGAGCTTTGGACGCTCGATGCGCATCAGAAGACCGTGGCCGCAGCGTACGCGGGGCTCGTGATGGTGATCGATCGCTCGGCGCGATTCGTCGAGCACGTCACGCGGCGCATTGCGTGCGAAGAAGACCTCATGAATGCCATTGCCGAGGAACCGGGGCTCATGGGAGCCGCGCTCGACCGTTTGCAGCGCGAGCTTTTGTCGCAGCGGCCCTTGCAGACGCCGACGCGGCTTTCGGCAAGAAGCGCGCTCACGGGTGCCGAGCGTTGGAATGCGCTCGTGCCGGGGGAGATCGTGTCCATCGGGACAAACGGCAACGTGCTCGCGCTGGTGGGTGTCGAAGGCACCACGGCGACGCTGTATCGTCATGATTTGGCGACGGGGACATTGCTCGCAGCAACGTCGCTCGGCGCGGGATGGCCCGTATCGCCGCTCGATCCGTGGAGCACGCGTGCTTCGTTCGATCTTTGGTCCACCGAGCTGCCGACCATCGTCGACATGGACGAAGACGTTCTTTTGTGGGCGAGTCCCGAGGCACTTATTGCCGAGCGCATCCATGCGCCGTTCGAGAAGTTGTGGACGTGGACGCTTCCTGCGCCATGTCGAGCGTTTCGGCCTCGCGCCGTGGATCGATTCTTGAGCGAGCCGGCCATTACCGGCGGCCGTGATCGCATCTTTTTACGCGATGGTTGGAGCCTTTGGGGCATTGGTTCCAAACGCTGATTCCGCACGGAAAATTGCGACTTTTTCACCCATCTCGTGTATCGTCCGCGGATGCTGGCAACCGTGATGAGGGCGACGTAGGAAATTCCATGGCCGCCAGCGAAAAAAACGGCGACGTGGTGAAGGCATCAGCATTACCACATGGCAAGGCCGAACATGTTTTGATCGTCGACGACGAAGAAAGTTTGGCGCGCATTCTCGGCCGATTGCTGCACAGCATTGGTTATCGCGTCACGGTCAAAACGCGCTCGACCGAAGCGCTCGAAGTCTTCGAGCAAGATCCCTCCCAATTCCACCTTGCGCTCGTCGACCTGCACATGCCAGCTCCAAACGGTATCGAATTGGCCGCGAGACTACACGAATTGCGACCCGATATGCCCATTTACATCATGAGCGGCTTCAGCGATGCGCTGGGCGACGCGTCTCCCGAAGAACTGGGCATCGCCGCTATTCTGCAAAAACCCGTCACACGCGAAACCCTCGCGAGCGAGCTGCGCAAAGCGCTCGACCGCCAATCGGGCACGTAACTTCCGCCCGAGCGGCGCTTTCGACTGTCGCCGACGGCCGAATTGCGCTATCCCCCGGTCCCGCGTGACAAGCACCTCTTCCGACCAGCCCGCTTCGCGCCGCCCCACCATTCCTCATTTGCCGGCTCTGGATGGCCTCCGAGGTTTGGCGGTCTTGGGCGTGCTCCTGTTTCATGACGGACGCCTGCCCGGCGGCTATCTCGGGGTCGACCTCTTTTTCGTCCTCTCCGGTTACCTCATTACGTCATTGCTCCTCGCGGAATGGTCAGCCAACCAGAAAATCGACCTCGCAACATTTTGGGTGCGTCGAGCCCGAAGGTTATTCCCTGCCCTCTTGGCGCTCTTGCCCGCCATCGCGCTTTACGCCGCCACAATGGCCAAACCTGGCGAGTTATTGCGCATTCGACATGATGGTTGGGCAACGCTCGCCTACATCGCAAATTGGCGCACCATTTTCGCCGGACGCAGTTACTGGGACATGTTCGAGGCTCCTTCGCCGCTCGAACACACCTGGAGCCTCGCCATCGAGGAACAGTTTTACGTCCTTTGGCCTTTGCTCACCGTCGCCATTTTGCGGTTGTCTCGAGGCAGCCGCCGCACGATGTTCTGGACCTCCTTGGTTCTCGGCGTGCTCTCTGCAGCCGCGCTGGTTTGGCTTGGCACATCTCCCGGCGGAACCGATCGCGCCTACCTTGGAACGGATACGCGCGGCGCGGCCATTCTTTTCGGCGCAGCGCTCGCATGCGTCATGTCCGGACGAACTTCACTGGCGTCGCCTCGAGCGCTGGGAGTGCTCGATGCCATTGGTTTTTGTGCTGCTCTTGGCCTGGGTGTCGCATGGGTGCGGATGGATGGGCAGCATCATTTTTTGTATCGAGGCGGGTTTTTCCTGACCGAGCTCGCGGTGCTCGTGCTCATCGTGTGTGCGGCGCAAGGCGCGAAGAGTTTCGTTGCACGAGCGCTCGCGTTTCGTCCGCTCACGTGGGTGGGGCTCGTCAGTTACGGCGTGTATCTTTGGCATTGGCCGCTCTATGTCGTGCTCTCCCCAGATCGCTTGGGCTTTTCCGGGCTCGCGCTCACCGCGCTGCGTTTGTCCGCGACGTTTGTCGTGGCGCTCGTATCGTACCATTTTTTGGAACAACCCATCCGCAAGCGCGGTTTGCCGTTTGGTAAACCCTTGTGGGTCATTCCCTCTGTCGTTGGTTGTTGCGCGGCGCTGCTTTTGGTATCGACGCGATATGTCGCAACGGCGCGCGCTGTTTTTCACTCCCTACCCTGGACATCGGTGATCCCGCCGGGCACGAAGAGCGTGCTCGTCGTCGGTGATTCCGTCGCGCAAGCGCTCGGCGAACGAATGCGTTCGGTGCAGACCGGCAAGAAGGTGATCATCGCCGAACGGGGAACGCCCAATTGCAGCATTCTCGAAGGAACGTTGCCGACGTTGTCACTATCCAATCAGCCGCACGACGGCGATTGCGACGCGCGCTGGGAAAAGGACGCCGCGATTCTTCGCCCCGACGTTGCGCTGGTCATTTTGGGCGGTGGTCATTTCGCGCCCGTGGAAATCGACGGCACTTGGCAACGCCCGTGTGAAGCGGGCTGGACCAAGGCGTACAGTGCCGAGCTCGAAGAAGAAATCCGAAAAATGGTGCCGCATGTCGGCAGCGTTTGGCTCACCCGCGTCCCCTATCCGCTCAAGCATTGGCAGACGCCCGAGCGAGATGCTCATATCGACTGTTTCAATCGCATGCTCGAGGATATTGCCGCAAAAATTCCCGGCGTGCGTATGCTGGATTTGGCCAAATACGTATGTCCGTCGGGGAGCGCGAGCTGCGCGAAGGAGAGCGCGGGGCATCCGATTCGTCCCGATGGGTTGCATTTCGCAGGGGACGGGGCGAAAGAAACGGCAACGTGGGTGCTGGATCAGATATCGAATTGAAAGCACGCCCTGATCTGTACGCGCGCTTCGCGAGGCTAGTTTACGATGGGGGGCTCGCAGGCGGCTCTATAAGTGTTTTGGGCTGCGCCCAAAACACGAGCCGACTGCTCTGCCCCCCATACCCCCCGAAGGCCGGATTGCAGCCATATCATAACAGAGCCCTCGCCCGCTCGCACGTCACCCGTCCGCGTTGATACGCCCAACGATTTGCCCGAGCAATTCGGCCGCCTTGTCATTGTCGACCTGACACGTGCCCGCGGCGTCGTGACCACCACCGCCATATTCGAGCATCAACGCGCCGACGTTCGTCTTGGACGACCTGTCGAGAATCGATTTGCCCGTCGCAAACACCGTATTCTGTTTCTTCAGGCCCCACATCACGTGGATGGATATGTTGCACTGCGGAAACAACGCATAAATCATGAAGCGGTTGCCGACCCAAATCGTCTCTTCACCGCGCAAATCCAAGACCACCAAGTTCTTGTGCACGGTCGCGCAACGCTTGATCTGATCGATGAATCGTTCCTTGTGCTCGATATACATGTCGACGCGCTCTTTCACGTCGGGCAGCTCCAAGATCTCTTTGACGGAATGCTGAAGACATGCATCGATGAGCCGCATCATCAGGTCGTAGTTCGATATCCGAAACTGCCGAAATCGACCGAGACCCGTGCGCGCATCCATGATGAAGTTGAGCAGCACCCAATCGCGCGGATCGAGGATTTCGTCGCGCGTGAATTGCGCCGCATCGGCCTTGTCCACCGCTTCCATCATGTCGTCCGGAATGTCGGCAAACTTTTCTTTGCCACCGTAATATTGCCAGACGACGCGCGCAGCCGACGGAGCATGCGGATCGATGATATGGTTTTCGTGCTTGCCTACACGCTGCGTTTCACTCGAGTGATGATCGAACGCAAGGTGCACTCCTGGCACGTACGGGAGGTTGGTCGTGATGTCCCGATGCGACACGGAAACTTTGCCGTCCTGCATGTCTTTCGGGTGAACGAACTTGATCTCCTCGAGAATCCCCAGCTTACGAAGGAGCACGGCGCATACGAGCCCGTCGAAGTCGCTCCGCGTCACCAGCCGGTACTTGTCTCCCATGATCTAGCCTCCCGATCCTGTTCGGGACGGGAGAATAAACCAAAAGCAAGCGTCTCGGAAAGAACTCGATCACTTCGGATGGATTTTATGAACTGCCATCCGTCACGGCGTGGAAGTACACCAAGTCCCCAAAGGCTCGGCGGCATCAGAATCGCCCTTCCAGGCTGAGCTTGACACGGCTCACGTCCGCGTCTACCCGCTAACGCGTGCACGACGCCGACCCCATTTACCTCGATCACAACGCCACGACGCCACTTTTGCCGGAAGTCTTCGACGCGATGGTGCCTTGGCTTCGGGACGGCTTTGGGAATCCTTCGAGCGGGCATGTGTATGGCAGGCGCGCGAAAAGCGCCGTCGAGAATGCTCGCGCGCAAGTTGCCGAGCTTCTGGGATGCTCGAGCGACGAAATTTTATTTACTTCGGGCGGCACGGAAGCCAATAACCTCGCCATTCGCGGCATCGCGGAAGCATATTCGAAGAAAAAGCACGTCGTCACATCCGTCATCGAACATCCGGCGACGGCGAAACCATGCGCGTACCTCACACGAAATGGCTATCGCGTCGATGACGTGGGCGTGGATGCGCTCGGACAGGTTCGCATCGATGAAATTGCGAGCAAGCTCGGCGCGGACACGTGTCTCGTGACGATCATGCATTCGAACAACGAAACGGGCGTGCTGCAACCGATTGCAGCGATTTCCAAGGTCACTCGATCGGCGGGCACGCTTTTGCACACCGATGCAGCGCAATCAGCGGGAAAAGTGCCCACACACGTCGATGAACTCGGCGTCGATCTTTTGTCCATTGCGGGACACAAGCTGTACGCGCCCAAAGGCGTGGGGGCATTGTTTGTACGCAAAGGAATTTCGTTGTCGCCGCTCTTGCTGGGTGCAGGACACGAACGAGGTTTGCGCCCGGGCACGGAGAACGTCGCGTCCATCGTGGGGCTTGGCACAGCGTGCGTGATCGCCAAGAAAAACCTTGCAAAGGAAGCGAAACGCGTGCAGGTTTTACGGGACAACCTGTTCGAGCGATTGCGGGATCGCGTTCCGGGGCTCGCGTTGAACGGGCATCCGGTCGAGCGACTACCGAATACGTTGTCCGTGCGATTTCCGGGCGTATCGGGCACGGCGCTTTTGTCGCATGCTCCAGGGATTGCCGCTTCGACGGGTTCGGCGTGTCACGATGGGCATGAATCCGCGTCGAGCGTGATGACGGCGATGGGGGTTCGTCCGGACGAAGCACTCGGGACCGTGCGATTGACGCTCGGGCGCGGCACCACGGAAGCGCACGTCACGCGCGCGGCGGAATTGCTTTCGGAGGCGTGGAGCCGGTTATTTGGTCCGCCGCGTGACGGGTGATGGTTCATCGAGCGGTACCGGCGGAACTTCGTGATACGAAAGGTCCGGCTCGAAGGCCCACACGTGCACATTTTCCGCTTGGAAATCGATCAAGCCAAACGATGGGTCGTGATCGCGGCACAACGTCCCCGCATTGATGACGACGCGATCTTCGACGGCGCGCACCATTCGCCTGTGGCTGTGCCCATTCAAAACGAAACGCGCCTTCGAGGTTCGGCACAAGCTGCGAAAGCCCACGTTGTAACGCACGAGCGAAACGTCGTCCCAGGGCATGATGGATGCCATGTCGTCGCTGCCCAAGCCATGACAAACCAGAAGCTTTCCCGAAATCGTGGGCAGCTCGATCATGAGCGGCAATGCCGAGAGCCACTCCTGCGCAGCCGCGGACACACGCGCGCGTTCGTGTGCATGCGGAAGATCGCGCATTTCACCCGCAAAAAACCATCGCTCGTGATTCCCGCGCACGCCGCTTACATCATGCTCGCGCAAAAGCGAAACCGTTCGCTCGATGTCCCCCGGCCCATCGACGATATCCCCCACACTAACGATGATATCGACCTTCTGCTTTTCAAGCTCGCGTAGGGCCCATTCGAGCCGCGTGTCTTCGGCGTGAATGTCCCCCAAATAGCCGATTCGTTTCATTCCTCCGCGGCAACTTCCGCCGTGGTGGGCGATACCGGCAATTCGCCCGTGCGCCAAAAGCTCCATGTGAAGAGCGGCGAATAATCGGGCTTGGGCAAAGCTGCCCATGCATCTTCCGATCGTTCACCTCGACCGACGCAGCACTTGGCGCACAAACATTCGTCCTTGTACATCGAGCCCCAGAGCTGATCCCAGATTTTGAAGAAAAATCCGGTATGGTAAGGGCGCCTCAACGTCGATTTCGCGTGGTGCAAATAATGCTGGAAGGATGAATTGATGATGGGATGATGCGCATCCGGCCAATCGAGCTCGTAGCCCCAATGCAAGTATGCGCCGTATCCGTAGAAGAAAATGGCGAAGATGCCAAAGAGCAAGTCCATGTTGATGGGCATCACGAGCGGGAAAAGCACGAGCGGCGTGGCCCGAACGAATTGATCGATGGGCATGTCCGCAATGACGGCAAAAGGACTTGGATTGTAAAATGCGTGGTGATGTCGATGTTCCTTCCACGCCACGCGATTGACGTGACCGAGCCGATGGTAAATGAATTCAAAAAAGTCCGTTCCGAACCAAACGATGAAAAACGAGAGGACGAGATACCAGGCGCCGTACGATCCCACGCCGCAATAGGCTTTCGAGTAGCCGCTGTCGACGAGGTGTAGCGCGAGGGCGGGACACGTCGCCGCCGTGAAGAGGCCCTTCAGCATTTGGATGATTTCTTTGCGGACGAGCTTGGGCGAAGGGTAGTTCGGGTTCGACTTGCGCTTCCATTGTTCGTACGTGGGGTTCATGTAGTAGCGGCGAAAGACGAGCCCCGACATGATCAGCATTGAAACGAGGGCCAGGCCGGTGAGCACGAGCCACGTCGTAAAAAAATTCCCGTGCTTGGCGACTTCACAAAGCATGTACGCCTCCGTCGGATGCGCTCCGCGTGTGAGCCCAGGCTACAGGTAGTCATTCTTCGAAGTCCACCTTAAAGTTCAATACTTACGACGAGACAACGGGACGGTTTTCGTTCATCCTGGGGCTTGCCGTGCCGATCACCGCTTCCATTCCTGCGTTGTTTCTGCTTGTAAGTGTCGCGAGCGCGATGTTCACGCTGAACGCGCTTTGGCCAGCGCGCCGCTTCTGGCCGCTCGTGGGCGCCGGATTTTTCGCATCCTGGCTCACCGGAGAGCTCGCGACGCACCACTTGTTTTGGCAAGCAGCCGCGACGGGGCTTTTTGTATGGGCGGGCGGGCTGGATGAATGGCCGAGCATGGCAGCTTTGGTCATTTTTTCGCTGTCGTGGATGGGTCTTTTGCGCATTTTGGTGCAGTCTCGGCAAGCCAACGAGGTCATGGAGACCGCGCTACGCGAAGGCCTCGGCGCAGATTACGAACGCCTGATTCCCGAACGATTTCGCGATGGTTTGACCGAGCGGTGGACGCTTCGCCAGAGGCTTTTTCCTTTGCCCATTTTCGATGGTCGGGTCGAACGCATCAAAAATATCGTCTTTTCGAAGGCGGGCGGGGTCGACCTGCGGCTCGATGTGTGCCGGCCCAAAGGTTTGGCGCAAAACGAATTACGTCCCACGGTTCTGTTCGTGCATGGTGGAGGTTGGACGATTGGCAGCAAGGACGATCAGGGCAAGCCGCTGGCGAATCGATTGGCGGCGCATGGGTGGGTGGTCGTTTCTGCGAATTATCGATTGTCGCCACGATTTACGTTTCCGGATCACATCATCGACGTGAAGAGCGCGATTCGATGGATTCGGGAGCATGGGGAGGAATACGGAGCGAATCCGGATTTCGTCGTGATTACGGGAGGTTCGGCGGGTGGGCACTTGGCGGCGCTCGCGGCGCTCACGCCGAACGATCCCACGTTTCAGCCGGGGTTCGAACATGTGGACACGAGCGTTCAGGGATGCGTGCCGTTTTACGGGGTCTATGACTTTACGGATCGCAAAGCTATTTTCAAAAATACGTTGCTCATTCCGATCCTCGAGAAGGCGGTGGTGAAAAAGCGTTTGTCCGAAGCGCGGTCGGTATTCGAGCATGCGTCGCCGATGAGTCACGTGCGCGCGGATGCGCCTCCATTTTTCGTGATTCACGGGGAAAAGGATTCGCTTGTGCCGGTGGGTGAAGGGCGGCTCTTCGTGGAACTCTTGCGCGAAAAGAGCACGTCGCCGGTGCTTTACGCGGAGCTTCCGGGGGCGCAGCACGCGTTCGAGGTTTTTCCTTCGGAACGGACGGGGCATGTCTTGGCGGGCGTGGAGAGGTTTGTCGGGGCGGTGTATGGGCAGTGGTGTGCTGGGAGGGAGCGGGAGGTCGAAACAAGGGCGGCCGCAGGGTGACGTTGTACGCTTGACGTACCACGTACCGCATGGTAGAAGGCGGGCACGTGATACGCTCTTTTCGGTGCAATAGGACCGCTTCTCTTTTCGGTGGCAAGGATGTACCCCTCTTCCGTGCCTTTCGACAGCAAGCCGAACGGAAGCTACTCATGCTCGAGAACGCGCACACCCTTGACGACCTCCGTATACCACCTGGAAACCGGCTCGAGGCACTCAAGGGCGATCGAAAAGGTCAACATAGTATTCGCATCAACGACCAATTTCGCATCTGCTTCAGGTGGACATCAGAAGGTCCTGAAGATGTGGAAATCGTCGACTACCACTGATTATTGACGAGGGAACACATCATGCGTAACCAAATGCGTCCCATTCATCCCGGTGAAATTCTTCGCGAAGAATTCGTCGTGCCGTTCGGAATGAGCGGTAATGCACTCGCTCGCGCGTTGCACGTGCCCGCAAATCGCATCAATGCAATTCTCAATGAGTCGCGTAACCTCACGGCCGATACGGCTCTGCGACTTGCACGTTTTTTTGGAACGACGCCAGAATTCTGGATGAATCTTCAAAAGACATACGAGCTTCGTCTGGCGGAAGTTTCCACAGGAGTGGTCATTCAACGTTCCATTAAGCCAAACCAGCCCGGGCTCGCGTCTCCCGATCGATCCTCGTCGCCAAAGCGTAGCAAGAAGGTCGCCTAATCTTACACATCATCCGCCCGACGCTACGTCGCTAAGCGCAGCCTCGGTCCACCTTACTCGACCAGCCATCGCGCCATCCGCCGTTCGACTTCGGCGTCGTCAACGACTCGACCCTCTTCAATATCCGCAAGCCCACGCTCGATCTTCTGCCGAACATAGATGTGGTACTGGATGTCCTCGAACGATGCATCTTCTGGGAGTTTCTCCAGAAGCTTGCCGACTTCCGCTTTGGCACTGTGCATTGGGGACCTCGGACCGCGAACTTACCACATCTTTTGCGTTCCGTCACCCCTCCCCCGACAAACGTTCGTCCTTCCAAACAACCGTTTGTCCCCCAACCATCTACAACGTCGACGCCACCACTTCATCGAGCGACGCTTCATCCACGAGGCCCGTCATGTACTTGACGACGCGGCCTTCTCGGTCGATCACCACGAGGCTCGGCAGCTTCGCCACGTTGTACTTGCGTGAAGCATCGCGCGATGCATCCATCACGATCGGGTACGACAGCCGCTGCTTCATCGCGTGCGATCGCGCAACCTCCGGCGGGTCGTCCACGTTCACGCCAAGCACCACGAGACCCTGCTTTTCGTAACGCTTCGCGATCCGATCCAAAATCGGAGCTTGCAGCGTGCATGGACCGCACCAAGTCGCCCAAAAGTCCAGCACGACAGGATGCCCCTTGAGACTCGACACCTGCATCCTCGCGCCCGCGTCACCGTTGGCCGCCACCGGGAACACCGCGTCGGGCGCCGGCTGCCCCTCGAGAGGACTCGTGGAACCCTGAAAACGCGGCAAAAACGCGATGAGGACGAGCGCCCCCACGACGAGAAAGATGGCCAGCGAACCAAGTCGGGACTTGTCTTCGGACGGGACGGGGTCGGTCATGAGGCGGAAGTGTTCTTAGCAAGTTCTTTGCGTCTACGCCGCTTCGCCGTCCCCTGATATCGTTCGCTCCACGTCAAGGCGCACGCGCCCGAATCTTGCCCAAAGCAGAAACCTTCGGATACGCAAGCCCCGAAGCTCTCATGCCGAACGCCGAAAGCCGCGTCGGAGGAAACATGCTCGATCGCCCGAACTCGTCGACCGACACCCCTCGCATCAAAGGCCAGCGCCCTCTGCCCGGAGCGCTTCAGCTTGCAAAATGGCCACCCGACGATGCCGATGTTCCGGGCGCGCCCGGCGGCGGAATGCCTGCTGCTCCCGCTGGAGGGGGCGGTGGTGACGTCGGCGATGGTGACTTCAGAAAAGGCAGCAGAGGCGGCGTCATCGGCGCCATCGTTGGTGTCGTGCTCATCGCTGCTGTCGGTGCAGGCGTCTACTTCGGCATGCAACAAGGGCACACGAAGATGACGGTCGATGAGATCGTCAAGGAAAAGAAGAACATCTTCGTGCTGCCGAAGAAGGATCAGCTTCCACTGTGGCGCAAGTGGGCTGCTGAAAAGAACGAGTGGGCGCTGCAGCAAGAGGCGCTGATTCAGCTCGCCTACGCAGAAGATCCCGATGGCGTCACGCACGCGACGAACGCGTTGACGAGCCATGATCATCGCGTGAAGGGCGTGTGCGCTCAGGTGCTCGCGTATTACGGTTCGCCCAAGGCCGATGCTGCAAAACCCGCGCTCTTGGCGGCGCTCAAAGAAGCCGACGACAGCGATAGGCCGCAGATCGTGTGGGCCCTGGTGACGCTGAAAGAACCCGCCGTCTTCAAAGACGCGATGGATCAGTACCGCAAAGGGTTCTTGTCGAAGGTCGAACGATTGGGCGGCGGTATCGCGTTCGACCCGGAAAAACTCGCGCAACTCGTGCCGCTCGACGATTTTGCCAAGCTCGCAGACGACCAGAGCTCGTCGGTGCGGCAGCTCGTCGCGACGCTTTTGTCGCGTGACGCAAACCCGAAGTGGACGCAGACGCTGATCAAGCTGGTGAAAGACAAGGACGTCGAGGTTGCGCGCGAGGCTGCCACGGGTCTCGGCAAGATCGGCGACGAGACGGCTCGTGCACCGCTTCTCGAGGCGCTCAGGCCACCGGCGGGCGTCGATCCGGCGAAGGATCAACTCTTCAAGGAAAATCGACAGAAGTTCCTCGAAGCGTTGCGCGATGGCATCGGCGGCGAAGGGCTCGTGCTGGCGCTCGACAGCGTGAAGCCGGATCCTCCGGAGACCGAGTGGTTTCAGACGAAGCAGCTCTTCGACATGATGAAGGACGTGGCCGATCCGCGTACGGGCGAGTCGCTCGTGAAGTGGCTCGAAACGAAGAAGCCTGGGATCCATTGGCAAGGGGAAGCCGGGACGCGATTGGCTGAAATCGGTGACATTCGGGCTGCGAAGTACCTCGGCGAGCGCATGCGTGCGAATCCGGGCGACGTGTACAAGCAGGAGAATTTCTGGCAAGCGGACGAAGGCGGGCACTTGTCGCGTACGGACCTGCCGCGCGTCGTTGCTGCACGCATGCTCGCGGACCTTGCGATGATTCACCCCGACAAGAAGGAAGAGCTGAAAGCGGCCGAGGATGGGGTATTGTTTTGGATTACGGATAGGCCTCAGCCGCACGCGAACGGATTGCGTTTCCTTGCAGCGCTCAATTCGGAAAAAGCTGTGAAACACATGCGTGATTGGGCATTTCCGAAGGATCCTTTGCCGAAGGAAGGTGCACCGCCGCCGTTCCCCACGGCATTCGAAACGGCGCAAAGCGCATTGCGTTATATCGGCATGATGAAGGACGAGCAATCGTTCCCGAAGCTGCTCGAGCAATTCAAGCGCAAGAAGGACAAGAAAATGGACACGACGTTGGAGGGCATGAATGGTGGCGGTATCGCCATGCTCGGTATGGCTCTTCGCGCAGTGGCCTACGGTGCGGCGCAAGGATTGGGGCAATGGGGTGATCCTCGTGCCGCCAAAGACATGATGGAGTTCATCGAGGACGAGCTCTGGAACGAGGAAGCGCGGCAAGCTGCGTGCGAAGCGCTGGCATGGTGTGCAGACGACAAGACGCTCATCGAAGTGGCGAAGAAAGCTGCCGAATTTGGCGGGAAAAAGGAACCGCGCAAGCAGTTGATTGGCGCGTGTTATGCGCAGACGTTGTCGCTGAAGCCCATGCCGGGCGTTGCGGCGACGCTGGCGGAGCTCTTGAAGCCCGAGATGGACCTGAACTTGCGCATGCCGTACGCGCGAGCCATCGGCATTGCAGGCGTCGACGAAGAAACGCAGAAGATCCTTTGGGACAAACTGCAAAATCCAGAAGTTCGCAATGCAGCGGCGCTGGCGCTCATCATGGGTGGATCGCCCGAAACGGCAGCTCGAACGGTCGCCATGTACGGTGATTTCGGTCAAGACGCGCTGAACGACTTGAAAGATCATTACTTCCGCGCCTTCGGGTATTGGTCGGACGAAGACTTCAAGCGAGGCAACATTTATCGTTATGTCGCCAATGCGGAGGCGATCGCGCGGATCAAAGTTGGTGACGTGACGCAAGATTGGTCTCGTCAGCGACTGCAGGCGCAATTCGACAACTTGAAGTTCGACAACGGTCCGCATTCGGAGACGCGCGTGGTCTTGCGTTATCGCCTATGGCAAGACGCCAAAGGCAGCGACGCGGAGCGAAAGAAGGGCGCGATCATGACGCTGAAGTTCATGAAAGAACGCGGCGTGCTCATGGCATTGCGTGGCGAACAAGGCGACACGGGCGAGTTGGCACGAAGGGCGTTCTTCGAGCTGATGAATCCGAAGGCGCTCATTCCGGAAGACCTGAAAGCGCTGCAGCCGAAGAGCGACGGCAAAGGCGACAAGCAGTAGCACGTCACCCCCCAACCCGATAGGCGCCAACCCGTTTTCCACCCCCGCGCGGGGTTTCAGAGACTGTCTCAAAAATCGGCCGGGGTTGCAGAGACTGACTCAAAAATCGGCCGGGGTTGCAGAGACTGACTCAAAAATCGATGCGTAGTGTGTCTCCGCACGCCCGCGCGGGGTTAAAACCCCGCGCTACACGATAAAAAGTCCCTCACTTCCGTTCGGGACTGGCGTTGTGCGATCTCGGATCGTTATCGGGAATCCCCGACGATTTCGCAATAGATTGCATTTCTCGCAATGCGGCGTGTGGCTAGTCCGAGCGCGGCAGCGCGAGGACTTCTTGTGATGTAGCGCGGGGTTTTAACCCCGCGCGTGCATGCGGTACGAGGGACCGAAACCCTTTCATGGTCATTTGCGCTGGCGCGCGCGTGCCTCAGCGTCAGCCTCTTCCTCGGCCGCCAGCTCATCTTCGGCGGCATCGTCTTTCGCGTCGGCGTCCGCAATGCGTACGCGCTTCGGATCGCTGGGCGTTTCGACCGGCTTCACTTCGATCCGCGCGCCGCTCGAGGTTCGCTCCGTACGATTGCGGACGACGTCCTTGGCGCGCTGCATGGACTCGTGCGCCAAAACGCCCGCATCCCGCGTCCGTGCACTCGCGTCACGCAATGGTTTGCCAAAAAAGATCGACAGCACGGACAAGAGCGTAGGGACGATGGCCCGTAATGCCACGAGCACCGCGATTTGGGCGATCGTGAGGCCAAACAATAAAAGGCCGGCGACGGGCACGGGGATGGTGCTGGATTGAACTTCGGCCCAAGCGCGCTCGTCGATTTTGCGCGCTCGCTGTTCGGCTTTCCGCGCGCGTCGTGCAGCCTTTTCCTCGGCCTTGCGTGCATCGCGGTTGGCCTTCGATTCGTGCTTCTTCGACTTTTTGGCCCACTCTTTTTTGATTTCCGAAAACCCCTGCTCCATCTGCTGGACGGCTTCTTCGATACCTTGCTCGATGTCCCGTTCGATATCGCGTTCCTTTTTGGACGGTTTGGCGCCGCGTCGAGGTTTGTCGCGAGGAACGTCGGTTTTTCGGGGCGCATCCCGTAGCGTTTCGATGAGCGGCGCAATGCGGGTCGCTCGACGATCGGGGTCGGGCTCGAGCATCGCGGCGAGGGCCGAGACGAGCGTGGGACTTGCATTTTTGCCAAGCGCCGATGCAACGTCGATGGCAAGACCCTTGTGAGGCAAGTCTTCCGGCTGCACGCCCGTGAGCATCGTCATGGCCGTGGCGCCAACCGCGTACACGTCGGAAGCGGGCATTGCGCGCCCCTGAAATTGTTCGGGCGCCATGAATCCGAACGTTCCAACGACCGTGCTGCCTCCTTCGGGTTTCAGTTTGTCACGTACGGCCCCAAAATCGATGATGACGAACGAACCATCGGGCCTCCGCAAAATATTGCTCGGCTTCACATCACGGTGCACGACAGGCGGCGCGCGACCGTGCAAATAATCGAGAATCGCGGAGCTATCGCGAAGAAAGCGGACGATTTCACCTTCGTCGAGCGTCGCGCCGCGTTTTTGCATGGCGGCCAAACTTTCGCCTTCCACCTTTTCCGTGACCAAAAAGAGCTCGCCATTTTCCTCGAAATGCTCGACGTACCGCGGCAAACCCGGATGCGACAAACTCGAGAGCACCCGCGCTTCACGCTCCGCAAGCTCGACCTCTTTCCAGCTCTTGGCGCCTCGAACGCGAAATCGTTTGATGGCAACCGGCTTGCCTTCTTTCTTGTCGACAGCCTCGAACGTGGCCGCTTGTCCCCCTTCGCCGAGGAGCCGAATCACGGCATAACGATCGCCGCGCAAGTGACTTGGTGCATCATGCATGAAAAAGGTCCGAGCAAGAACGTTCAGTCGGCCGTTGCCCATCGGCCTCGAGCGAGCGGTTGGATTCTGCGGCGCGGCGCATCGGTGCAAGCATCCTCGCAAGAAGCGACGTTGTCAAGGTCGGCGGATGAGCCGCGACGGGATGCGCAAAGCTGCTATGGTACGGCGCTGATGCGCCCCGACGAACGCCCACCGCTCACTCTGCCTGCCCCCGACCCGCTCGCGCCACCGGCGGATTTTGCCGCGAAACTTGCGGATGCGAACATCCGAATCGACGCCGCAGCCATAACCAAGATTGGCGATTACCTGGCGCGGCTCTTGGCAATGAATCAGCAGATGAATTTGACGGCCATCGAAAATCCGGACGCCGCTTGGGAGCGCCATGCGCTCGATGCATTGACGCTGCTTCCACGGCTCGATGACATAGGGCCTGGAGGACGAATCATTGACATTGGTTCGGGCGGAGGACTACCGGGCATTCCGATTGCCATTGCGAGGCCGGAACTATCGGTGACGCTGGTGGAAGCAACGCAAAAAAAGGCCGCATTTTTGACGGCAGTAGCCAATGCATTGGGTTTGTCCGAGGTGACGGTCCTTGCGGATCGAGCGGAAAAGCTCGCAGCAGGGCCATTGCGGGCAGCGTTCGATGTGGTGACGGCGCGTGCCGTGGCGCGGCTATCGGAGCTCGTGCCCATCACGGCGCCATTCGTGAAGCCGGGCGGGCGGTTGCTCCTCATCAAAGGGCAAAAAGCGAGCGAAGAATTGGCTGAAGCTTCGCGCGTGCTGGTAAAACAGCGTGTGGCGCATATCGAGACGGTGGTGACGCCCACGGGACGTATTGTGGTGTTGAAAAAAGCAGAGCGGTAGCGCAATTGCGCCAATGCCACGGAGCCTCACAATGGCGGATGTGGACAACACGGGAATCTGCTTGCCTTAGCACTCCCCATGTGGGACATTTCGTTTGGTGTTTCGCCGTGGTGCCCGGACGAACCACGAAGCGCAACGCCTTCATCGAGGAGACATGTTATGAAAATTCGAACCAACGTGCGAGCAGGCGGTCTGAAGGCGGTCAATGGGCTGATTGCCGTGAACCACAGCGGCGTCAAGGTCAAAACGAAGGTCCGTGCGGGCTTTGTCGGGGCCATCAATCACAGCGGCGTCAAGGTCAAGACCAAGGTTCGTGCCGGTTTTGTCAATGCCATCAACCACAGCGGCGTCAAGGTCAAGACCAAGGTCCGTGCGGGCACCGTCAATGGCCTGAAGACGGTCAATGGCCTGAAAACGATCAACGGCTGACAACCTGCCGCGGCTCACATCAATCGCATCCACCCGCGAAATTATCGCGAACCGGCACTCAAATCATCGGTGACGATCGATGAAGGGCTCTTCAAGTGACATCGAGCGCGGTTGTGCGCTCTTCGCGCGCGCGCAGGAACTTCGCGACGCCGGCAATCCCATCCAAGCTCGTGCGTTGTGCAAACGAGCCCTATCGCTGCTCGAAAACGCGCTTGGACCGCGCCATCCCGACGTGGCGAATGTTTTGCTCGAGATCGCGGGTACATTCGAAGATTGCGGCGAATCGGCCATGGCCATCGAACCTTGCGAGCGAGCGGCGGCAATTCTCGCTCGCGTTCGTTGTGGCATCGAGGGTGAATTACTCAAATTTGCGTCGTTGTCGTTGCTCGGACGCCTATACGTCGCGGCGGGTCGTTATCGAGAAGCCAAAAAGTCATGCACGCGCGCGTTGCACGTCGCAGAACAAAAGCTCGGACACGCAGAACGATGCGATGCGCACAATGGACTCGGCGTGGTCCACCGACATCTCGGCAAGCTCGACATTGCCGAAGCACATTATCGACAGTCGCTTGCGCTGCTGGGCCGACCGCGTCCTCCGCAAGCGATGGCGACTTTGTACCACAATCTCGCGGGACTCGAACACGCACGTGGCCAGCATGCGCGCGGCATCGTTTTGGCTCGTCGCGGTCTTCGTCTTCGCGAAAAAGCCCTCGGTCCGGCGCACGTCAGCGTTGCTGCGGACAAAGCAGCGCTCGCGTCGCTTTATGAAGGCAAAGGCGATTTGGCCGCTGCCGCAACGCTTTATCACGAAGCGATTGCAATCTTCCGGAAGGCTTACGGTCCGAAACATTTCGAGGTTGGGTTCAATTTGGGAAACCTTGCCGCCATCTTGCACGAGCAGGGTCGCCTGAGCGAAGCGTCGAAAATGTATCGCCGTGCGCTTGCCATTCAAGAGGAGGCGGCCGGAGCGTCTCACCCATTTCTGGCGCTGTTGCTAGAAAATTTCGCCTCGCTGCGGCTCGCGAAAAATCGCCCCGTCGAAGCCGCGGCTCTTCAGGATCGAGCCATCGCCATTTATTCGCGTGCCTTGGGTTCGAGGCACCCCGATACCCTCGCAGCACGCAAAACACGGCGCGATATTATGCGTTGCGTCGAGCGGTCGACCTGGTAGGCTCGCGACCGATGTTCGCGATAGGCGAACGCTTCGATCGTTACCGGATTGAAGCGTTGCTCGGTCAAGGAGGAATGGGCGCGGTCTACCGCGCGTTCGACACGAAGCTCGAACGTCGCGTTGCGCTGAAGATTCTGCGCACGTCGGCTGAGCCATCCGAGCACGATTCCGCTGGCCACGCGGCGCGACTTCTCCGCGAAGCTCGGGCTGCCGCGGCGCTCGATCACCCAAACGTCATCTCCATCTACGACGTGGGTGAGGTCGACGGAACGACGTTTCTCGCGATGGAATTCATCGAGGGCCGGTCGTTGCGAACGTTCGTGGAATCGGACACGCCGATTGCGACGCGCCTCGCGTGGCTC
Organism: Polyangiaceae bacterium; assembly: GCA_016715885.1. Lineage (NCBI taxonomy): Bacteria > Pseudomonadati > Myxococcota > Polyangiales > Polyangiaceae > Polyangiaceae bacterium. Next base: position 247,286 of record JADJXL010000026.1, read on the forward strand.
GTCGATATTGCTCGTGCCCTTGCGCTCGCGCATCGTCGAGGTCTCGTGCACCGGGACATCAAGCCCGAAAACGTGATGCTGCGCGATGACGGCGTGATCAAAGTGCTCGACTTCGGCATTGCGCGGCGTGCGCACGCCATTGCGGATTCGACGGGGACGCTGACGAACCAATCGACGACCCTGGGCACCGGAAACGAATCGAAACTCGTGGGAACGCCGCACTACATGGCGCCCGAGCAGATGCGCGGCGGACAAATCGACGGGCGCACCGATCAATTTGCCTGGGGAGTTCTCGCCTACGAGCTGCTCTCTCGGGGCGCCCTGCCCTGGCCCAATGCGCACGATCTGGTGGCGCTCGTTGCGGCCGTCATGTCCGAAGATCCGGTGCCGATGCCCAACGTGGCGGCGCTCGATCCAACCGTCGTAGGCGTGGTGATGCGGGCGCTACGTCGCGCGCCGCAGGAACGCTTTGCGTCGATGGAGGACGTGCTCGCTGCATTGGGCGAAGAGCCGGCGCCTTCGATCCGGTCGGGGCTTGCTGCGCGCAATGCCAGCTTGCGGAATACGCCGGGCGCCTCGGCAGCAGCGCTCGCGGACACCCTTGGTGCGGCCGATGCGATCGCCGTCGGGCAAGCTCCCGCCGAATCGTCCACGGACAAACGCACCTCCACCACGGGTGCTCTCGCGGAAACGATTGCGGCGGACAAACTCGATTCCGACAAACCGGCCGTACCGACACGCGGTCGCCGCAAGAGGGCATTGATCGCGGTGGGCGTGATCGTTTCGCTGGGTCTCGTGGGCGTCGGTGCTTACGCCGTTCGCACCAAGACCCATGGTGGTTTGGACGGTTCTTCCACGAAGGCCGCGACGAACATTCCCGGGACGCGTCGTGCCATCGCAGTTCTCGGCTTCCGAAGCCTTTCCGGACGCGAGGATGTCGCATGGATCGGCACGGCGCTCACGGAGACGATGACGGGTGAGCTTGCGATGGGCGAGCAGCTCCGCACGAGCAGCGTGGACGACGTCGAGCGGATGAAGCGCGACTTGTCGCTTGGCGACACGGACAAACTCGACAAGAAAGCACTGACGCGCATAGGCAAACATCTCGGAACCGAGCTCGTCGTATCGGGGACGTATCTTGCTGTTGGGGGCAAGGTTCGTCTCGACGTACGGCTCGTCGACGTCAAGACGGGCGAAGTCTTGGCGACGGTGAACGAGTCCGACACGGAGAGCGCGCTCATCGACTTGGTGGCGCGTGCCGGTTCATCGGTGCGACGTCATTTGCGGGCGGGCGATTTGTCGCAAGAGCAAGAGAAAAACTTGCGGGCCCTGCAACCGGCGACGCCGGAAGCAGCGCGGGCGTACGCCGAGGGACTTGCGAAGCTGCGAACATTCGATGGGGTGGGGGCACAAAAGGCATTCGAGCGCGTCGTGACGCTCGAGCCTGCATTTGCACCGGGTCATGCGGCGCTCACCGATGCGCGGCTCATGTTGGGCTTGGGGGATGCGGCCATCGAATCGGCGAAACGAGCCATGGAGCTGTCGCAATCGTTGCGTCGTGAAGAACGGATGGTCAACGAAGTTCGTTATTACGAAGCGACGAGCGCCTGGGCCAAAGCCATCGAAGTTGCGCAAACGCTGCACGGTGTCTCCAGACAATCTCGAACATGGACTCCGTTTGGCAAAGGCTCAGACGGAGGGTGCCAAAGGAAAGGACGCGCTTGCGACGCTCGAGCGTCTACGCCGCTTGCCGCCGCCCATCGGGGACGATCCACGGATCGACTTAGCCGAGGCCGAGGCGTATTCGACACTTGGCGATCTGGCGCCTTCGAGCACTGCCGCCAGGCGCGCGATGGAACAAAGCGGATACAATGGGGGCGACGACCATCGCGGTCCGAGGCCAGATGGTACTCGGCTTCAACCTCCTCAACACGGGCGAAAATGTCGCGGGCATTAAAAACCTCGAAGCAGCGAAACGGCGCGCAGCAACGACAGGCGATCGATTGCTTCTCGTCGAGGTCGTGCACAATCTGAGTATCGCCTACTATTATCGCGGTGATTTGAAAACGGCAGTCGAGCACGATGCCGAGGCAGCGCGCGTCTGCCGTGAGCTGGGAAGTGCCGCGCGTACAGCCGAACTACTCGTGAATCTGGCGGTGCTCGAGATTCAACGCGGGCGTTTGGACGAAGCAGAGCGAGCTCTCGCCGGAACGTCGCAGGAGCTCACTCCGGCGTACCGAGCGATGGCGCGGCTGCTCGGAGCCCGTGTGGCTGCATTGCGTGGCGACGTTTCCAAAGCACGCAGCGAGTATGCGGCGGCGATTTTGATGGTGCGCGACGCTCAAGACGAACGGAGCCTGGCATGGGGAAAGGCCTTCTTTGCCGAATTGGCGCTCGACGAAGGCAAGCTGGACGAAGCCGAAGCGCTTGCCAAGGAGTCGCTCGGCACGCGCTCGCGCCTCGGCCTCACGCTTTTCACGGGGGAAAGTCAGCTGCTCCTTGCGCGCATTCTACTCGCCAAAGGCGATTTCGACGAAGCGGAGAAAGAGGCCAAGGCGGCCCTCGACACGTTCATCGCCGAACAGTCGGTGGCGCTCGAGGCCGATGCGCGCGCCGTCATTGCACAAATTCAACTCACGACGAAGCGCCTCGAGGATGCGGCAACGACGCTGGCCAAAGCCCGACAAACTGCGGCAACGACGCAATTCGTCGCGCCTCGGTTGGAAGTCATGATCACCGGAGCCATCCTCGACGCTCGACAAGGTAAAACCGAAGATGCGCACAAAGCGCTCGACAGCGTGATTGCAGACGCAACAAAGCTCGGGATTCCCCGATTCGAGCTCGAGGGGCGCATTGCAAAGGCACGCATCGACATGGGTGCGAACAAAACGGCGCAAGGACGAGCGGCTCTTGCGGCAGCGGCGAAGGACGCAGAAAAGCTGGGGCTTCACGGCATAACGCGTAAAGCGCAGCCGTGATCGTGACGAAGAGGGACTACTTGAGAATGATGAATTCGACGCGACGATTCTTGTCGTGGCACGCGTCGGTGTCTTCGGTGCACAGCGGCTTCGTTTTGCCGTACCCTGCCGTTTCGATCTTCACGTTGGGCAACCCGTGTTCATTGATGTATTTCGCCACGGCCGCGGCTCGACGCTCGGACAACTTCTGATTGTGCTCGGCCGATCCTGTCGAATCGGTATGGCCCGCGATCTGCATGTGAACGACTTCCGGGTGTGCCTTCAAAATCGCCACGAGATCCGAGAGGACGCCTTTTGATTGCTCCTCATTGATGTGATCACTGTCCGTGTCGAACAAAATCTGCTGATCAATTTCAATATGATCCCCCTTGATGTGCGCCGTCCCCACGTCGCTCGGAGCATCCTTCGGAGCTTCTGCGACCGGAGGCGGCGGCGGGGCCGAATCTCCCGTCTTGATCTCCGCCTGCATCGACCCTCCGCCACCGCACCCGACGATGAGAGCGAAGGGCACCACCAAAAGAAATAGACGCTTCATGTTCATGACCTCTCTTTGTTGTTGGATCATCGTTTGACCTGCAACGATGCATCGACCAAGACACCAATCGACACGCGGCGTCAAGACTTTAGTTGGTCGGAATTCGGCGCGCTCAGAGACGAACGCTCCACGCTGCGAGGGCTCAGCGAAGAACAATCATCGTGTGCCTACGTGATGCATCATGTGCTATGCTGCGCACATGACTCGCGCCCTGCTCCGCTCGACCGCGCTCGCGTTGCCGCCCCATGAACGTGCCGCTTTGGCGGCCGAGCTACTGGAAAGCCTGGACAACGTTGAAAACGAGCAGGATGTCGCGGCCGCATGGGACGCGGAAATTGAACGCCGAATTGTGCAAATCGAGCGGGGTGAAGTGGAAACGATTCCTGCGGAGCAGGTCATGCGAAGGCTTGGAAAACGGTGACGGAGATCCGGTTTCACCCGGCTGCCGGCGATGAGGTAGAAGAAGCGTATAAATTCTACGGAGAGCACAACCCTGCCGCAGCTGCTCGGTTTGCCGCCGAGGTCGGTCGTGCACTCGATGTCATCCGAGAAGCACCACTGCAATCACCATCTGGCGCGCGAAACACGCGGCGATTCATCCTTCGAGGGTTCCCATTCACCATTATTTACCGCGTAACTCAGGCGGCGAAAGCAGCAGTAGGACCAACACGAGCAGCCTCGCTTCGGCGATCACGTACCATCGTCACCATCATCGCGGTCGCGCATCATAGTCGGCGCCCCGGTTATTGGTTCGATCGCTAATTATCGCCGCCGCAACGCTTTCCCCAGCGCCAACGTGATTCCCGCCTGCAAGCTGCTCTTCGTCACGATGCCCGTCAATTCCGTACCGCTCCTCCATCAGCGATCGCGCCACGTCCGCTCGCACGCCCGTCAATATCGCCTGCGCCCCGAGCAGCTTCAATGCCGACGCCGTCTGCACGAGCGCCTCCGCCACACGCGAGTCACCATTCTTGACACCCGTCACGTCCAGAATGACCGCCCGCACCGGCCGCTCCATCGCGCCCTTCAACGCCGCCTGCATCAGCTCGCCAACACGCGCCTCGTCCATCGTCCCAATGAGCGGCATCACCACGACGTCGTCGCTGATCGGAATGATCGGCGTCGACAATTCCGCAAGCCGCTCGCGCTGCGCCGCGATGACACGCAATTGCAATGCTTCGCGCTCGGCCTCCGTCAATGCCCGCTGTTCGAGCTCCACGCGTAGCATGTCCGCCGTCTCGCGCGCCTCTTTCGTCCGCTTCGCAACCTCCGCTTCGAGCCCCTCATTCGAGCGCCGCAATTCGTCCGTCACGCGCTGCACTTCCGCATAAAGCAACGCGCTCTCGACAGCCGCCGCCGCTTGCGCCGCAAGAAACTCGATGAGCGGCAATCGCCCCGGGACGAACGCTTCGTTCGCCGACGTGTGCTCGAGGTAAATGATGCCGACCAATTTCCCCTTGTGCAGCATCGGCGTGCACAGAATCGACCTCGGCGCGTAATGCACCATGTATCGGTCTTTCGCAAATCGCCGATCCGCCCCCGCGTCGCCCATCACGAGCGGCTCGCGCGTGCGTCTCACGTATTCCACGACCGACAGCGGAAGCTCCTCGTATTCCTCCGCCAATACGCTCGTCTCCGTCTCGATTCGCTCCGGATCGACCTGCATCGTCACGTCGACCCAAAGCCGGCCACCTCGATCGATGAGCAACATGCCTCGATCCGCGCCCGCACTTTCAATCACCGCCCGAACGACCCGCACGAGCACGCGCTCCAATAAAATCTCGCCCGCAATCGCCTGCGCCGCATGAATGACCGTGGCCGTATCGAGCGCCGCGAAGTTCTTATCGATGCGCGAGCTCTGCGCAGGCTGATCCCACGGCGGCAATTCCCCATCCCAAAGCTCGTCGTATTGAGCCGACAACTGATCCCGCTTCGACGTCGCTCCCCAGCGGCCAAGCACCCGACGCGCTTCGACGACATACGACCGAGCAAGTCGTTTGCGGCCAAGCGCCAAGTGATATTCGGCCGCGCGCTCGAGCGCAATGCTTCATCCTTGACAAACCCATTCCGAGCAGCCCCTCGATGGCCGCATCGAAAGATTGAGCGCTTCGATGTCCCGCCCCTCGACACGCGCCCGCTCCGCTCGCACCAAATCCAATCGATGCCGGAAATTCTGCGGACAGCTCTCCGCAAGCGCCAATAACTTCGCCTCACGACGCTCATAGTCCGCAAGCCACTTTGCCCGCTCGTCACGTGACCCTTGGCCCGATTGCACCGCCGCAAGAAACGCTCCGCGGAATATGACGCCCGTCGCAAAGTATTGCGCTACCGCAACGTCGACATACCGATCAGCCTCCTCGAGCACGCGTACGGCCAAGTCGTAATCGCCGAAAAGCACCGCCAGCTCGAGCCGCACGGCATGAAAATAACTCGTGACGAACGGCAGGTTCTTCTCACGCAGCGAAGCCTCGAACTTCGCTTCGTCGAAATCGCGATCCGAAAGCGTCGTTGCGTTGCCGCGCGTGCGACCTCGCAAACAACGCACGAGCTGATAAGCGACGCGCAAATGCGCCTCGATATGAGGTCGCGCGTCTTCTGCATGAGCAAAAGAAAGCTCTCGATCCTCCTGCTCGACAGGCTCCCAATTCTTCGCCCAAGCCCAAACGTATCTGAGCAATCGTGAAACACGTGTACGAAACAAACGGGAAATCCCCCGTCGCAAGCCCCTCGCGCTGCGCTCGTTCCAAGTACGGAAGGCTCGCCGCCAGCGGGCGACGGTAAAAGTGCAGGTTGCCGCCGACCGTCAAATACACTTTGCATGCAAACGAAGGTGACGGAAACCGCTCGAATAGACGCAGCGCGAGCTCACCCATGTGAAACGCTTCGTCGTAACGCTGCATCGCAGCGAGCGTCATGCCGTACACGGCAAACGCAAACGCACTTTGTCCTCGGTCGGCCCGCCTTCGAGCGTCGTGCGCACCATGCGCGCAGCCACCAAGAAAAGAAGCGCGGATCCGTCATACGCGGCTGAACGAGATGAATGAGCGTGCGCAAAATGGCTCGCCGATTCGGATCTCTTGAGCATCACGACATCGACCATCGACTCGGCATGCCGCGCATTGAGCATCCGATCGATCTTGGTGCGTTCTCGGCAAACACCGCCAATCGATCCGGGTTGTCGAGCGAATGCTCGCCAAGCAGCCGAAGTCCTTCGCAACCCACGCGCACCGCGTCCGTGAACCGACCCATCGTCACGTACAAAACGGTCTCGAGATCACGCACGCTCGCGCGATCGAGCGGCGATGAAGCATGCCTTCGCAACAGCGCAAACAGCTTCTCCGCGTCGTCGAACCTGCCCGTGAGATACGCACACGCAGCAGCTCCCCATGCGAGCGAAAACATGAGCTGCGGTTGATCATCCCAGCCGCGACCGCCGAGCAACATGATGCCCGTCGAAGTAACCGGACGCCGCTTCGTAGGCCGCGGCCCGCGCGCCTTCCGGCCTCCTTCGAGCGCATACGGCGACGTCGACACGCTCGGCAGCGTCCGTCATCGCGGCTGCACCACGATGCGCGGAAAGAGCACCTCGAAAGGACTGTCGTTGTCCGGAGTCGGTTCGGCGCGCAAACGACGGCTGATCGCAAGATGCAGCGCGGGCAGTTCCTCCGCAGGAAGCAGCGAATATGCAGCCTGTTGCACCTTGTCGTGCGAGAAACGATACGCGCGTGGACCCGCGGGCTCGTTTCACCCGGACGAACCGGGACTTGCCGCACGCGCACGGGAAGCACGAGCCCTTCGGCAACCGCGGCGCTCAAGTCGCCGCGCAGTTCCATCGGCGTGCGACCACAAAGCGCAGCGAGCGAATCGAGGCGAAACTCGTGACCAAAACACGCCGCGCGCACGAGCGCATGACGCGACGCTGGCGCAAGATCGCCGATCTTTCGAGCAACAGCGTGACGATGTCGTCCGTGATCGAGCCTTCGACACGCGCTTCGTCGCAATACACGGCGCCCGTCGCAGCATCGACGTCGACGAGCCCATCACGCACGAGCGAGCCGAGGATTTGCCGTACGAAGAAGGGATTTCGTTCGTCTTGCTCCACAGAAGCACGCCGAGCGATTCGGACCTCGGATGAATCGCAACCAAGGAGCCCGCGATCATGCTGCGCACATCCGAGGGCGCAGCGGACGCAGCTCGAGCTCCGTGACGGGCACGTCGAGCCACTGAAGCCGTCGTCGAGCGTGCGGCGAATGGGGCCGAACGTTCGCCATCGTCACGGCTGCGAAACGCCGTGACGACGAGCAAATACGCGGCTTGAGGATCACCCAAAAGATCCTTCAAGAGCTTCAGCGATGCCGGGTCTGCCCACTGGAAGATCGTCGAGGAACAAGATGACGGGACGGCGCCGCGTGAAGACGGAAATGAACCGCTGCACGATGATGGCAAAGCGAGTTTTGCGATTCGAGCGGCCCCAAGTCCGGCGCGACGCCCGCTCGGCGTGAACAGCATGCCGAGCTCGGGGACGACGCGCGCGACGAGCTCGACGTTGGGTCCGAGCGCTGCATCGAGCTCGGCACGAATCCGCGAAAGCTCGGTCTCGGTCCCCGCCAGCGCTGCGCGCACGAGTTCTCCGAGCGCGTGGCCGATGCCCGCAAACGGCATGTTCTGCCCATTGGATCGAACTTGCCCGCGGCAAGATACGCATCATCGGCGGCCGTTCGCGCGAACATGTCGATGACGAGCGCCGTTCTGGCCCATGCCTTCGGCGCCTTGGATCGCGAACATCCGCGACCCCGCGCCGAGCGCGATCCACGGCGGCGGACAGCGTTTCACGCCGGCGTCGCGTCCGTAGAGACGCACGGCGGAGGTGAGCATCGTGGGGCGGTCTTGTCCTCCGAGTGGAAACGGATCGACGCGTCCCGACGAACGCAGCCGTTCGATGCACATGCCGATGTCGGCGGCGATTCCGCGTGCGCTTTGTAGCGGTCGTCCGCGCTCTTCGCGAGCAGCTTGCGGACGATGCGCGAAATCGCTGGAGGCACGCTTGGTTCCAGCTCGTGCGGCGGCTTCGGTGCTCGTGCAAGGTGCGTGCACGAGCGCCATGGGCTCTGCGAAGTGAACGGCGGCTGCCCGTGAGCATTCCTTGTAGAGCACGGCCCCGAGCGCGTAAAAGTCCGCTCGATGATCGACGGACGGTTTGTCCGGCCCGTCTGTTCGGGCGCCATGTACACGAGGGTGCCTTTCGGGGCATCCGGGTTCGGCGTGCGTAGGGATTCGTCGCCGGTGCGTCCTGCGGACGTGAAGTGCACGAGAAACGCTGCGTTGTCGTGTTCTCGCACGAGGATGCTTCTTGGCGTGATGTCGCGATGCACGACGCCTTGCGCGGCCAGCACGGCGAGCGCGCGCGCGACGGCGGCTGCGTACGCGAGCGCTGTTTCGAGTGGCAAGCGGCGCGTGGCGAGGATCGTTTCGAGCGTCGTGCCGCCGGGTCTTCACGCATGACGCCGAACAGCTCGGCATGTTCGACGAACCCGATCGCGCGTGGCGTGACGGCGTCACCGAGCTCTTTTCCGAGCGCGTGGGCGCGACGCAGCGGGCGCGATCGTCGCTGCGGCGGCGCATGCGCGTGCATTCGACGAGCACCGAGGTGCCATCCTCAGACGTCCTCGGTAGAGGGCGAAGCGGGCATCTGTGGCGAGGGTGGCGACGATGCTACAGCCGGGGAATTCCCGGGGTCATGCGTTTCGATTCGACGAATGCGGGGACTCGGCACGAACGATACGGCGTTTGGGCGGGTCAGTGGAAGGGTTGAGTGTGGGACGAGTTGCCACGAGGCGACAGGGATGGTGCGGTGGAGCTAGCCCAACTTCCGCAGTTGGGCCAGGGCAGATCAATAATTTCAAGCACTTACGGCCCAAAGTTGGCACTACAAATCTACGCGACGCGTGGGGTCCGGATGCGCTCGGGTAGGCGTAGCCCGAGGCGGTCGAGCAGGCTGCCTGTTCAGGCTCGGGACGGACGATGCAACGAATCCGCAGTTCGCGCCCGGCTTCTCCTGCGATGGGGATGATGACGTCCGCGCATTGAATGCGATGAAGCTCCTCGAGAATCGTGCGCGGACTGCCGCCCAATCCTGCACGTTTCTGCCACTGTTCCAGCGTTTTCCATAATGCATACGCCAGAAAGCACACGAGAATGTGCGCCTGTACTCGCTCGGCTTTCTGATGCCATATCGGTCGAATCGAGAGGTCGTTTTTATGAATGCGAAAATGCGGCTTCCGCTTGCGTCAATTGAATGTACGTGTGCCATATTTCTTGCGCCGACCAATTGTTTACGTTGGTGCGCAGCACATAACATCCTCGCTTTCGCGGGCCCATTCATTCCAGTCAAATTGCAGCGCTTTCTGAAGTTTCAATCCTCCGGCCCTGGTTGATCGTAAACGATTTGTATTCGATAGCGGCCGGCCGCGCGTTCATTGCCGCCGAGAAGCCGCCCATCGGCGTTCGAGCGTGCTTCGATCCACGGGCTTTTGGCTCGCTCGAGCCGCCGCTCGATTCGTTCGAGACCATCTTCGATCCGTTTCGCAAATCGGTCGTGCATCGCCGATTCCTTCTTCGCTCGATCTGCGGACCGGCACAATACAAATGTCTCGGATCCCCTTCGAGCACAGCTTAACTTCCAATCCGTCACGAATTGCCGTCCAGCCCGCCGAATCCAAAATCGCCTCACGCCAAGATTTCATCGCTGCTTTGGGCGTGCCAATCAAATACCGTCTGCCCGTTGATTCAAGCCTTATTTCACATTCGCTTCGCTGCCCATCCCGCGATCCATGACCCATACGCGTTGCGCGATGCCAAATCTTCGTTCCATGCTCTCGACGATTTCTTTGACCGTCGTCATGTCGCTACGGTTTCCGGAAAACCTCGTAGCCAAGCGGAAGTCCTTCACGCGTGACGACGAGCGCGATGCAAACCTGCTTGCAATCCGAGCGGTGATCGCGACTGTGTCCGCGCTGTGGTTCGTTTTTCTCCGCAAGCCCCTCGAAATATGTGCTCGTCACATCGTACAACAGCAGATCATATTCAATCGAGAACAATTCGCCGAGTCGCTTGCGCAAATGTTTCTCGATGGCTTCTTTTGTGCGGCAAAAAGCTCGTCGAGCGCGCGATACAGCCGGTCATCGTTGACCCGCTCCACTGGTAAATCGAGAATGTCTTCGAGCGCCGTTTTGCGATACCAATCCTCGGCGATGTGCAATTCGCTGGATGGCTCGCACAGTCGTGCAATGACCAAAACCGCCGCCATCGTGGACCATGCGACGGACTCTTTTCCTTCGGGCATGCACGACGCGCACAACATATCCAGTTGCAATGCCTTCCAGAGCGTCCATCCGAGCCACACATCGCCGAAATCACGACTGCGTTCGAGGCGAACAAGATCCGCTCGAATCTTCAAGGTTTGCGGAAGGGGATTATCTTCCCATAACTCCATTTGATTCGCGCCGCCCGTCATTCGAGCGCCCAACTCCTTCGCGGCCGCTCGCTCCTGCGCATCGAGATTCCCGAGCTGCGCGACCGTCTGTTGAACGACTCTGCCATTGCGACGAACGGACCGAACCAATCGCCAATAGGTGTGGGTGGTTCCGTTTTTCTTGACCAGCGAGCGACGTAGATACATCGATCTCTTGCTGCAATCATGGTCCTTCCGGTAAAACCGCGCAAATCCATCGGTTGGCACTACACGCATGGTTTGGAAGGGCCGAGTGACGGGTCTTCCCAAATCGGCGACGCATCACTCGCGCACAACAACTCAGGCCACATGCCTGGCCCACATTGTTCCGTGGAATCAGCGTTCGGTGAGCACGATTCTGACGACGGGCTTGGCCAACTGCGGAAGTTGGGCTAGGTGAAGCGGCCGGAACGGACTTGGTGGTTCTAGGCGATCCATTTTCAGGTCTAGGCGATCCATTTTTCAACCGGACGCGATCCTATTTCAAATCTACGCGGTCGCGCTTCAGGTCTACGCGGTCCATTTTCAGGTCCACGCGATCCTTTTTCAGGTCCACGCGATCCTTTTTCAGATCTAGGCGATCCCTTTTTCAACCGGGTGCGATCCATTTTCAGGTCCACACGATCCCGGGTCAACCCGACGCGATCCTTCATCAACCCGTACGCGATCCTTCATCAACCCGACGCGATCCTTCATCAACCCGTACACGATCCTTCATCAACCCGTACGCGATCCTTCGTCAACCCGACGGGTAGAGGGGTAAATACCCCATTTTACGTTTCAAACTGACCCTCTTTTCACGAATGGGTCATTTTGAATTCGTGAGCCTAGCTACGCGCTCGGCCGCCTAATACGCGCCGCGTCATTCGCGTGATTCCTAACGTTTCGCCGTTCGTACGCCTCATCCGTTCATGTGTCGTATCCTGTCCGCTCATTGAGAAAAAACCTCCTGAGCGATCGAAAAATCTGATATCGTGAACCTCTAAAACTTGACGGGAAATTCGGGACGGGCCGAACGCGGAACGGCGCGAATTTCCAGTCAAAAATGAGGGATCGATGTCGAACGTTTTGTCGTTCGAGAGGCGTCTTTCTGTCCTCGCGGCGTTAGTGAACGGAAACTCCGAGCGAGCGGTCGAACGAATGACCGACGTCAATCGGCGAACGATCCGTAAGCTCGCGTTATCGTTAGGGGAAAACGCGATCCATTTACACAATAAAATAGCGCGAAATCTGTCCTGTCCCCTTGTACAGCTCGACGAAATTTGGAGCTTCGTACGTAAGAAACAGTCGCGAGTTACCGCGAAAGAACACGCTGAAGGCCTCGGCGAAGCGTATACATTCGTAGCGTTGGATTCCGGCTCACGTTTCGTCATCTGTTGGAAGGTCGGAAAACGGAACGAAGAGAGCGCGAAATCGTTCGTAAAAGACCTCCGTTCTCGTTTGATCGTCATGCCCGCTATGACCTCGGATGGTTTCGCGCCTTACGTAAGCGCCGTCGAAAGTTCGTTCGGAAGAACGATAGATTACGCGATGACGATCAAGAATTACACGAAAAAGGGGAGGCGAGACGATGATTACCGCTATGAGCCGCCCCGTATTAAGAACGGTGAAGGCTTCATTACAAAGAAAACGGTGTTCGGAGCGCCTGATTTAGACTCCGCGAGTACAGCCTATATAGAGCGTCAAAACGGTACGATGAGACACCTTGTAGGGCGAATTCGTAGGCTATGTCTCGCGTTCTCAAAAGACCCTCGTCATCATTCCGCGGCTATCGCGTTAGGCTATCTTCATTACAATATGTGTCATGTGATCTCTACCTTACGGGTCACGCCCGCGATGCAACTAGGGGTGACGGATCACGTTTGGGACCTCCGCGAATTGTTGAAAAACCTCTTGACAGCCGAACCTTGTCCACCTCCGGATGTTCAGCCCCTCGCGTCACGAAAACCCGAGGTTGCCCATCGTGAGCTACCCAACGGTAGGGGGTTCCTCCGCGCGATCGATGGCGGGAAATCCGCGGCGAAAGCTCAGCCGTTGATCAAGCCGGTGAAACCGGAGAAGGGTCAGCTTGACCTGTTCGACGACGAGACGGACGAATGACGATTTGGTATTTCCATTTGAGAGGAGGTGTGGTTGGCGCTGGATTTCGATAGGTTTGGATGGACAAGCCTACGTTGAACGGCGTAGTTCCTAGGGATCCGGTGTAGATGGACGAATAAACGTGCATTCGATGGCGGTGTACTGTTTCATTCATCGAATGACGAGAGAACAAGAAGTGACGTTTGTGCTGCGTATGTACGGGTTACTCGGCAACCCCAAACATCCCATACAACATCGCTCCCCTGCTACAGGCGGCAACAACGACGCCCCTACTGATCGATTGGCTCATCGTTTCAAAAAGTTCGATGTTTTTGCTGGGCTCCTTCGCAAAAAACTTGCCAATCTCTTCTCCATCAGATCCTAAAATTGCGAAAGTAGTAGTCTCTTCAAGTGGAGATGGTTCGTCGGACGCGAACACCGGCTTAACCCCATACCTGACTATTTGATCCATCGAGTTGTCTTTGTTTGACACGACGAACCTGGCCGAACCCCACATCACCCCTTTGTCCAGAGGGTCAAAAACTCCGCGAAGATTGTCTATTTTGTCGAGTCCTGGCCCACACAAATGTTCTGGCCATTGCATGTGCTCAACAAACGCGTCAAAAACAGCACACCATGCAAGGCGCCATGGGTCGAGGTGGCCGTCAATGTGACGAAGCTGGATAACGCGGCGTGCGGCGGCGTGAATTTTTGTGTAGTTCATCTCGGTGTTTTCTTTGCGCAGCACGCACACCCCCCGCCTTGACTCAGGACCATCCCCGATCCACGCTCCGAGCATCCGTGGCGGGATGCTGGGCGGGTTGTCGTAGCGGAAGTTACGCGGCTCGCCTTTCGTTTTCTGTAGCCTAGCGCTCGGGTTATTCCGAACGGAGCGGGATCTAGCTCCATTTTGAGGGGAGTCTAGAAGCGAGCGAAAGAAAACGCGGTGGATCGCGGGTAGGTGGGAACGTGAGACGGGCTACTGTACGGCGTTCGACGCTACTTCGATCCGCGTCTCGATCTCGCGGAGCCCCTTGAGGATCTCGCGGCGGAGGTAGACGCGGCTGTGAACGCGCTGATCGGGCGTCGCGGTAGCGTCTTCAGCGAGAGCGCGGAGGTTCGCTACAACGGGGCGTAGGAGCGCCGCGTAGGCCGCTAGAGCCGCGGGATCGCTCGTCTCGACCGCGGCGCGTATTCTTTCCCTTTCCCTGACGCGTGAACGTGTCATGCTGCCCTCCCGATGATCGGCGCGGTGACGATGACCTTTCCGCCTAAAAGGACCTCTACGGGTACTCCCGCGACCGCGGCGAGACGGATCGCGAAGGTCCCCGTAGGCGGCGTTCTGTTCGGGTTCACGAGGCGTCGGAGCGTGTTCGCGGAGATCCCGATCTTCGCGGCGAGTACGTGGAAGCTCCCGAACGCGCGCTTCATCTTCCTGAGCGCGACGCGTACGGCGCGGACCTCATCAGGCGAGAGCTTCAACGCGTCGGAACGTCGACGGCGCTTGATCGGGTCGGGAGGACAAGGAAGGGCCGGGACGTCAGTCGATCGATTGACGCGGAAATGGAGACGTTTTCTTGTCCGAATTCGTTCGGAGGTTCTAAAGCGTTCATCGGGTATCTCTCGTTTTCAGGAACGGGGTATCAAGTCGCCTCGGTAGCGCGGCTAACGTTACCGGGGCGGCGCCCTTTCAGGCCCGAGCGTTCTAGCCTATTTTCCCGCGTCAATTTTCAAAATGACCCACTTTTGTCCAAAGTGACCCTCTACCACCCGACGCGATCCTTCATCAACCCGACGCGATCCTTCGTCAACCCGACGCGATCCTTCGTCAACCCGACGCGGTCCTTCATCAGGTCCACGCGCCACTTGTTCCGACCAGCACACTTTTTCGCTCATCACGTATTCCGGCTTAAGTAAACCCACTTCGTAGGAGGTGGTTGTATGGCACTCGACTTGAAGGCGCTCGCCCCCGAAGCGCGCGCGGCATTCATCAAAGATGGTGAACATTTGGATCGGCGGACACGCTGGCGCAGGCAAATCAAACATTGAATGCGTGCAGCGCACGCGCAAAGCTCGTCGATTATGGTTTTGGTTCGGCCGATGCGGCCGAATTGGAGGATGCGCAATGAATTGATCGCAGCGGGCGTCGGGCGAGAAACGAAGCGGACGAGCAAGAAAGTCGATACCGCGGCGCTTTCGGCGGCCATGCGCGATGGCCAGGGCGCTCGATTGCGAGCGCGTTCGGTCCTGGGTGGGGCAAAGCGAACGCTGTTGGCATTGGGAAACATTGCGGGGCCGCTAAAGATCGAGGCGCTTTTGGAGCGCGACCGCTGCGGCCGAGGATGCCAGAGGCTCGCCAAACAGCTCGATGCATTGCAGGACGTATTGAAAGACCCAGCCATTGCGGACGCGGCAAAGGATCGTGGGTGGGCCCAAAGCCGTGACGGACCTTGCAGCGGACGCGCAGGCATTGCGTGATGCTTCCAAAGCGAAAGCCGAGCCGCGAGGAACGCCCGGGCCGAGACGCTCGATTTTTCTCGACGGAATCGTCGTGAGCCTGCGGTACGATTGGCGCGGGATGCCGCCGAAGCCGCCGCGCGTGACTTGTCCGAGCCGGCAATGGCGACGGCATTCGAGCTATCGGCACTGTACAAGCGTCGAGCAAAGAAAAAGGGCGAGCAGCCCGCGGGCGGTGGTGGCGAGGGCCGCTAGAGCTTTTGATGATGCGCATGTGACGCGTTGCCGGCTCTTTTTCGCATTCAAAAACGAGCGCTCGTGCACTTCGCCGTCGATCCGGATTGGGTCTACTATGACCACGAAACTGGACTTGGAACAGACATCGTTTCTGCCCTTCAATCGAGGGAACCGGGGCGGCGCAGAAGGGCAAAAACATCAGCGAGCGACAGCTTCCGGCGGCATTCGAGTCGGACGAGTACCAAGTGCTGCTCGTGGCGAACAAATACCAAACGGGATTCGATCAACCGCTTTGCACACGATGTACGTGGACAAGCGTCTTGCGGGGGTGCAAGCGGTGCAAACGTTGTCACGTTTGAATCCGCACATCCGGGCAAAGAGGACACGTTCATTTTGGATTTCCGTGAACGAGACCGAAGAAATCCAGCGGAGTTTTCAGCCGTATTACGAGCAAACGACGGTGGCGGAAGCAGCCGATCCGCAGCAGCTCTACGAACTGTCGCACCGGCTCGAGGCGGCCCAAGTCTTTTGGGCGTCGGAGCTGGAAGCATTTTGCAAGCTGTTTTTCTCGCACAAAGGCAAGATGACGGGCAACATCATCACCGAGCTCTACCGGTGGGTCGAGCCCGGCAAGGATCGCTTCATTGCATTGCCCGAGGAGCAGCAAGACGATTTTTCTTGAAGCATTGATTGCATATCTGGACTTTGCGCATTCTTGTCGCAAGTCATGCCGTATCAGGACGCGGACCTGAAAAAGTTTATTTACGTTTGGGCGGTTTCGGAATTGAAACGCCCCACGACCCGAAGAAGACTCCATTGCCGCTCGATGAGAAGTAGCGCTTCAATATTATCGCTTGGAAAAGATCGAAGAGGCGCAGATCAAGCTGAGCGTGGCGGATTCGGTGCAGCTCAAGGGCCGACGGACGTCGGAACGCGGAAGGCCAAAGACGAAGTCGCTAACTTATCGCAAATCATCACGATCTTGAACGACGTTTCGGGACGGAGTTCACGAAGGCGGATGAGCTACTCTTCCATCAATTCGTCGAGGAAGCGAAGCAGGACGAGGAGGTGGTGCAGCGAGCGAAGGCCAATGCGCTGGACATTTTGCTTTGTCGATGAAGGGCAAGATCGGCGAAGATGCTCGACCGGATGGAGCAGAACCAGGACGTGGTATCGCGGGCACGAGGGATCCGCAGTTCCAGGACGAGCTATTCCGGTGGATAGTGCAAAGATTTACGAGGATGTGCGGGCGGTGGGTTGAGGGGGTCCTTTCATCGGGCACCATATTCATTATATCTGCCCCGCCCCTACGAGACGCCATTCCATGTCAGAATCGCCCAAATCATGGGCGAGCTTGAGGTAGAGAACCAGGTCATCATCGTTTCGTTCAAGGAGAACTCTTACAACTCGGGCAGGTTTCGTGAACCGATTATCCGTCACCCAACTTCTCATTTTGGTTCATACTCTAAATCCGATCGGATGTGCCCAATACACGCGGCATTCATCACCACGAACCACGAACCACATGCTTCGGCTCGATGCAGAGATGCGAACACCAGCAATACGCCCATTTTTCGTTCACCAGGGCGGCGACAGCAGTAATTGGCTGACCAACGGTTCCGGAGTAGCCATTTAGCTGCGAGCAATTCACCCGACGCCACTTCCCGTGGGCTTCAATGTATTGTCGGTTATCCTCACCAATAGGCTCTGTAAACGGGTCCTTCCAGGCACCTTCACGAGCCCGTATGCTATCGCCTCGGCGGCGCATCTATCAATAAAGACCTGATCATCGATGCCGATTTCAACTGCGCCGTCATCTGGATCTATTTCTCCCCATGTTCGTAGAGCACCCTGGCAATATAGGTGATGCGCTTGCCGGCCAAGTTTCTAAGGGAAATGGCGAGTTGCTCCATTGAACCATCCATTCGTGTGTCCGCCCGGTAGTACTGTGATGAAGTCGCCATCCTTATGGAGTGCTGCATCATTCACGTTGTTTGAGTCCCCGGAATTGATGTGCTACCAATCTGCTTCAGCACCGCGGTTATCGGAAATTCCTCATGGGACTGAAGGCCCAGCCAGTAGGTAATGTGAGTCTTGCTCGCGCCAGTGATTCCGAACGAAATCAACAAACAGATGTATATCTGCATCCTCCTTGACCGTACCAGCCAAGAGTCGCGCTCGTTTGCCGATGCGAGGATCAGCTCCCCCGAGTTCCGAAGCGCTGGCTGGGCACCCAGAGCCTCCGATTCGTAGAAGCAGATGAATTCACGGAGTCGCCACGGATTTGCGTTTACAGTCCCCAATCTTGGCTTTCAAAGCGCAATCCGAGTCTCGAACTTAGCTCGCGAAGAAGTTCCTCGGCAATCATCTTATTGCTCCTACGGCTCTGGATACGCGGTCTTTACGCCGGAACCACTGGAACCAGGCGCGCTCTCGTTGCAGGACTGAAGGTCCCGTCTGGATTGACCATTCGCCCGATTCCTTCAGGCAAGTCGAATGACGCCGCACCACTCTTCAGCTCTGGCAGATGCTTAGCTATGAAGTTCTCCGCGGCAGCATCATCGATCCATTGTCCAATTGCTCGGCCCGATCCCTGCGCCTGTTTCAACAACTGCGCAGTATTTGCACTCCCATGTTTTGAAAACGTGTGCCCGACTCTTACACCAGAGAGCGCACCGGTTCCACCAACACGGCCCCCGGCCCCTCGCTTTGGTGGCCCCTCGTCGTACCTGCTCCGCGCCTGGGGACCAACTTGCCAACGACGACGCCTACAATAACCGTCACGCCTATCGCGGTCGATTGCCGTGTGACGCTGTACG
Source organism: Polyangiaceae bacterium (assembly GCA_016715885.1). Classification (NCBI taxonomy): domain Bacteria; kingdom Pseudomonadati; phylum Myxococcota; order Polyangiales; family Polyangiaceae; species Polyangiaceae bacterium. Next base: position 265,901 of record JADJXL010000026.1, read on the forward strand.
TGTCGCCGTCGTCGTTTGCAAGCGATATGTTCGCAAACGCAATCAGCGGGTTGACCACATTGAATGCATCGACGGCATCGCCTTGTCGTATGCGTCGTACATCCGCTCGATCGTCGGCAATGGGGTCGACGTCCAATCGTCCCCGAAATGCCGCGCGCCGCGTCGCCAACGCCATCCCATACGGCATCGCCAACGCTTCCTTTTTCGACCACCGTTGCACCCTGCGGCGGTGCTGCTGCGCCATTTCCCGTCGTTCCTACATCGGTTGTCGCCGCTGGAGCGCCCACGTCAGCCGCATGTGGCGGTGGCGTAGGTCGCGGCGTCGGTGGCGGCAATGGGTCGAACGTGATGAATGCCGAGCTGTCCGGGCGTTTCTTCGACGCGCCACAACCGCGCGCTTCTTCCTCAGTAAACCCACTGGATCCACGAATGCAAGCGGATTGTCGCGCACGTATGCATACGCTCCCAAGCTTTGCCCATTGTACACGTTCGCAATGATGGGATCGGTCGTCGTGAACCGCCCAATGCGTGGTCGTAGACTCTTCCTTCATGTTGACGAGGCCGAATTCGTCGGCCTCTTCATGGCCTGTATAGCCCTTTTCGTTTTGCTCGTGAACGCTATCGGCGATCCGCCCCATTCTGGATTTTCCGTGCGCCAAAAGCATCGCAACTCCGCCGCTCATCGATGGTGCCATTTTCTTTGGTGGTCGTCTCGATCGACCCAAGGTGATCGACATGCAGATACAGCGTCCCCGGTTCTGGGGCCACCGCGCGTCACAATGGCAATCACTCGCTCCGGCGAATGCACGTAATACCGATACGCTTTGCCAAAAGCGCCGGTCACTTGCTCGAAGATGTCCTCGAAGTACAGCGTCTCGCTCGACGGCATGTCTTCCGAATTCTTTGCTCGTCGCCATCGTACCCGAACGATACCGTCGTCGCGCCCTGTGATCGTTTCGGCAAATCAAACGGCGTATACGTAATGCCAACGCCTCCCGGCCGCGTGATTTGATTGCCGACCGCATCATGGTAGAAGCTATCGCCTGCCGCATTCGTGACGGCATGCGGATGCTTTGGATCGGTATACGACAGAATGCCCACGTCCGACTTTGACGTGAGGTTCCCATTGGGCGTATACCCATACGACGCGTCGCACGGTGCATTCTGATTCTCGACGAGCCGAAGTACGCACACGTGAGCCGATTCAATGCGTCATACCGGAATCGCTCCGTAGTATGTTGCGGCTGCCTGGCGTCCGTACGGCGTTTCAAATTGAGTCGCTCGTCCCAGTCGTACGACAATTGCTGAATGGTCGCCGCGCCCTTCGTCGAGGTGATGCTCTCGAGCGCACCTTTCTCATGGTCGTAACCCCGCGCCGTCGTCACGCCATTGCCAACAGCTCGCCCTTGTACCGGCCAGCTTGGTCGACGTCCGTCAATTGCCAATACGCCCTGTTCGTATACGTGTCACGCACGCCAATGCGATGACCGTGGTTGTCGTGCTCGTACGTTACACCAAACGGCAACGCCCGAGCGCCTGCGGATATTCGAGCGCTTTGGCCCTCCCAACCTCGTCGTACGTCATTCGCGCCGTAAACGATTCTCCCGCAACGGAGAGCGTCATCCCTTCGAGCTGCCCTCGCTCCGGAATACGCGTACGTCTTGATTCCGTCGGGACTTTCGAGCATGTGCAACCGGCCAATTCCATTCGGCGCTGTATCCCACGTCCACGTCGTCGTCAAGCTTTTCCCGTGTGCGTATCCGTGCGCGTTTGCACGCGCCCGAGTGCGTCCACGCCAAACGTGATCACGCGACCAAGTGCATCCGTCGATGCGAGGACGTCACCGAATCCATCGTTGACGAACATCGTCGTGCCGCGATCCGGCTCATCCAATTGCCGCACACGCCCGAATGCATCGCGCGCCCACGGTGACGGCACCGCCGGGATCGGTCACCGAGCGAAGCGTATCGGAATGACCCATAGGCACATGCCGTTTTGCCATTCGCTGCATCCGTGATTGTTACGGGTCGACCCAATGCATCGAGCCCGGTAATCGTATTGTGCAACAGCGGATCGGTCATCTCGATGAAAAACCATCATACGAGGTCGTGGTCGTTGCGTTCCACGGTGTGGTGTGCCGAATCTCGCGACCGAGCGCATCGAATTCGTATTCGTCGAAGGCGAGCTGCGAGTCGAGCGTATCTTCTGCCGCCGGGGCCGATCGTCGCGCAAACATTTCCCGCTCAGCGGATCGTATTCGATGACTTGTATCAAGCGCGGCGTATTCGGCTTTGGCGGAGGGCCATGCGTATACACGCGCATGGCTCGCCCTCGGCTGTCGAACACCGTTTGATCGTCCGAACCACCCGCCGTCGTCGTGCGCTGCTTCATGCGCCACTCGCCGCCGATGTTTTCACGGCTCAACGCTATCGTCGTTTGCGATCCATCCGGGCGTTTCTCGACTTCCAACCTGCCAAAGCCGTCGAATTGCCATTCCGGTGACCAATTCATTCGGATCGATCACTTTTTGCAGCGCACCGAATCGCGCATCATGCTCCACCGTCGTTTCATGCTCAAAGCGCATTGATGTGCTGATCCGGGAATACGCCTTCGTCATCGTAAACGGTCATTGATTCGCGATGATGCCCGAATGCACGTCCGCAACCACGCCTCGTCACATTGCCAAACGGGTCACGCTCGTACTTCACGGTCAGCTTCGTATCGTCGATGTTGTCGTTGCTCGAAGTGGATTCCGTTTTCCACTTCGCCAAATGCATTCGTCGTTCGTGTGATCGTCCGGCATTGCGTCAAGCCCGCAGCCGAGCTGCACTCCTCTTGCCAGTGCGGCTGCCCTAAAATCCAACGGCTCACGTCATTCTTCACGGTGCGCGAAACACGTCGTCAGGTCGACGCCCACTGTGGATACGTCAACCTCGGAGCACGCTGCCGAATTCCGTCAATGGTCGCGTACATCCACGGTCGTATCGCGCAGCATCGTCGCGTTTTCATTGGCGGCCACGCCCCCGCTTAGTGCTGCCAGCGCGAACCTGCTCCAGAAAAAGCGCCTTGCATGCGGCGCGTACGGCGTTTCGTGGGCAGCGAAATACGTGCGCCCGTCATTCGTGGGAAACGACGTCTGCGACAATATCGACGAAAGTTGGTTTCTACACGGCCCGGATTCGCCTGTCTTGGCAACGCCGGAGCCCACCGCCATTGTGATTTTACCCGCCCCGCAAACGGGACACACGTTGCGTTCGCCGATGCTGACAAGTGTCTCGCTGTCGTAAAACGTCGCCGTCGTCGCGCCCGTATCCAGGTCCGCCAGGATACGCTCGCCAAATCCCAGGAAACCATACCTCGCCGATCGTATCGTCCATCGCGATAACGCAAGCCAAAACGCCGCCGTCGCCCACCTTGTCCGTCGTTGAGTGCATAGTCGCGCACGACACGCTTGGAGCCCACCGCGCAATGCCGCGGGTATGCGCAATCATTCGCCTGATCCCAATGCGACAAATAGAAATCCGTTTCTTCGGGGTCCGTTCGTTTTCGATCGGTCCGTCAAGTGCCCAAACTTGATGGACAATATCGGAATGAAGCCGGGAATCCTCGGGATCATGCTCGTCTGTGCCATCGGAAACTCCCACGAGCACATCCGGGTCGGCTGCACGGTCTTTGAAAAAAGGTGCAACCATTCCCCAGAAA
>JADJXL010000027.1 GCA_016715885.1 Polyangiaceae bacterium
GCGATACGTCGGCGGGCGTGTGACCTCGACGCATCAGGGTAGCCAGCGCGAGATACTCCGCACCGACGCGTACTGCCAGAACCTCCGAGGCTCTTTCGACGGCTCCGAAGATCCCGCAGCCCGTGCGCTGTCCCAAACTTATCCCGATTCGGAAAAGACGAGACACTTTCTCGAGGTGGCGCCGATTTTCGCCATTCTCGCGAATGGGCTGTTGTGAAAGTACGGAAGCTGGTCGCGCATTTCCTGGAAGCAGTCCGGCCGGGGATGATCAGGCGCTTCCGAGCATGTTCCAGCCTTCGAGGTAGAGCATTGCGGCGGCGATACCGAGAGCATCATTAATGGATATGCCAGCGCAATCTCGCCGAATGCCATCGTGGCTTCAGGCCAGCGCTCCGCGTGCAACAGCTCGATATCTGCGAACGCGTGCCCCGCTGCGTCTTCCGGGTACCAGGCGCGCAGCCAGCATTTCTGGTTGGCCATGGCGAAAGACAGTTTTCTTTGACGAACTCGGCAGCATGTCCATGTCGGTCCCGTCGGGAAGCGGTTGATTGGTGCATTCCAGGGAATGCTGCAGGCGCAACAACGGAGAGGCGAAAGACGATGTCAGACGCGACAGGACCTCATCATGGACGGGCATGGGCGATGGAGGCGCGGACTTGCACGCCGGGCCGACGAGCCATGGAACGACGGCATGGTGAGGCGAACGCACGAAAACGTTCGTCACGCGTGTGCGGCCCTGCTGGAAAGCCGCCCGATCATATTGTTCAAGGGCGCTCAGCAGGGCAAAACCGCAAAGCAAAATGGAAGTGGGTAGAGATGGCATCATGTTTGATTACATGAGCACTACATCAGGGGCTTCGATTTGGCACGCGCCCGCGGAACGAACCGTGGCGCATCGTCAGGAACGGAATCGAACGACGCCAAATTTCTCATCGCTGCGCTCACGCGTGCCTCAGTTCGCTGGACGAGGGCATCGAAAGCAGAGCAAAACGCTGGATGCTCCATGCAGCCATTTGAGGCAAAAACTCGAACCGATGTTGCTCGCGGGCCAGGCCGCCTGAAAGCGTTTTCTCGATTAGCAGCGGCACGTCGCCAGGACAAAAAAAAAAATTGCAGTGACTCCTCGGATAGCCATCGCGGGTATCGCGGCAATTGGCATATTAGGGGCGGCATCCGTTCCCGCGATAAAGGTATTTCACTTGCTGCCTGATTGGCTATCGTGAATGCTGCGGCGTTCGACGGGCTCACCGTATTGCTCGATGGAAAACCGGTTGCCGAGCGCCTGCCGCAAACATTTCGAAAACGACGACGGGTTTGTCGTAGTGCGTGTCCCCTGGGGCGAACACGAGCTCGTTGCGCAAGATGGATCCGGGCGCGAGATCGACCGGCGGCGATTCGTCTTGAGCGCGGACCCTTACAAGGGCTGCTTTATTCGCCCGCCCGCCCGGAGTCGAACGTGTGTTTTCTACCACGAGCGTGTTACCTTTCGCCCTAAGACATCGCTGCAAGATTACGACCTCGTCGGGCTCGGCGGAACAAATCAGCTGCACCTTTTCGAGATGCAAATCGAACACTTTGGTTCCGCCCTGCTCGACGGAGTCGCTTCGCTCGAATGGGCAGCGGGTCACTGTCGGCATTTTCAATTAACGCGCATTGCCGTGCGATATGAAGCGAGGCGGTAGTGGTGGGGAGAACTACGACGTGATGGATGCAGCCAAACGACCGTCCTCCACCATACTTCTTGAATGTCCGCGCAGGCAGGCGTTTTTCCGGTATGGCGCAAGGCGCTCAAATCACTTACGAACATTTCGCTTTCGCCAATTCCTCGACATGAGCAACCTTGTCCCGGTGCAAGCCATGAATCTCGAGGTGTACGCGCAAAGCTTCACAAATGAGCAGCGGCTTCCTCGTGCGTTCGCCAATGAGCCGAGTCACGATGGCGCGGTTGATTTGTGTCAAAGCCCATTGCATCGGCACTCGTTCCCGAGTGTATTCAATGAGCGCGCGATCATAAGCGTCGGCTGCTTCGTCGAGGTATTTGGTGCCCTGCGCACGCGTCGCCAAACGGACGAGCCCATTGCCCAAATTGTTTTGCATCATCGCCCATTGGAGTGGCCCGTGCTCACGCTTGAATTCGGCGAGCGTTTCTCGATGAAGATCAACCGCTCGTTCAATGAGCTCGATATCATTCTCCCGCTCGCCCAAAGCCTGCAACGCGAGTCCCAGGCTATTCTGTAGGGTGGCCCATTGCCCCGGTGCACGCTCACGCGTCCTCACGAGCAACGCTTGCTCGAAAGCTTCCACAGCCTGCTTCAATCGCTCTGTACCCTTTTCCTGCTCACCAAGGCGGTAAAGCGCAATACCTAGATTGCCCTGCGCGCCGGACCATTCGAAAGGGTCGTCTTCACGGGTGAAAACGAGCAATGCGTCCTCCAAAGCTGCGACGGCATTTTCAAAATGCTTCGTGCCACCGGCTCGTTCGCCTAGCCGAAGGTGCGCAAGTCCCAGGTTGCTGTGCGTTTCAGCCCAGTCGCGGGGATTCCGCTCGCGGGTGCGCTCGAGCAATGCTTGCCCATAAGCTTCGACGGCCTCTTCCAATCGCTCGGGCCCCGCTTCTCGCTCACCCAGCAAAATCAAACCATTGCCAAGATTGTTCCAGGTCCGGGCCCAATCAAGCGGCGCTTGGTCACGGGTGTACACCAAGTGAGCCGCACGAAATGCCTGAATGGCTGCTTCGATTCGCGTCGTGCTGTTTTCACGCGTCCCGAGCATTTGCAAGGCGGTACCAAGATTGTGCTGCGTCTCGGCCCAGTATTGCGGTGTCCGTTCAGGCGCCCTTTCCAGAAGCGCCTGTTCGAACGCGGCAACCGATTGCATCAATCGTTCCGTCCCGCGTTCCCGCTCGCCGCGCCGGGCCAGTGCAATACCCAAGGTGCTCCACGTCGCAGCCCATTGCAATGGCGCCGCTTTGCGTGGCAACGCGTCGAGAATCGATCGCACACCGACGCCCGATTGAGGCGCAAGCGTGCACGAATAACTTCGTTCGATGAAGCAAACTCATTCTCGGCGCGCTCGAAACTGTCGAGCGCTCGTTCGATGATCGCCCGATTGCCCATTTGCTCCCCGGTCCCCCATTGCGCAAATCCCAATACCCAAAAGAGGTCGGCTTTCTTGGGCCACCGCGCGAGAAAGTCTTCCTTCGTCGACAACGCTTCGACCTTGAACAAATACGGCTTCAACGTCCAGGCAATGTAACGGTCGTGCCGAACCTCGTACGCGCCGTATTCGGTGCCCACGACGAGAGCGAGCACCGGTTGCAGCTCGGCTTCCGGCACGACCGGCAGCGTCGTTTCCGGCAATGTATAGCGACCTCCGTGATGATCGTCGATCGAGGTGACATGCAACGTCAATCGATGCTCGCCGCCGACGGACGTCACTTTGCCCCGGATGAGCATGTTTGCGTTGGTTTGTCGGAGCCATTGTCGGGCGTTCTCGTGACCGCGATGCACGTCTTTGTCGAACCATTCCGCAGATGTCTGCGATTTGTCCAGCCGGACGAGCTGCAGCCCGCGTCCTTGATGAGCGGCTTTCGACGGCTTGGTGAATTCCTGCAAGTCGAGCATCACGCGCTCGACGGCATCTCCCACACCGTTTCGATTGCGGTCTTCGTCGCCATCGAACGCCGCGACGACCACGGAGAATCGGCCAGGTTCGAGCAACGGAGGCGGCGGCGATGTCGTACGTTCCGCTCTCTGCGCGCCGCCACAGCCAGAAAGCGCAATGCCGAGAATCGCCAGTCCCCACGAGCGTAGGGTTTGTCCTAATGAACCAAGCGACCTATGCATGTTTCATCTCGCACCGACGTTCGTCACAATCTGGGCATGATGACCTGTTTGGACACCAACGTTCAAGAAGATTCGGCACGCCTCGTCACGTTTTCGCTGCGGTTTCGTGCTACCGTGGTCGTCCAGCCATGATCACGACTCGGCACAAGCGCGTGACGGACTTTTATTGATGCCCTCTGCTCGCACGTACTTTCTCCTCGCGGCATTGCTGATTGGTTGCGAAAGCCGCTCGGCACCCGTCCCACGTGCCACGAATGCCCCCGCTGCATCAGCAGCCCAGAAAGCTGGCGCGATTCGCACGGTGCGCCATGCTGCGTCGGAATGGGTGACCTTCGATCTCGACCTCGATGCCGTCGAGCTATCGCTCGTGGGTCAGCGCCCGAACGAGCCTTCGACGCTGCCCGCGCTCGGCCCGTATCTCGCCCAGCGCAAGCGTGAGCTTGTCGTCGCCACCAATGCCGGTATTTTCAGTCCCACACGCCGACCGATGGGCCTGCACATTCAGAATGGGCAGGAGCTCGCGCCAATCTCGACCGCCGATGGAGACGGAAACTTTTTCCTCAAACCCAACGGCGTGTTTTGGCTCGATGAACGTGGGCCGCACGTAGCATCCACCGAAAACTACGCGCCTCGAGGCAAGGTCGAGCTGGCAACGCAATCGGGCCCATTGCTCGTGGCGGGCGGGCGTATTCATCCCGCGTTCAAGGAGTCCTCGACCAGTTTGCGTATACGGAGCGGCGTGGGCGTCGACGGGCGCGGACACGTCTTCATTGTGCTTTCGCGCGAACGCGTGACGTTTCATGCCATGGCGACGCTTTTTCGAGACGTGCTCGGATGCCCCGATGCCCTGTACCTCGATGGCGAGATTTCTGCCATTGCCGCGCCCGGCTTTCCCACGCCGTCGATTCATGAATATGGGGGCTTGCTCGTTGCGACAAGGCGCGAGATGCCGGAACGCTAGAGAGGAAATGCTTACTCCTCCCAAGTCAGGACGTTGATCCATGATTGCGGTGAAGTCGACGCCCATGACGTCTATTCGGTCTCTTCTCTGCAAGGCATCGCTTCAAAGTCGAACCAGCGTGCTTCGTCTGCTTCTCGAATCGACGGCAAGGGGAACCACTACGGGGGCCATTCGCAGGGGCGGGTTCATGAGTCGCTCACGCAGCCACGCTCGTCGCGTGTTCTTGAAAAATGCACGCGCGGACCACGATCAATTCAGCGTCACTGCCACGGATGCGACAAGAGCACGACCACCAACGCAATCACCACCAAGATCGCATCGACGATAACTACGGGTAGCCACGCGTTGAAAGGACGGCTGGCCTGCTCTTCTTGGATTGCTGGCGCATTTTGCATCAGACGAAACGCTTTGCCGAGCGCGACGAAGGATGATGAAGGCATGAGCGCGATGGCTACGACGACGAGTGGTCCAAGCCACGGCAACGGTCCAGTCAAACGCGGAAAATAGGCCACCACGAGTAACGTACCGAGCGGAATGACGGTCAGGGCACGAAGTGCACCGGCGTATACACCGATACGAAATCGTTCGCGCTTGCTCGCGTGGAGCGCGCGTATGCTGAGGCTGGCGCTGCTTATGAGTAACCCGAGCCAAAAATATAAACCCACGCTGCGTTGCTCCGTGCCGCAAAGTATACCCCAATGCCACTTACAGCAACAAGGATTTGGCGCGGATGTGGTGGTCGGTGCCGTTGACGTGGCGAGAACTATAGATGCATCGTCGGGCGTAGAGGTCGACGACGCATTGTTGCAGTACCTGTCACGAACATCGAGCATCTCGATCGTAGATCGAGGGTGTTTCGCGCGCGGGCTCAGGGTGCTCGAATCGCATTCGGTCGCTTGGTACGGGTCAAGGTGTTTCCCTTGCACCTGCGCCGAGCGACTCCAATAACGTGCGCAACGCCTTTGCTTGCTCCTCCGGGTCTGCAAGTTTCAACGTCGTCGTGCGACCACCCAAGAGCATTCCGCGTGGACTGGCGCAAGCCTCGGAAAGTTTCCCCTCGAGCGCCATTGCGGCACCCAAATACAAATGCGCGCAAGGCGTGAAGTTCCCATCGACACATAGATATTTCGTCACATCGATCGTCTCGCGGCTGGTCGTATCGATGAAGGTTCGATCGGCTTTCGAGCAGCCCTTCAGGACTTCAGGAGGCACGGGGGGTGTTGGCGGCGAAACTGGTTCGTTGTCCAGCTCGGACAGCTCGATATCCGGCGTCGCGGTTTGTTTTGCAAATTCGGCAACGGGAATGGGTACAGGCGATGTCATCGCGTAATTCAGCACGAAGCGCAGATGTTCGATCGGAATCGCGAACGTGACGTGTGGCGCCTCGAGGATCATCGCCTGCATGATTCCGATGACGCGACCACGATTATCCATCAATGGCCCTCCGGACGCGCCGGAAGCCATGGGCACGGTGGTCTGCAATTGCAAAGATTGTCGTCGTTGATTCGACGGCCGCTGAGGATCCCCGTCGCCACGGTTGATGTAAATCCGAGCGGGTGGCCAATTGCGACGACGGAATCGCCCACGGCGGAAACATGCCCATTGGCCAGTGGCAATGCAGTCGTCAACCCAGAGACGCGCAAAATCGCCAGATCGAGCGCCTTGTGGTATGCAATGACGTGCGAAATCTGCTCCTTGTATCCATCGTTCAGTACGACCGAGATCTCGGATTGACCTTCGATGACATGGTAGTTGGTCACGATGAACCCACGGTTCGTCACTGCGAATCCCGTCCCGAAGCCGCGTCCCGTGAGTATCGTGACGATTGCGGGCATGCTTCGGTGCACGATGCTCGAAATGGACAGGGGTGCGAGCGACACGTCGAGGACTCGGACGTTGGGTGAATCGATCGTTGCGACTTTCCCCAGTTGTACGGGATAGTTGGGGCCGGTGACCTGCTCGCGCTGAAGCTGCTTGCAATATCGCCGCCTCAGCCGATCCCCATCATCATCAGCACAATACGAAATGCATTTCTCATTGCCGCGGCATTGATCGATCACCGATTGCGGTACGCCCAGATGTCGACAGCCGGTGAAAAGCAGGGCTGCCATGGCCAATCGAAGTTGCGACATAAACAATGGCAATAAAGCGTAGCAGGTGGGTGGGTGTCAAGTGGAATGCGTTGGCACCCAGATTTGCATAGATCCGTGCCTGAATGCCCGCATCGATGCATCCGGAGCATCGTCCCGAAACGTTGTCGTTCGCTCAGAACAAACCGAACAATTTCTTTCGTACCGCCGGTGGGCGATCAATTTGCAATACTTCGCTCACGCCAGCCGCATCCAACGCTTCGATCAGAGCTTCCCCGCCCTTGTTCAGCTTGAGGCTCACCTCTTCGCGGTGGAGGGCGAGCAAACAATAAATGTTCACGACGCGTCCGTCTTTCAGCGTGATTGTTTGATCAGCCTCGTCCACACCCACGGGTGGCAGCAAAAGCCAGCAGCAAAGGTTGGTTTCGGGCGAAAAAGGTTTCGGCGGATCGCCATTGGGGATCGTATGCAACGCTCCGAGCCACGTGTTGTACTCGTGCGGCAGTCTTGCGAGCTGCTTGAGCCATCGAAGGGGCCAATACCAGCGCTCTACGTCGCTCCCGACCTCCCAAGACGCCGGGAGCATCAACATCAGCTCGGCAAAGGCGAATTGCTCGGCACCTTCGATGTGCTTGGGCACGTTCATCGGCAAATCGCTCATGCCCGTCGTGAAAAGTGTCCAATGGTCACGCACGGGACGCGGCGGGATGATGTGCACGTCGATATGCACGATGTCCGACACGATCTCGTGAAAGACGCTCTGGGGTTCCCCGAACACGCGGGCGAAGTGCTGTTCGATCTCTTCGGTGCCGGTGGACGCCGCGGGCGGCTCGAATTCACGCGCCCGTGCTTCGTGGCGCAAGATGTCGCTGCCCCCGGGCGATCGGCTGGGTTTGTCGTCGCTCATGGAGCCGTTCATAGTCGGAGCGTTGCCCCATGTCCAACATGTCGGCGTTTCTTCGAAGGTCAACCGTACGTTCAAGACGCCGGGCTTACTTCATCGACCTTGGACTGCATGCCCTGACCCCAACGATTGCCCGTCTGGGTACGTGAATCTGTACGGCGAGTGCGTCGTGGCCACACCGAAAACACGTGGCACGGACGCCGCGACCGGCATCAAGTATGGGAGCGCCGTGTCTTGATCCGTAACGGCGGGTCCACTAGCAGTGTAACGAACTGGTCGATGCGGCCTTATTTGGCCAGAGCCTCGGAGTTGTCGCGGTCATCGGCATGTCCGCATGACGGGTGGTACGCGCGGCGGGCTACCGCGTCACTTTGAGCAAATCCAAGTCGGCGACTCCGTTGGCGGTGCTGAGGCCGTAGCGCACTCGAAGGCTCGTGGTTCCCGAGGGGGCGGTCGCGACAAGCTGAGCATCCGCATTGTATACCCAAGCATCCGTGGCCCACGTGCGGCTGGCGAAACCGATTTCGCTCCCGGCGCTGTTGTAGAAGATGAGAGACACCGAGCCCGACTGGGTATGGTTGCGGCTCATGTTGTCGACCCGATACGTCGTCCCCGCCGTGGCGGCAATTGCGGGGCTGCGCGCATACGCTCCTGGATACTGGCAGCCGGACGTGAAGCCTGTCGTCTGCATGCGCAGCGCGTACGCACCGCCACCGGGAGCCGGTTTGTCGCTCGCTGTGTAGTAGCGGAAAACGTTATTCGCGGGGGTCCACGACGTAGCAGCACAGTTATGCCAAATCAGCCAGCCCGATAAATCGGCACTGCTCTCGAAGCTATTTGAATACACAGTGATTGCTGGCGGAGGCGGCTCGGCTCTCCACCCCGAGACGACGGGCATACTGCTCTCCAGCCATGACTCCATGTCCCGCTGTCCCGCGACCCCGAGAGGAATCCCTTGGTAGTACTGATCAGGATTGGACCAGCGATTGAGCCGCACGCAAGAAGCGGGAAGGCCATTGAATTGACAGTCGATGTACCCACCCATGATGGTCATCCAAGTGTCGTTGGCCGCAACGACCGGACGAGCAATTCCCCCATTGGGGTCATTCTCGTGTTTGCCTCCGAAGACATGACCAATTTCGTGAAGCGCTGTCAAGTCGCCCAGCGCGTAGTCGTCCGTGGAAAGAGCGAATGGGTTGGCTTTATCATAATTATATGCCACCCCACCCACACGACCGTAACCCGGCATCTCGCCAACCGCCACAGTCGAGTCCTCCTGCACCAGCAAGAATGCAATGTCCGCATAGGTGCTGGCCATGCTGGCGTCGATATTGGTGAAGGGTGCGGCGCGACTGCCCATCGCGTTACGAATCGCCAACCTGGTCATCCCAGCAAAACTGCTCGCGACCTGCTGGACGCCCGCGATTGTAATCTTGTTGTTCGACGAAACGGCGCTCGAGCTGAGCGAATTATTGAACGCCGAAACGATATTGGAAACCAGTGAATTTGCGTACGGGACATTGTTTGCGTACAGGAACAATACCCGTACGTTGCCACCCACGACGAGCGATGTCGAGGGAGGGAGACTCGGAGCTTCCAATGCATCATCATGCTCCATCGACGGCTCGCTCCGGGGCACCATGGTCCGATCCACGCTGCGAAGCATGTGCAGCTTCGACCCGCTATGCGGCCGCACGAGCCATGCGTGTGTCCCTTGCCGGATGGAACCCACCAGCTTGCCGTCTTCGATGGAGAACGTGAAGTCGGAGAATTCATCGTCCGCTACGTGTCCAGAGAAGGTCGTGATCCCAGGCAACAGTTCTTGCACTGTATTGATGACCAGCACCGCATGACCGCCTTCGGGTAGCGCGAACTCGATCTGCGCCCCCGGCATGAGCTGGTTGCGCATCGTTTCGACGTCGATGGTTGCCAGCCGCGCCGCTTTTACGGCATCGTTGAACCCATGACGGGAAATTTCATAGTCGCTAGCTCCCAGCTGCTCGTCCCATATTTCGATCAACGGTGCGTGACCCTCTTCGGACGTGACGGAATGTGAACAACCAAGCCCGAGTGACGCCATCAGGGCAGTAACGGTTGAAGCCTCGAGGAACGTCCTCGCAAAGTTTTTCTTGAACGTCATTTTTTTGGACCTCCTGCTGAATGTGGATTGGCTTTTATGGCATTCCGCATGGCGACGTCCATGCAGTGATGCCGCAACCTGGCGTTGAGTCAAAATCCAAGTACGCCCCCCAAGTAATGGCACGGCAGAACATTTCAATACGCAGATGTGCGTAGGCGAAGGAGCGCACTATGACGTTGGCGAGATGTCTGCCGAGTCCTGTAACATCGCAATCATGAGCTCGGCTCGTGATTGCACGCCCAGTCGGCGATAGATATTTTCCGCGTGTTTACGCATCGTCCCTTCGCGGATTTCGAGGCGCGCGGCAACCTCCTTGTAGGAAAGCCCCGTTCGAGAAAGCAAGTACGCGACTTCTCGTTGCCTGTGCGTGAGTTTCGGTGATACATGCGCTTGATTTCGTGACACGTTTGCCTCGGATGCCTTCGAAACGAGCCGCGCAACGCTCATACGAGATGCAAGCGTCGACATTGCGCTGACGTATCGAAGTAGGTTGGCACGAACAACCGTGAGGACCGCCTCGAGATGCGGGCAAATACCTACCCGTGGCCAGCAGCGCCGGTCCTTCGTGGTTGAACTGCTCTATTGTATGGGCCAGGCTCGAGGTTTCTGACATGACCGTGTCGATTTTTTCGAGAGCACCTCAGCCTGGCTTTCCCCGCCTCCGGTACGGAAATTTTCGTAGAATGGGTCTGGACACGGTAATGACAAACCGTGTATCCGTAGACTGAATGTCTCGTCCGAATAGGCCGAAGATTACGAAGGAGCTCCTCGAGCGGACGATCGCTGGTGAATTCCAAGCGGCGCGTGAGTGCTATGCCATCCTCCAGGCGATCTTCCGCTTCAGGGTCGTGAAGGTGCTCGCTGGGAACTGTTCGCCAGAAACTGTTGAGGATCTTAGTCACGAAACTTTCGTCGCCCTGCTGGACGACGATGGTCGTCTCATACGAGCATGGGATCCTGAACGAGCGTCGTTCGAGACCTACTCCGGGCTCATCGCAGAGCAGCGGGCCGTCGAGTATGCGCGCAAGAAGAAGGAAGAGCTTTTTCTGGGCAACCAGGCTTCGAAGCTGCAGGAAGCTGCCATCGATAGCAGTCGGTGGCCGGACCGTATCGCCGCGTCGAACGAGTTGCGGCAAAAGGTCTTTACAGTTCTGTGGGAAGAACTCGACAAGCAAGGGCGGCGAGTATTCGAGCTTCTCTACAATGAACGCCGTAACGTCAAAGAAATCTGCGCGCTGATGAACATGAATGAGCCCGCCGTGTATGCTTGGCGAAGCCGGTTTGGACGTCGCATCGAAGAGATCGCCGCGATGATTGGAGGTGAAGGGTGGGAACGCTGACCGCGAACCGTCGCACGAAGGCCTCCCCGACGTCATCGGCTGATGATGTTGTTCTCGACGATCCTCGTTGGGAAGCGCTTGCCGCCGGCGAAGCCACGCCTGAGGATGTCGCGCAATTGCGAGCATGGTCGGAGCGGTCGGTGACCGCCAAAGCGGCGTGGGAAGCACTTCAACCAGTCACGAAGACTCGCCTCGATGAGCTCACGACCCGGGCCCTGCGTGAGGTAGAGGCGCGCAAACAGAGCAGAGCGGAGGGCCATGGCAGCGAGATCCTGGGCGGCAAATACAGATTGCTCGAGCGTCATAGTCAGGGCGTTTGGGAGAGCATCTGGGAGGCCGAGAACATCATCTCAGGGCGACCTGTAGTCATCAAAAGCGCGCATGGCGAAGAGCTGATCCGGCAAATGCAGCAAGAAACGCGCTATTTGCAACGGATTTCTCACCCCAACGTCCTTACGTTACTCGACAGTGGCGAAACGTCGGAGGGCTCGTTCTACATTGTAACGGAACGCCTCGACGGTGAAAATCTCCGCGAAATTTTGAAAGAAAAGAGGCGACTCGACCTTGCGCAAGCGCTGCGAATCACCCGGCAGGTGGCATCGGCGCTCGAGGCCGTACATGCGGCGGGACTCATCCACCGCGACATCAGTTCTTCGACTATTTTTCTTCATCGAACAGAATCTGGCTTCGTGGCGAAATTGATGGGTTTCGCACGCTGCAAAGATATGCGGTCGTCAAGTCACTTGGAAGATCGCTTCACCTTCAAGGCATTCAGGTACCCGAGCCCCGAACAGTTGAAGGACCCGCGGCGCGTAACTGAGCTAACCGATATTTGGTCATTAGGTATTTTGATCTATGAAATGCTGACTGGTGAAAGGCCATTTCGAGCACCTGATGTTGCTGAGGTGATGCGCCAGATCATGACGAAATCCGTGCCGCCACCGTCGTTGATCCGCCCCACTCTGCCGACTTCATGGGACGAATTGGTCCTGCGGTGCACGGCGAGAGCACCTGAAGAGCGATTCCAAACGGTTGGAAATGTCTTAGCGATGCTATCGACCATTGAATCCGAGCTTTGTGAGCGGACGACAGCGGCCAGAGCTTTTCCACCTGAATCAGTACCGCCGCAAAATGCCGAACCGTTGCAATACGACGACGCAATCATTGAGAACACATCCCCTCTTCCTTCTCACCCGTATCGACGTGCCAGAACGCAACCAATGATCGAGGCACTTCAACCGACCGTCGAGCCGCCCAACCAAGAGGCGCAGCTACCGCCGAAGGTCGAGGATGTGCCCAAGAAACCAGATGTCTTGCGTCGAAACTCTTTCATTATCGCGAACATAGCCGTCTTCGTCGTCGTCGTTGTTACGCTCGTGGCTCTGGAATCAGCGCCATCGCAATTGCAGACGTACGCATTGGTCGTCGAATCCATTTTGCTGATGTGCATGGCAATTGGTACCGAGCGACTCTATCGTCGTTTGCGCAAAACGGAAGCGGCCTTGACGGAGACTCGAGGAAAACTTCAACCCACGCTTCATCGAATACAATCGCTCGAAGCCGACAACAAGCGCCGGATCGGATGGCTCGACACCACGGACCAAGAGCTGAATTGGTATCGGAACGAATTGCAAAAACGGCCGATCCTCGAACGAAAGACTTACCGCATCCTCACCATCGGGGTGAAAGGAACGGGAAAGACCTCCCTGACGCTCAAGTGGGTCAATCCGCTCGTTGACCTCGGCACGATCGAGGGAACGATGGTCGAACGATATGAACGCACAGTGAGTCAAGTGCGCACACGTGATAGGCTGGTGGAACACGTATTCGAAGTGTACGATTGGCCTGGCGCACATATCGTCGATGCGCAACAAGAGCTCCTCACGGTGGAGATCCACGGCATCTTGATGGTCGTGGATTTGGGCGGGAAGGACGCACGCCAAATCGACCAACACCGCATCGTGGAGCAACTCGACGAATTCAACCCGCAAACGCTGAAATTTTTCTTGAGCGCGCAGACGATTACATCATGTAAAACCGTCGTGCTCTTCATTAACAAAAGCGACTTGTTTCCTGGATCACTCGATGATGCCGAGGCGCACGCGAAGGCGCTCTACGCGCCGCTCATTGAAAGTCTCATGCAATACGAAACGCAACTCGATGTGAAAGTCTTCGTCGGCTCGGCGAGAAATGGCCATTCTCTGCACCACCTTTTTGGCCATCTTGTCGAGCAGATTCTACCTACATCGGCGTATGATGCACAATTGCTACAACGCCTCGAGGGATCCGAACGCTGACGAGTGGTTACGTTCACTTGACTTCGATGGGTTCGCATGAGAGGACATGCGAGGGGTGCGGAGGGTAACATGGATGGGGGGAGGTGGGAGGGGAATTGAACAGGGCCACGAGCCGGCCGGGCGTCTCCGCAGAATATCCTGAGTTGGCATACTAACCAGTCAGGATCATTTACCGCAGAAGGTCACAGGGGTAGTTGTTATGTAAATCACCACTGTCCTCGGATGCCGACGCCGCTCGGCCCAATCCAGAGACCCGCTCGTGCTTTTGCCTCTTGGCCTTTTCCCGGCGAAGGAGACGCCGTCACGAGAATTACGCCGCCGGCTGTGGCCAAGCCTCCCACAATGAACAAAGCGGTGGACGCATTTCCCATCGTTCGAGCCTCGGTCCGGAGATCAAAGCCGATCTGATCGCAGACATTGTTCGGTTTGCAATGACCGTCATCGCTGTCATTGTTTTTGGACACCGCCAAACCCCCCAGTATCGCGCCCACGCCGACGCCCACAACACCGATGCCAATTCCCACAAATCCAGCAGTACGTAGCCGCGAACTTCGCTGAACGATGGGGGGAGCTGGATTCGTGCGTGGGTCGCTGGACTTGTCATTCTCAACTGTTTTGGGAGGTGGCCCGGCAGGGACGCTCCACGGCGGCGTAATATCGATTGTCACGGCCTGGCCGATCTGGATCTCGGCAGAAGTCTGCCACGGGGCTTTATCCAAAGCGGTCACTTTGATATGGTATGTCCCCGGATTCACCGGTACCGCCTCACCCCATTGCGTTACGGGTATCGGAACACCATTACGCACAATCGAAAACCCTGACAATGCGGCTACGTTTCGAGAAACGGCAAGCGTCAGCCTCGGCACTCGCGAAGCAAGCGTCGCGAGCTTGCTGTCGATTTCCGCGACCTTGTCCAATTTCCCCTCTGCAGATGCAAGGATTCTAGCATCTTCGAACACAATCAGCGCCGTCGCGGGTTGCCCCAATTTATCGTAACACTCAGCCAATGTCATGGCCGTGCGAACATGGCCCGGCATGATCTCGCGCGCTGCGTCGAGCTTCGGACATGCGCGCCGATACTGGCCCTGGTCCATGTCCTTTGCGGCATCTTGGTAAAGCTTCTGTGCTTCTTGCCTTGCCGCCTCCTTTTCCTCAGCATGGGCAATGGGTGACATGAGCATGAGCGCGACTGTGAAGAAGGCGAAGTGGATTCGTCGATTCATGGATTTGCTGCTGCCTCACGAGAAGTTAGTCAATCGTTGAAATCCGCAACGGAGCTCTTCCTGCTGGAGGTGCTTGCTGGTTTGCTTGGCCCTGCAGCTTTGGCGGGCTTTGATTGCGATGGCTCGTGTTCCTGAGCGGTCGGCGCTGTTGGCTCCGTCTTCGGTGCCGTGGGCTCCGCAGTGGGCACAGTTGTAGGCTCCGCGATTGCTTGGGGTGGTGATTCCTGCGCACTGGCTGTCGGCGCTGGATCGGGTTCGTTGTTCGGCGCGGGCGTAGCCTGCGACGCTGTACCCATTGGCGCTACAGTCGAAGTCGGAATCTTGATTGGCTCGGCTTTGCTTGCAGAAGCTGGCGTACTCGACCTCGTCGCGATGAATGCCACGCCGAGCAGTGCGGCGAGGCCAAGCCCTGCCACCGCCAGTGCCAGCATCAATTTGTCTTTTCTGCGCTCCGTTGCTTTGTTCGTTGTGCCCCATGCTCCACCAGTTAGGCTAGAGTGTGTTGGCGCGACGATCAGCCCGGCAGGATTTGATGCCCCTCCGGAATTGGATTCCGAAATAGATGGATTCGTTTCCACATCTGGCGCAGCCGCCAGCACCACTGTCGTCGGCATCGACGCCATTTCAGGACGAGGAGGCGCCATTGGTAGAGCCGCTGCTGCCAATACTTGCGGTGCGCTTGCGCTCGCGTACGGTAGCAACTGGCCCATCAATTCGTGCACGGATTGAAAGCGGTGCTCGGGGCGTTTTTCGAGGCACTTGAGCACGATTGCATCGAACGCTTGGGGTATGTCCGGACGAACTTGGCTCGGAGGCAGCGGCTCCGTTGCAAGAACTTTCGTCACGAGCTCCGTTACGGCTTGGGCAGTGAATGGTAGTTTGCCCGTGGTGAGCTCGTATAGAATGACGCCAAGCCCCCAGATGTCGGAACGCATGTCCGTGGCCTTGATGTTCGCCATCTGCTCGGGCGACATGTACAGAGGGGACCCCATGAATGCGCCGGTTTTCGTCAAATCCGAGCCTACGGTGTTGTTCGGGTCGAGCTCTTTGGAGATGCCAAAGTCGAGGACCTTGACGCAGGGCGTGCCGTTGGGTCGTCGAATGAGAAACAGGTTGGCGGGCTTCAAGTCCCGATGTACGACGCCGTTGGCATGGGCTTCGGCTACGGCTTCGCACGCTTGGTACACGTAGAGTGCTGCTTCCTCGAGTGGCAAGCCGCCGCGGCTCTTCACAATCTGCTTGAGGTCATTGCCTGCCAGATGCTCCATCACCATGTACGGCGCGCCGTCCTCGAGAATCCCAACGTCGTGGACGCGAGCGACGTGTTCCCCCTTGAGCTTTGCGGCAGCGCGCGCTTCACGCAGAAATCGTTCAACGGCGTCTGGGTGTGAAAGCCCGGAGGGAAGCAACATCTTGATGGCAAAGAGCTCCCCAAGGTGCACGTGGCGTGCTGCGACGACGACGCCCATGCCACCCTGTCCGAGCACTCGCTCGACTCGGTACTTGCCCAGCAAAATTTCGCCCGAATGCACAGTGTGCTGCATTGCGTTTGCCCTCAGGAACCGTCGTGATTGGTGACCAACTGCAAGCGCGACACATCGTATCAGCTTGTTCGGGCAAATTGCAAGCTCGAGGTTGGTCCTTGCGTAACCTCCTGTTTTACCTCTGAAACAAGCCGCGGTTTGCTGCGGGCAGCATGGACAAACCGTAGTCAAAGCGCGTGACATCACGACGGCTGTTGTGCAACACGGAGATCCTCGTGTACTGTCCCGTAGGCAAATGGATCACGTGCAAGGAGGCATGCCATGGCCGGTCGAACGGAAAGAAAGGCCACAACTGACGACGTGGGAAGCGTGGCGCTACGCCTGAGGGTCACAGGCCTTGGAGCGGTCTTCGTGCTTGGCGCGTGCGTGCAGATCGTGGGCATTGAAGAGCCCATTTTGGGCGAAGGTGGCGAAGGCGGCGCACCCACCTGGGCCAGCGGTGCCGGAGGCGAAATGTCGTCGAGCACCGCATCATCTTCCTCAAATTCTAGCGCGGCGTCGTCATCGTCATCATCAAGCTCTTCCGCGTCATCATCATCATCATCATCGAGTTCTAGTGCTTCGTCCTCGAGCTCGAGCGCGGGCGGTTCATGCAGCGAATCGCCATGCAAACTCGTGGCGCCGCAATGCGGTTGTGCGGCAGGCGAAGTGTGCACGCTCGATGCATCACTCACGGGCATGCGCGAGTGCGTTGCTGCGGGCAGTGTACCGATCGGTGGACAATGCACGGGCAACGACTGCGCGGCCGGAAGCTGGTGCACCAATACCACAGCGGCAATCTCGACGTGCATGAGGTACTGCGCGGCGGACTCAGACTGCGTCGGACCAGGCGGGTTGTGCGTGGTCACGCTGAATAACGGCTCGAGCGGCTCGGTTCCGGGCGTCACCTTATGCACGGAAAATTGCGATCCGTCGACGAACGTGGGTTGTCCAGCCGCCGGTACGTCGTGCCAAATAGCGAAAGAATCGACGGGGCAAATGAGGCTGATGACTCGTTGCGAGGCTTCGGGTATGGGCGCGCAGGGTGCAACATGTACCAATAATGATGATTGCGCGCCCACTTATGGTTGCTTCAACGCCGGCACAAAGCAGTGCCTGAAGTATTGCAAAGTCGGCGCGGGCGCATGCCCCGGCGGAGTCTGCAACTCAATCGGTACGATTGGAAGCACCGAATACGGCGGGTGCCTCTGAGACACGCTCCAAGACGGACGCACACCCATAATGCAATAGCAAACAGGATCAACATGAACGGCACGATAATTGGGAGAACGCGGACGTCGCTCGTAGGACTTTGCGTAGTGCTTGCACTTGGCGCGTGCGTGCAAATCGCGGGTATCGAGAAACCCATCTTGGGCGAAGAACCCATCTTGGGCGAAGAGGGTGGAGGCCCCATCGTAGAAAAGTGCCAGAGCCCTGCGGATTGTCCACCAACGGGTAGCGAGTGCGTGATTGCAGCGTGCGGCCTTGACGACGTGTGCGGCACAGCGAACACCCCGGCTGGGGTTCCCCTCCCGGCTCAAGTTGCCGGTGACTGCGTACTAATTCAATGCGACGGCCAGGGCGGGGAAAAAGTCGTCAGTGACGACAACGATGTTCCTTTCATCGACTGCCAATTCACGTCATGCATGAATGGATCACCCGTGAGCACGCCCGCGCCACAAGGAACGGCGTGTACGACGGGCGGCGGGAATTCGTGCGATGGCGAAGGCAACTGCGTCGAATGCAACACGAATGCCGATTGTGGTCCCATGGGGATTTTCTGCGATCCGAAGTCGAATACCTGCTTTCGGTGCGACGACAACATCCAGAATGGCGACGAATCTGACGTCGATTGCGGTGGAGACCGTTGCAGCGATTGCATCCAAGGCCAGAAGTGCAACGTTATCCAGGATTGCGCGACCGCGCTTTTCTGTGCTGACGGAATCTGCTGCAGCAGTACATGCGATAGTGCATGTGAAGCGTGCAACCTCCCTAACAGTGTCGGGACGTGCGATTTCATCCCGAAATACGGCGAGGATCCGAATTACGGTAACGGAATGTCCTGCCTGTACGCCAATTTGCTCGCCTGCACCGGCCTCGGGGGCTGCAAAGGTGCGCTCGGCGCACCTTGCGCGAGTCCCACGGATTGCGCCAGCGCCAAGTGCAGCGCGGGCAAGGTCTGCGTTAAGAATACGGGGGACCCTTGCACCCAACCCACCGAGTGTTTTAGCGGTATTTGCACAAGCAACATCTGCGGTTGACCAGCGGTCTCGCGTCCTCACCCCACCGCCCACACCACCCCCGCCGCCACCAACGCCAACCCCAGCCCCGCCCCGCTCCCCTTCGCCTCCTGCGCCGGCACCTGCGCCTGCCCCGTCAACGCCGGCCCCATATGCGCCGCCGCGAGCGCCGGGAGCGCCCATTCGTGCTGGTCCACCTGCGCCTTCGGATCGTTCTTCGCGCTCGCGTACGAATACACCCACAACTGCCCCGATTGCGTAATGCGCGGCGCCTCGAGCGGCCCGGCCTCGTCCAAATTGAACCCCGTTGCCAATCGCAGCACCCGTAACGTCGAGGCAAACCGTTTCGCCGGCGGCAGCTCCTCCACATACGTTTGCAGCGTGTGCGATGCGACGAGCACGGATTGCCCCGATTGTGCTTCGGCCGCCGCTTGCTGAAGCCACGCAATTTCCGAATGCTCCGGCGGCAGCGACGCGTGCGTCCCGTCCACGAGCAAGTACGCATGCGCGCGAATGCCCTCGTCACGGTACAGCGAGCGAATGCGCTGACATCCCGCGGAAAACCCAATCAGCCCGAGCCGCGGAATGACCTCGATGCCCGCTTGGGAAAACGCCATTTCAAATGCTTGCCATAACGTCGATCCCGTGTCGGAATCGTCCATGATGATACACGGCCCCGGCCCGAATGCACTACGCAAACGCGCATCGACGCTCGGAAACACCATGTAGCCCACCACGAGCGGCCGCGATTTGCCCTGCCCCACTTGCACCATTCGTAATGCCATCAGAATCCCTCCTTCAAAATCAATCCCAGCGCCGTCAAAACGATCGCTCCCACCGGGCTCGACAACGCCTTCATGGGATCCGCTTTTTCCGTGGGCGCTTCGAGCTTCCTCACGTCAATGTCGTCCCCATAGAAAAACCGCAATATCGACATGTGATGATACCCATTCGCCGCAAGCCACGCGGCGCCATTCTGGCTCATGCACCCACGATTCCCTGGATGCGTGCGCAGCGACAAACCCGTCGGACGCACGTCATTGCCGCGCTTTCCTGCATTGTACGTCACCCAGCGCTCGGTCGACGTCGGATCGTTTCCTGGTAATCCCCCCTGCGTCCAGAGTGCTCCCGCCACGTAATTCGCGAGAATGAGCCGCCCCTGATATAGAATGACCTTGCCTCGCGTGCGCTCCGTCGCGTCACGAAAAGCCTCACCAGCCGATTTTGCCATCACCTGAAAACGCGGCCCCGTCGGAATCGGCGAGATTCTGCCAAGCGCCGGGTGGTCGCGCATCGCTCGCGCCACATACGTTCGCGCCGCGATCGCTTGCGCCGCGATCGCTTCGGGATGCGCATCGGCCGCCATTTCACCCGTGCATACTCGCGCAACGTACTCCTCGAGCGGCATCCAGCCATCTCGCGTGAACACTTCCTCCGGCAATCGCGCCAATTCCGGACGCGTCGGCGGCAACCAAATCGGCTCGTCTCGACGTTTCGCCGCTTTCGCTTTCTCTTCCCACAAAGCGTCCGGCCAAACAGATATCGGCGGCCCCCATCTTCGCCAACGCACAGCCTCGACCGTCGCTTCCTCGTCACCCCACCGTAATGCATTCGCACTCACGCGATCGAGATAAATCGAACGGAGCACTCCCCACCATAACACCGCGGGAATCCTCGCAACGAGCGCTTCGCCCGTTTGAAGCTCCGCAATGCCAAATCGATCCGAACGCGTGACGCTCGCAAGCGTCGTGACATATCGCCAACGCCGCTCATCCATGAGGCACCTCGAAAATCCCGCACTCGGATGCGACCGAAGTGCCGGGAAAGAGCCATACTTTCGCTTTCGCCCGCACGTTGTCGCTCTCGAAACGAAACTTCCACCGCGCGACCGGCATCGGTATTTTTGCAATGGCCACGATTTGCCGGGTGTGCACGAGCGGCGGGATCGTAATGAATGGCAAATCGGCTTCAATGCGCGTTGCCGTCGGCACATCGTGAATGAGCAAGGTCGCGGAGATTCGCCAGCGAGGCGCCGGCACATCGAGTTCGATCGGCCCCTGCTCCATGATCACCACGCAATGGTTGGTGTAGAAGCTCGGGGTCTCGACGATTTCGTTTGCCTTGGCTTCGCTGTCGATCTCCGCGCCTTGTTTCATGGCTCGCTCCCTCGTTTCACGCCGCAGATGGCGTTTGCCGCTTGGCGTTCTCGAAGCTCACCCCATTCAGCGAAAGCTGTATGTACAAGCCGATTTCGAGCGGCTTCGTGGCCATGCCCTCGCCAATGTCGATGCACGCAACGGGGAAAGCAATGTCTTCGTGCAATTGGATCATTGCCGAAAATGCGCCCTCGTCGCTTCGCTCCGGGTTATCCGTGAAAATGTACCCATCCGGCATCGGAAGCACCGGCGCGCCACCCGATGTGCGCGCAAGGCTCTTGACCTTCGTATCGGGCACGTTGCGCAAATGGTCGATGAGCACCTGACGAACCGTGCCATTACCACCCACACGCCGTTTGTCCCAATTGAAGAACAATACGCCCGAGCGCCGCAGTGCCCGGTAAAGCAAATTCTCGCCAGTGAAGTCGTGGAAGATTTCGCCCGGCAAAAACAGCTTTGCGTCGTCCCAGAGCCATGCCCGCCCCGAAAGCACTTGCGCCGCCGCGCCGCCAATCTTATCGACGGTGGCTTGGTCGTATTTCACGCGCAAACCGGCTTCCTGCATCGTGATGTTTCGAATGAGGAAGTCTTGCTCGTTGTAGGTGTTTTTCGACGGCCGTTGCAGATTCGTCAAGTTCGTCGTCACCTTCGTGGGATTGCCGAGCAGCGAGGAATCGTCGCCCACTGTCAGCTCGAAAAACTTGTACGTACCCGCAGGAATACGCACCCACGCGCGCTGCGGCGTTCCTTCGACAGTGCAACGAACTTCGGTCACCGAATAAAAATGCCCCTCGTTGCGCATGACGAACGGCTCGCCTTTGCGCGTCCACTTGTCGACGAGCTGCTTTACGCCCGCATTGGGAGGGATCATGTTTTTCGGCAATTGGACCGTGCTTGCTGTCGAACGCCGCACGACCGCCGCTTTTTTCTTCCCCACCACCTGCCCGCGCTTGCGCGCTCGAGCTTGCAGCGTGCGCGCTTCTTGTAACGTGATTTTCGTTTTTCCCCGGCGCTGCAATGCCTTGATGTCGCCCGTGTCGCCTTCGTCCGCATCGAGCTCCGCGCCGGCCACGTCTTCGTCTTCGGTGTCCAGCCCAGCCGTGTCGTCGTCGTCATTGTCATCGGGCAACGCCGTTTCGCCCTCGGCATCCGTTTGATTCAAGAGGTCTTCGACCCCAGTGGTATCGGTCGCCATGTTTTCGATCCTCGTTCTTTCTTCGAATGGGTTGTCGTTTTACGCGGCCGCATTCACCGGCCGCTGCGCATTGAAACCACCTTTGCGATAACCAGCCGCGGGCATGGGAATCCGCACCATTTGCCCATCCGGCGTCTGAACCCAGGCATACCGGAAGCCATTCCCGGGCAAACCCGGTATCGCTCCGACGTCGGGCAAAGCAGTCATGTACGGACCTTGCACGTCGGGAGCAAATTGCTGCGGAGCGGGCGGCGGCGGTGGAGCCTTGGCCGCGGCGTTTTTCGAATGAAGTTGGTACGCAATCGCAAAAAGCGCTCCGCCCACCGCGAGCACCGCCGTGCCATACGGATTGCCACGCTTTCGCAACATGTAACCAATGGCCAGCACCCCGAGCGGCAAGAGCCACCAATGACTCTTGACCGATTCGGAATTCTTCAAATCGTCGAGGTTCGCGAGCAGCGCGACGATCGCACCTGCTCCCGCAATGAGCAGCACACCTTTCGTGCCCACTTCTCGATTGAAGTACCTGCGCCGGTGCCTGCGTTTTCCCTCGCGAGGAACCGCGACCAAATTTCGGTCCACGCGGACCATTCTTTCACGCGCCATGTCGTTTACCTCCGTTGTGCTGGATGAGAAAGAATGCGATCAAACCAATGATCGCAATCGGCAAAAAGGATGTCGAAGCTGCCGTCGTGGCTTGCACGAATTCCGTGGCGCCTCGAAATGGCGACGGCAAAGGCCTTCCCTGCATCGTCGCCAGCGTGCGCTGCTGCTCCTCGAGCGCCCTGAGCAGCGAGATTTCCGCTTCGTCGAAGGGGAGTTCGTGCCCCACCAAACGCTCGCGTTCGACGTGCAGCGCCATGATTTCCAGCGCTCGCGCATGAATGGCAAGCAGCCGTTTCGTCACGTTGTTATCGAAATTCGCTACGACGATCGCCGACGCAATCGAACTGCCCACGAACGCCGCCGCAAGCGCTGCGAGCGTCCCCAGAACCACGACGGCCACCGGCGGCAAACCCACTTCGATTTGCCCCGTCGCGTGATTCGCCCCGTCCGTCACGATGTCCCGCGTTGCACGAAATGCCACAGGCGGTGCAAGCAATACGACCGTGCGTGCAAGTGCCGACGCCGCGGCATTTCGCTCGGCAGTCGAATACATGCGTCCATCGAGGTACCCGAGCTGCTCGGGCTCGTACGGGGACAACGTCGCGGCGCGCAATGACGCGAGCAATAGCGCGCGAACCTGCCGGACGAGCTCGCCCTTTGAAAGTGTTCGCCAAGCGCCTCGTTTGGCAGTTTCGATGGCTCGAAGCCTCACTGCTCGAAAATCGCGTTCGCGGTGCGTCCATCGAAATGAACGTGATGGCAGCGGCTTCGTCGGAGCGGAGGGCGCCCCATTTGGCAAAGAACCGCCAGGCAATGATGGAACACGGCCTTGCTGCTCCAGCCACTTTTTGTATAGGTAAACCACCCATGGAATCATGGGGCCCCCTCCATTCCTTCGACAAACCGCGAACTACGCCATCAAATGAAACGCGCCAAGAATGCCCAACAGCGGCAGCACGTCGCTCGATCCGCCCTCACTTGCAGGCTGCGGCGCGGGCGCGGGCATATTCGGCATTGGTAACGGCGCCGGAGGATACTCGGGGCCGCTGTACGGAAAATTCCGCAATGCGGCCGCCCGATCTGCCAACGCTTTCGCCGTGAGCGGATATCCTTGCTGCGCGAACGATTGCGCCATGTAATCGACGGTATCCGCGTCGCGAGCGTTTTTCATGGTGTAGTCGACCAACTCGCGAGCGTCCGCGGGCAAATTCGCATCGAGCGTGTACGACGGGAGCGGCGGCATTTTTGTCGCGCGAATGTTGTTCGCGGCTGCGCGTAATGCTGCTGCGGCCAGCGGATACCCCATTCCCTCGTAAAACGCTGCGGCCATATCGAGGTGCCCCGGATCCTCGGTCGTCTGCATCATATTGCGCACGGTCTGTTTGTCCTGCTCGGACATGTGCGCATCGAGCGGGTATTGTAGCGGATCCACCGGTGCGGCCGGTTGCTCTGGCGGAGCCGGCGCGGGCGCTCGAGCTGCCGGCGGCGGGGGAATGTTTTCCGGCAGCGGGATATTGTCGATGGTCCCAAATACGGGCACATCGACCGCAACGGTGCCCGGCGTCGAACCTGCACGAATGGGAATTTCGCGTTTCCCAATGATAGGAGCATCGACGATCACTGTTCCAGGTTTCGATCCCGGCTCGACGTTGACTTCGACCGGGCCAAACCCTGGCACATCGACCTTGACCTTCGTTTGCTTGTTGTTTGCGGGCGGCTGCGGAGCCGGCTGGGGCGCCGGCTGTGGAGCAGGTTGCGGCCACGGAAGTGGAAATGACGGCCATGACGGTGCTGGTTGCGGGGCTGGTTGCGGCGCGGGCTGCGGAGCCGGTTGCGACCACGGAAGTGGAAATGACGGCCATGACGGCGCGGGCTGCGAAGGCCGACGGCGCTGGTTGGGGCATCGGTTGTGGAATCGGGAATTGCGGAGGCGTCGGTTGGGTCGATCCCGACACGGTCACATTGTCCACGCGTCCGAGCCCCGGCACGGTAATCGCCACCGTGCCCGGTTTCGTCCCGGGTTCGGCGGGCAATTCAATGGCCCCCGCGGGCGTCAAAACACTTACCGTACCCGGCCTGCTCCCAGGCGAAACGGGAAACGGAAATGCCGATCCATCGATACCTCGCGGCGCTTGTGGAGCAGGCTGCGGCGCCGGTTGCGGCGCAGGCTGCGGCGCCGGTTGTGGTGCCGGCTGGAACGTTCCCGAAACGGGGACATTATCGAGCTGCCCATAACCCGGCACGAGAATCGATACCGTTCCAGGTTTCGTGCCCGGCTTCGCGGGGAGTTCGAGTTGTCCAATGGGGCTCGTGACAATGACCATTCCCGGTTTTCCAGCCGCCACCGGCCACGGCAATGGCGACGCTTGAGGAGCGGGCTGCGGAACCGGTTGCGGAGCCGGCTGCGGCGCGGGTTGTGGAGCTGGCTGTGGCACGGGCTGCGGCGGTTGGCCTCCGTACGCCGGAACCTGCGAAAAGACCGCTTCTTTCAATGCATTTTGCGTGGCAGCATCGATGGTTCCATCCGTACGCAGCGCCCGCGTGGGATTCCATTTGTTCCACCAAAGTTGGAACGACACGAGCGCCCTTTGCGTGCGTGCATCCACGAGCCCCGAAAAGTCCGACGGCTGCAATCCAAAATCGAGCGGATCGCACACCGAATACTTCCGCGCCCACGCCGCCACGAGAATCTGCGTATTCGCGACGACCCCTATATCCATTGTTGAATTCTGCGCTGGTCCAGGAAATCCGGGCACCGGCGGCGCCGTCGGATTCACCGGTTTCGCTAGCGGATGTTCCGGCCATTCATCCGGAATACCGATTTCCTCGTTTGGATACAGTGACGTCCAATTGCCATTCGTCACCGTCTTGTGCGGGTTTGCCGCTCGGAGCTCGGCCCACCATTTCGGGCGCGAGAACGCTCCCATCATTTGCGCAATCTTGTACGGCGTATCGTCTTTCTTCACGATGTACGAGCGTTTTGTAATGACCGCTCCCGTATCGCGGTCGTACATCAACCACCCCGGCGGAATGTTCCATGCGAGAATCCCAGGCTGATGTGCCGGGTTTGCCGCAAGTAATTCGGCTGTGCGTTCATGTTGTCCGGTCAATTTCTTCGTAATGCCTTGCGCCGTTTCTCCGGGTACGGCAATGTATTGCCCCGTCGTCGCATCGACCCCAGAAACGTCGCGTGCACCCGGCGTTGCGCCTGTGGCCATACGCAAAAATCGCGCGTCGAGCGAGTTCAAAATCGGCAAATCCGCCTTGATTTTTTGCAACACGGCGTCGGGAATCGGCACGACCGATAGATGCCGCCGCGGCGTCGGCCGAGCTTCAGGAGCTGCCGTATCGTTGTATTCGCGCTCTTCGTCTCGAGCAAGCGCCACTTCGGCTTCCGATGGTCCGATGCCCGAAAACGGGCCAAATGGAATCGGAAACGCCTGCGTCGGTGGCAAAACGTACGTCTTCGGCGCCGTTTCCGTAGGAGTTTGCTCCGCACGCTCTCGAGCTGCCTCGACCTCCTCCTTGGAAAACTGAAATCGCGGCCGCGGTGGTGCTACCGGCGCAGCTTCGGGCGGCGAAGTGGGTCGCTCCAATGCCGGCGGTGGAGTCGATGACGTCCGAGCTCTCCGCGCAGCCGCGGAAAGTTGCGTGGGGAGTTTGCCCGCGTTACGCCGTTTGCGATATTCCACGGGATTGTACACGCGCAGTCGCGCTTCTTCGGCGTACGCTTTGTCCCCTGTTCGTTGTGTAGCCGCTGCGCCATCCGCCAAGATCTTCCGCTCTCGCCGATTGAGCTGCTTGGTGCGCTTCGGTTTCGGCTTGGTCGCATTGCGAATCAGGCTTTCTGCCAAATTGCCCCCTGCTTTTCCGAGAGCGCCACCGATTGCGGTTCCAGCAGGCCCGCCAATGGCCGTTCCGATTGCAGCACCGCCCAGACTTCCCAAGGTTTGGCCGAGACTTCCGTCCCCCGCAGCACCTTGCCCGCCGAAAAACGAAGCGAGAGAGCCGAAAAAGTCCCCCGTTTCTTCGTTCGGTGCGTCCGGAGCGACCATTGCGGTTTCGTTTTCGTTCGACATACCCAATTCGTCATTCATCACTAGAGCTTTCATGAGCTTCTTCCTTTCCTCCCGTTTCACCCGGTCGCTTGACGCCGCGTGGACAACGGCTCCACCTGCATTTCGTGACGTCGACGCGTTTTTCCGAGACGATGACCGTCGCGTCGACGTCGTATTCATTGCCCACCGGCCCAGCGAATCGGCCGGCCTTGTTGAAATGCGAAATCACGATCGATGTTGGTCGCACGTTGACGAGCGCCTCGAGCAATGCGGTTTGCTCGCGATATTGCGGAGCCCAGCGCTGAAGCGAATCGATGACCACGAGCGCCGCATCATCGGGCACGCTCGCAAATGCTTCGCGCCATCCGGCGCCGTTCGTCTTGGATACGCGCACGATTCGATCGACCGACGAATTGGTCCGCGGGAACAATTCGCGCACGAGCTCCGTGTTTTGCTCGGCATCCAGCCAAAACGCGACGGCGTTGAGTTTTTCGGCCATTTCCGCGGCAAGCTCCGCGGCGAATGTCGACTTCCCCGCGCCTGGCCTTCCTCCAACGAGGATTTTCGACCCCAGCACGACACCTCCGAGCGCTTCCGATAGGATCGCCCGATATTGCCGCGGGCGTAACGACTGACCTCCTTCGAGCGTTTCGAATCGAATCCCAGGACGCGGTTGGAGCGGCTGTGGTTCCCATACCGATGCGCCGCACGTACAAAACCCGCCGCTCGCGGGCCGGCGATGCCGATGACATACGGCGCAGCGCAATTCTTTGGATAATAAAAGCGGTGCTGCTCTGGACATTTCCTTCCCCCTTCGTCCAATAGCTCTCGATTACCGATAGTTGGTCACGGCCATCGTTCCTGGCGGAATGCGACCGATTTCGGAATTCAAAATCGTCGGGTCCGCTCGATGCCACGCTCCACGCCAAAACACTTCCGCGAGCACGTGCGGAAAATCCGCTTCGGGCCTGACGGGATAACTTCGCGCGGGCACGTCGCACGCGAGGCACAAGGCAATGAACACTCTTGATTTTGCATCGCAATCTCCAAAACCTCGCTTCAACGTCACCGATGAATCTTCGAGCACTTCGCGTTTCGGATCGCGCACGTATTCGAGCGCGTATTGGCAAAATTTGAGTATGGCTGGCGCTCGGTCGTCGTACGGCAATTGGCGGAATACGCTGGCCCAACGTTGAACCGCATCGAGCACGACGTCTTCGGCGCTCGCGCGTTTCATGTATTGGGCTTTCGCCAATCCCGTAGGAAAATCGACGACTTGGACACGCAGCACGGTCATTCCTCCGCCCCTCGTAATTGCAGTGCGTTTTGCTGGACTAACTGAGCAAACGCACCTTGCGCTTCTGGCGGAACGAGCGACGACGCGAGCGATTGAAACTCGGGCTCGGCGAGCATTGCGCGCAATTCGTCGTCGAGCGGCACGTCGGGCGGAATCGTGAATGCGTCCCCTGCCGCTTGTTCGGGCGGCGGCGCCGCAACGGCCGAGGTCGCTGGAGCAGGTGCAGGGACCGCGGACGCCATCACGGGCGCCTGGACGGCCGCCTGAACGGGCGCAGGAACCGGCGGCGCCACGACGGGCGCTGGCGGCGTTGGCGCTGGCACAGGGGCCGACGTAGCGGCAAGGATGGACTGGAGCTTCGCGCGCGTCTCGGGATGGGCGAGCATGGCGCGTAGCCAGGCGTCGTCATCGGCTGGCCGAGGGGCGGGAGCTGGCGCAGGCATGGGGGCAGGTCGATATGCTGATGGGGCCGGATGGGCCGGCATTGCAATGGGAAAGGCGACCCACCCTTGCTGCGTAAACATCCACCCATAACCAGGCGGCGGCGCGCAGGGTGGAGCGAATGCATTTTGTTGCGGCGGCGCTGGGGCCGGAGATGGTGCAGCGGCAGGCGCGGGCGCTGGTGGCGCAGCGGGACGCACCGCTGTAATCATCTTGACCATGTTCATGATGTCGCCAATGTCGTCGCTATTCGATCGCGCCGGTGCGGAGGTAGCCGTGGTTTGGTTATTCTTGTAGAGCTCTCGCGCAAGCTCGATTCCCTGCATCAACGTGCGCGACGTTCGTTCGCCGCTGTTGATCATCGGCAGGATTTCTTTGACAATCTCCAGCGGATTCGGTGCTCGGTTTCCGCCATTCAAAAGCGCGGCTGCTTCCCGAAGCATTTCGACAGGGTTTGGCTGTGGGACTTCGCGCCTGTCCATGATCAACTTGAGCAGTGCGAGGTTCATCTGGACGAGCACGTCGCTCGAGGTGCTCTGCGGCTGATACTGGGGCGGTGATTCTTGTCGCGCCGAACCACCGATTGGGCCATTTCCAAATGGTTTGCGTGGAGGGCTCGCGAAAAACCATTTTTCCGACCACGCCGTATACCGGTGCGTCGTTCCACATTGGGCCGCAAGCTGGTAGCTGCAATCACCTCCGTATTCGTCGAGAATCTGCTGCCACGATCGCAGCTCGGATCCTTTCCACGTCCTCGGACAGATTTCTCTGGTTCCGTCGCGGTTGTACCGAATGATTTGGATCAGATCGAACTTGCGCGGGTCGCGGCCGGTCTCGGTATCCGGGCGAGGGAATAAAGGATGGCCTCCATGATCTTCAGCAGCGGCTTCGGAATCGGGGGCGGAATGCGTCGCGGAATCGAGCATGTCGCGACAATGGATCGCGCATTCGATTCTGCCAAGAGGCAATCGGCATCGACTACGGGGTTTTATACGTGTTATGAAATATGTATTGTGCGAGCACGTATTACGTATGCACGTGCGTACGTAATACGTATTATGGCCGAATATACCGATACCAGAGTCCATTGAGGTCCACTCTTCGAGCCACTTTTTGCGTCTTGTGAGCCACTTGAATCTGGCCACTCGTGTACCACGGCGTCATGTTGGAATCCATCGCACAGCATCACAT
Organism: Polyangiaceae bacterium; assembly: GCA_016715885.1. Classification (NCBI taxonomy): domain Bacteria; kingdom Pseudomonadati; phylum Myxococcota; order Polyangiales; family Polyangiaceae; species Polyangiaceae bacterium. The sequence continues at coordinate 29,508 of JADJXL010000027.1, forward strand.
CCGAGCGCCGCTCGCCGCGTCGATTTCTTGCTGCCGGAATAACTCACCACGTGCACAAAAGCTCCGGACTTGTCCACTGTCGAGCCACCCCGAGCCACTGCCGCCACCATGGAAGGCCACTGATCCCGCATAGGAGGGTCCGCTCCAAAAATTGTGGCCTGTTAGTGGACCTTGGCGCACGGCTTCGTTTATCGTGCGCCGGACACATGGCTCTTGCCAACGACTTCACTTCAACGCGGATACACGGAGGGGAACACGATGCAGGCGTGGATTAGAAGGCGATCGAAGGTACGCAAGGATGGACGCATGGTGTTCATTACGTCCGTGGTTTTCGACGCACACGTCTTCGACAAGCTGTGCAATTACGTCGACCAGGACAACGGGCAACGTAGCGCCATCGTCAACGAGGCGGTGCGGTATGCCTTGGCTACGCCGGGCTGGATTGAGAAAGCTATCGAGCGACTTTCAGGTGAGGAAGTGATTGCGGTAGACAGTCCGCGTCAGGTTCCATCGTCGAATAGCCGATTGCATGCGAAGAATGCAGTCGATGGGCCGGCAACGAGGCGCTCGTCGCCTGCAAGGCCACTTTCGCGGCCCGCTTCGTCATCGAAGCCGGGGACGAATTCGCTGCCGAAGTGAACGACCCACCACTATCGGTATTTTTCGACAACCCATTTTTGCGCACCGAACCGAGACGCCAGCGCTCGATGGTCGCGGCATGCCCTCGGGATCGACCTTCCCCATCCGCACTCGATCTCACGCCCGGTAATGTTTCCTTACCGGGCGCCATAAGATCGCGAGATTTCTAGCTGGCCCTAACCGCAGCTTGGTGAATTTTTCTACGTCCCCGACCGCCTCCCCGGATTGCCTTGCCCACGCCGACCCAAGACCTCCATTACGAGCGCTCGACAGAGCACCGCCTCGAGCTTTCGTGGGTCACGAATACGGCCCGAGGCCCGCGCGCTTGGCTGCCTTGTTCACGATGAGTGCGACTGCTCGGCTCGTCAGCCCGTTTGTCCCGGTACGACCCCACCGATCGATAGTTCGAATGGTTTGACCACCAACGATCTTCGTGGTGTCGAGCCATGTGCGCAACGCACGAACCGGACAGAGCACTCCTGGCGCTGCACGCACGGGCACGTTGGCACGTTCGCGGAGCTGATCCGTGGTGCTACGCGCTCGGTGGACGGTGATGCCTTCGCGATGCCACGCGATGTGCGCGACATCGAGCGCCACGAGCCTTGCGCGTCGAAACGCTGCCACGAATGCTACGAGCAAGCCCACCGGAAGCGCTTCGATCATCGCGTGAAGATCCGTCGGCTACAGCGCGCCGTCGCTCCGATTCGCGTCCGCGTCGTGCTCGATCCCCGCAAGAACGTCGCGTACCGCGGGATCGTTTGAGAACAAAGCAACTCGCGCAGCTCGGCGTCGATCGACAATCGCCTCCATCAACCCTTCATCAAGCGAGCTCCGCACAAGTCACTCCGCATCGAGATGCGCCATGTACATCGATGTGAGCACCGCACGACCGGTCGAGCCACCGCGTTTCACCAGGCCGTTGCTCATCGAGCCGCTGCCGCGAGGTATTCGAGGACCAAGGTTGACGTACGGATGTACGTGTGCGCGTGCCGTGACGTACATCGATAACGGGGATCATGCAAAGCACGGCTGCATCATCGAGCGCATTGGGGCACCCATCGTGTTCAGTTAAGTTCCAGGGAATCGAGATGTTGGACGAGGTGGTGCATTGGATTCGCCTTGCGAGCGAGGTCGGCCGAAAAGGTCTCCACAGCCTCGATTCCACCCAACAGCGCTAACCGCCTTCTTTCCCCGAGTGTACCATCGAGAAGAACGACAGCCGCTGCGTATCGATCGTCATCGCTGACCGAGTGAAGATTGTTCTGCTCGAGCACGATATCGAACGTATCGTCTGGATACTTGAACAGAACATACCGCCATGGACGAGCATCGATATCGAGATGCGTACCGCCAGCACTCTCGATCGAAAACTGCATATCCCAGTCACGTGGCAGTCGCGCGCTTTGGAACTCCCAACCCGCAATTCTCGGAGCCAGCTCAACAATGTGCTGAGTGACCGGAAGCCAGTCCTTCGAGCCATCGGGAGTTATGACCAGCGCATTCTCTTCCGTCTTACCAGGACCGAGCTCCCACAACACGTCTCCCAGTTCCGAAACGCGCTCGTCGAGCTCCACTAGCAGCCGCTCGTTTTCGAAGTTGGCGGCGAGATCATTGGCGATGGTTTGAAACCACCGCCAGAACTCAACGATTTTGGCGTCCGGAGCTGCTTTAGGGTGGATCGATGCCATGTACTTCCCACTTTCCCGGCCGGATCTCATTCCGCCGGTTATCGAGTTCGCCGACGCCGCCCTCTCGATTGATAGCTCGCTGCTCCGCTCGCCGGCCTGCGACGCTATCTGAGGCGTCATACTTATCTACTACCTGCGCTCCACTACGGTCTCGACCGTCTCGACCACCTCTCGCCTCGGGACTCGATTGCCTCGTGCGTCCAATGTATGGCTTTCCGCTCGCCGTTTTGCTGCCGTCGACACGATATACCTTCCCTTCAGCCGCCGTGCCAGGCGGCCCCCTCGTCGTTTTCGCCCCCTTCCCCACTCCCGCCCTCAACGTCACGACCGTCATCACGACGGTCACTCCGAGTCCTACCGTCGCTTGGCCGAGCCCTTCGAAGTCGCCACGGTCGTACGCATGGATACCGTCGACGACCTCAACGCCGGCCGCATAAAGCGGGTTGCCGCCATTGACGGCATCGATCACGCGTTCGCCAGCGCCATCGAGGTTCGCGCTGCCGGGCGGTGCAAGTGCCCCGGATGATGACGGTGTTGCATTGCTGAGGATGAGACCCCATGCGAGCTCTGGCACGATATCGACCGCTCGTTCACCCGCTCCAATGAGGAATTTCGCGACCGGCGACGGTGCGAACCCCTCGGGCTTCGATGTCTCTCGTGGCAGAGTGCTGCCGCCATTTCCCGTCGTATCCACGTCCGAAGTGGGCGCCGATGCCCCCACGCCGCCGGGCTCGATCTCGTGCGCGAGCAGCCGCTGCACCTGCTGACCAGCCCGAAAATCCTCGCTCGGCTCAATGTGATCGTCCGGCAATGGTATGTCCGGATATCCCGGCTGGCTGACGACCCCCTCACCAAAAAATCCCGTAGGATCCACGAATGCAAGCGGGTTATTGAGGACGTATGCGTATCGATTGAGGCTTTGCCCGTTCCAAATGTCCGCAATGACTGGATCCGTCGTCATGAACCTACCGACGCGCGGGTCGAAGATCCTGCCTTTCATGTTCACGAGGCCAAATTCCGCGTCTTCCTCGTGCCCCGTGTATCCGCGTGTCGTGCGGCTCGTGAATGCAATCGAAGGCCCTCCCCATATCGGATTTCTTCGGGCCCCAAACGCGTCGTGGCTTCGCCGCTCATCGACTGTGCCATTTTCCTTCGTAATGACGTCGACAGAGCCCAAGTGATCGACGTGCAAATAACGGGTTCCTGGCTCTGCTCCTCCACGTGTCACCACAGCGATCGCCCGCTCCGGCGAATGCACGTAATACCGACGTTCGACGACGCCGGCGGAGCTCGTGACCTGCTCGAAGATGTCGCCGAAGTAGAGCGTTTCCGCGGCCTGTGTCGTCTTGCGAATGCGTTGCTCGTCGCCATCGTACCCGAACAAGACCGTTTTCGCGCCTTGCGTGATGGTCTTCGGCAAATCGAAGGGCGTGTAGGTGATACTCACCCCACCAGGTCGTTTGATCTGATTACCAACATCGTCGTATTGATGAAATCCCCCCGCATTCGTGACCGCGTGCGGATGTTTTGGATCGGTATACGCCAATGCCCCCACGTCGGACTTCGCCGTCAAATTCCCATTTGGGGCATAATCATACGACGTGACGCACGGCGCATTCGAATTCTCGACCGCGCCGAAGTACGCACACGTCACGCGGTCGAGCTCGTCGTATTGGAACCGCTCCGTCTTGTTTTGCGGCTGAAGTGCATCCGTGCGGCTCTTCAGATGGAGCCGTGCATCCCAGTCGTACGTGAGCTTTTGGATGTTCGTGGGGCCAAGCGTCGTCGAGATGCTTTCGAGCACCTGTTTGCCGTTGTAATAGCTTCGCGTGGTCTCGACATCATTGCCGAACCGTTCCTTCTGGTATCGTCCCGCGTCGTCGACCTCTTTCAGTTCCCAGAACGGACTTTCTGTTTGTTTCTCGCGTACGCCAATGGAAAAACCATGTTCGTCATAATCATACATTATGCCGAACGGCTCTTCCCCGAGCGGCTGCGGGTAATCGATAGACTTCAAACGGCCGACTTCATCATACGACCGCTGCGCCGCGAATGACTCGCCGCCAACTATCAGCGCCATCCCCTCGAGCTGCCCGCGCTCCGTGTAGGTGAACGATTTTATGCCGTCAGGACTGGTCAATTTGCGCAGTTTTCCGATGCCGTTCGGCGCCTTGTCCCACTCCCACGTCGTCGTGAGGACTTGCGCCCCAAGTTTGTCCGTGCGCGTTTCGATGCGGCCGAGTGCATCGATGCCGAAGGTGATCTCGCGGCCGAGCGCATCGATCGACGTGAGCAGCTCGCCGAAGCCGTCGTGCACGAGCTGCGTCGTGCCGCGATCGGGGTCCTCGATGCTCCGCGGGCGTCCGAAAGCGTCGCGCGTCCATTTCGTCACGGCACCACCGGGATCCGTGACGGTGTGCAGCATGTCGAACGGGCCGTAGGTGTACCGGGTTTTGCCCTTCGCCGCGTCGGTAATGGTCGTCGGCCGCCCGAGCTCGTCGAGCTCCGTCACCGTGTGCCGCGGCGGAACCTGCGTCAGATCCGCCAAATCGACGACCAACCCGTCATAGGTTGTCGTGGTTACCGCTTGCCATGGCGTCGTGTGCCGAATCTCGCGACCAAGCGCGTCGAAGTCGTACTCGTCGAAAAGCAGTTGCGCGTCCGGCGTTCCTTCCGCAATCGGCACCGAGCGCTTCGCTACTTGACCGCTCAATCGGTCGTACGCGAGCACTTGCATGCGTCGTGGCGCCTTTTGACCACTGGGCTCGGGACCGTGCGAAAACGAGCGCATCGGCCTACCCAAGCCATCGAAGACGGTTTCGTCATCTGCGCCGCCCGTCGTGGTGATTCGCTGCTTCATGCGCCATTTGCCGTCAACCTTTTCGCGCGTCAATGACGTCTTCGTTTGCGACCCATCGGGGCGTTTTTCGAGCGTTTCACGACCAAGGCTGTCGTATTCCCATTCCGTTACCAGCTTGTTCGGATCGATTTGCTTTTTCAGCACGCCGAGAGCCGGATCATATTCATCCTGTATTTCGTGACCGAGCGCATTGATGTGCTTGACCGGGAAAATGCCTTCGCCATCGAAAATGGCCGTCGACGTGCGATGATGCCCGAATGCATCGTCCGCCGTTACACTTGTGATGTTGCCGAATTTGTCGCGCCCATAGACCAGGTTGAGCTTCGTATCCAGGATGTTTTCGTTGCTAGACGTCGATTCCTTTTCAACTTCGCCAAACTCGTTCGTGGTGCGCGAAAACAAGCGACACTGTTCTGGCAGGAGGCTCGTTTTGCTGCACTCCGTCTGCGATTGCACTTGCCCGAGAATCCATCGAGCAGTGTCATTCTTTACGGTGCGCGTGATGTGCAACGTCAGATCGACGTCGACGGTCGATACGTCGAGCTCGAGGACGTTACCAAATGGATCATAGTCTAGCACGTCAACAGTGGTGTCGCGGAGCATCGCCGCGTTTTCATTTTGCGCAACATTGGCCACCCACGTTTCGAGCACTCCCGATGAAAACGTTCCCTGCATGCGCCGCGTGCGGCGCTTCGTGGGCAGCGTGAAATACGTACGCCCGTCGCTCGTCGGTACGATGTCGACCGTGGAATCAGCAAATGCAAGCTCGACGCGGTTTTGCTTGGGCTCGTTCGGCAATGCTGGCGCCCAGCGCCATCGACGATGCGCCTGTCCGGCAAATGGATACACGTCACGCTCACCGACGTTGACGAGCGTCGCGTTATCGTAAAAGGTCGCCGTTGCTGCGCCCGTATCGAGGTCCGTTACGATTCGCTCGCCAAAGCCAAGAAAACCATGACCGCGGCGATCATACCGACCGTCTCGATACCGCACGCCAAACCGCCGCACGCCGCCTTGACCGTCGTTCATCGCGTATTCGCGAACGACGCGACGAGGCCCTACCGCGCATCGCCGCGGGTATTCGCAGCCGTTGCTCGCGTCGGTCTGCGATAAATACAAATACGATTCTTTTTTCGGATCATTCGCAAGCTCACCGTTCGTTTTCCACTCGTCAATCAAGTGGCCGTACGAAATCGAAACGCTCGGGACGAAGCTCGGATCTTCCGGCTCGTGCTCGTTCAGGCCATCGGAAATGGCGGTAAGCAGGTCGGGGTCCGACGCTCGATTCCGAAAAACGTGCATTTCATTTCCGAGAAACACCACGACGTCAGGCGCGCCGTCGCCACTAAGAATCCCCCGGCAAAGCCGGGGGGTTTTGGAGCGTGAGCCGCTCAAAGCGGCTGGTTTATGTGCCGCTCACGAGCGGCTTTGTGCCACCTGAAGGTGGCGCTCGATTCTACAGGAGCCGAAGTTGCTCAATCCGTCGGTCTTCTGCCTCCTGGTTCCGAATATATTCGCGAATCACGGCTTCGTCTCGTCCTACGGTCGAGACGAAGTATCCTCGTGCCCAGAAGTGCTGGCCCACAAAATTGCGCTTTCGCTCGAGGAACGTCCGAGCGATATGAATCGCGCTTTTGCCCTTCATGTAGCCCACCACCTGCGCTACCGAATACTTCGGCGGAATCGATAGCAGCATGTGCACATGGTCCGGCATCAGATGCCCCTCCTCAACCTCACTCTCCTTCTGCTTCGTAAGCTCCCGGAAAATTGGGCCGAGGTGGCGACGAAGCTCGCCGTAGAGCACCTTTCGCCGGCATTTCGGAATGAACACGACGTGGTACTTGCACTCCCACTTCGTATGGTTTAGACTTTGGTATTCGTCCATTGGTGTCCCTTTCGTGATGCTTTGAGCGGCTCACGAAGGGGATACCGCCTTCAGATTCCCGGAAATGTCAAACTTCGGCTGCCTCCCCGGCAAAGCCGGGGATTTCCTATATTATTAACGTCACCGATGCGAGGCCCGCGGGGGTCCGCGAGCGTAACGGCATCGCCAAGCACGGCTTCGAAAGGAACTCCTGCGTCGATGTGCTCGAAGGTGAACCCGTTAGCGCCACCGGTCGCGCGCAGAATCACCCACCTAGGGACATCGGGGCTCGTGCCGTCTATCATCGGCAGCAAGAGGTCCGTGCGACCATCGCCGTCCCAGTCGAGCGGCGCGGACAAATGGACATACGCGTCTTGCGGCAAGAAGCCGTCCCATTTCAGAGCGTCCGCGGGTTTTTCCACAAAACCCTTGCCCGTATTCGTCCACGTATGCAAACGACCGTCGGCAGCGCCAGAGCTCACAGCATCGGGCAATCCATCGCCATTGACGTCTGCGAAAATCACCCGCCCCGAATTCGGCGGAATGCGCAATTTCGTGTCCCACGCGTTCCACGTCCCGTCCGCGTTCCGCTCGAGCGCGCTGTACGTCGTCGTCTGCGTGGCTGGAGTGCCGCCGATGTTGATCATCCCCGGCAAAACGAGGTCGACCTTGCCGTTTCGATTCACGTCGACCGTCCGGAGTTCGACGCCACAACCGAAGCCTTCAAGCAGCTCGATGGGCACACCGTTGGGCGCGAAACCTCCCGGCCTCCAAGGGTGCAGCTTCCACACGGGCTGGCTCGGATTTCCATCGAGCGAGTCGCCGTGATCCTCGCATTGAATCAGGTCCCCGACTCCATCGCCGTCGACGTCGGCCAAATGCACCGAACCCCCAGCACCGCGGAGTTGCTTTGGTGCTGGCCCCAGCGGAAACGGTCTTTTGATATTCGTATCGAGCTCGTCGAATGTCCCGTCTGCCTTTGATAGCAGCACGATATGGTTGTTTTTGCTGCCATGGACGTCGTGCAGGAGCACGTCCATGCGCCCGTCCTGATCGAAGTCGCTCGCGGTACCGAGCTCAGGCTGGATTTGCGAAGGATCTGCCGGTCCTTGCGGGTCTTGCACGAACGACCATTCTTGCGAAAAGGCGACCTTGGGCGCAGCAAAACCATTTCCTTGGTTTCGCGCCATGCGCCATTCTGTGATCGGATTGTCCGGCGTCGAAACTGTCGTCGTATCCGGCGAAAGCAAATCATCGAGCCCGTCGCCGTTGAAGTCGGCGAGCATCGGGCTCGAAAGGCGCGACATCGGCGCCGCTATCTGCGTTTCGATATGCTCGAACCCCGTACGTAGATTTGCGTATTGAAACCACGTTGGAGGTTTGCATGCGCCGTCGGCGCCGCATTCTTGGGCCGACACGAGCCTCGTGCGGCCCGTCGTTTCGCTCTGTTCGAACCCGAATTCGTACCGCCTCACGAGTTCGTCACCGACGTGCATCTGCACTTCGTCGAGGCGTAACGCGCTTTGAAAGCGCATCCCCGCGGAGAAAATCTCGCGTACGTCGTCCGGGTCCTTCGTGCCGTACACGAAGGAAACCGCGCGTGTCGGCTGAATCCCCTCGAATCCTGAATACCAAATATCCAGAAGCGCGTATTCTGCGACATAGCCGTCATTTTCAGCGAAGCAATACCCGTACGTCATTGCGTTTCCGCGAGCATCGCGTGTCTCCGTCGCGAGCCATGCTCGTGGCAACCCATTACGTGCGAGCGGCCTCGTTCCCGCAGTCGTTCCGTACTCGACGACCCATCCTGATGGCAGAAAGGTTTCGAAGTACGATTCGTCGCTCGTCGCAAAGTGCTCGATGACCCTCACGTGTGTATCAGGCAACGTGCGGTACTCACGTGAATCCCCGTTCTGCGCGACGATGACCAAACGCTTGCCGTCGAGGCACCGTGCATCGTCGGAAGAGTAATCCACTTCGCGGATTTCGCCGTCTACGGCCATTGTGCGTGGGCATCGCGTGATCGCGGAAGCTCCGCTGATGGAGAATCCCCTGCCAAGCACGCCATCGCCGCCGTTACTGCTGTAGCGGACGGCCAGCGACGGCTCGACACCCGCCCGGCCGGGCGGAACGACCAAGGGCATGGAGGCCACTGCATCGCCCAAGTCGGTGACTGCGACTGAGACGGGAATCGTTCCGGGCACAATGGTTTTGGACTTCAAAGGCGGCGAGATGGCGCGGTTGTCGTATTGCGCTCGACAAGGGATGACTCGGCCAACTTGGGTTTGCCCCGCAGGCTCGCACGTGCACCCCTGGGCAAACACGCACACGAGAAGGAACCACAGCGGGAAAAGCGCCAGCCAAACCCCCCGAATCGCGCTGAGCATGGGAACCTCCCAGCACCGAGGATACGAGAAAACGAGTCGCGCGCGTCAGCCTGCAAAGACTGGTCGTCGTTCGCACATTCGTGAACTGCATCACCAGTTTTGCAAAAATCGACCGGCCCTCGAAAAAAGTTTCGGGTTTTGTCCTCCCATCGGCCCTTAGTAAATGGGGTTGGCGAGTAGGCCGCACGTGGGGCGGTGGATGCGTCAATACAGCGCCAGCGTGGGACGCCCTCCATGCTCATCGCGCTCGGCGCACGCGTGTTGTCTGGTAGACAGCATTACCGACAGCCTGATGATCGCGAGTTCCCCGGCTCGCCGCAAGCACAGTTCAGTAACAACCCCTACTTCACCGACCGCCTCCCTGGATTACCTTGCCCACGCCGAGCCAAGACCTCCATTACGAGCGCCCGACAGAGCACCGCCTCGAGCTTGCGTGGGTCACGAATGCGGCCCGATTCCACTGGCTCCGATACCCACGTCCGCAAACCACGCTCGCGCTGCGCATTCTCCCACGCTGCCGCTGCTTCGCGCAGACCCACCGGCGTGCGAGCTGCAATGGCAACGCGTCGCCACCGCACCGCGCGCCGACAAACCAGAATCTCCACGCCAAGATGGGGAATTTGAACGCGCATCAACCCCAATGAATCCCCCGTCGTCCGCTCGAGCGCAATCAATACCGGCTCGTTTGGCAATCGCGCACCATACTGCATCCGAAGTCGCAGAATGGTCGTCCTGGACCAACCTTTCCTATGCCGACTGCGCCACCACGATCGCCTGCGCGATCGATTCGCGATCCTCTCGCTCGACATGACCCCCTCCGTCTCGCGCAAATACTTCGATCGCCGCCTTGAACACCGCGTTTGTCTTGGCCGTTGACGAGGACAAACCCTTCCTCGCGACGATGGCGTTCACTTCATCAAGCACCCCAAGCACCCGCTCAGCATCACCACCTCGCTCACGCGCCAGGGCAAGCAGTTCGGTTGCCAACGACACGTGCGCACCAAACTCCGAAAGCGCCGAGCGCGCGGACAAACCCTCCAGAATGCGCCTCGTTTCTGCTGATATTTCAACACTGGCAGAAGAACGTTCCGATGGACGCGGCAATGCCAAGTGCTTGATCTGCCACGCGGGCGGGCGTTCCGGACCAGCCCATCGCCGCAGCGGTATCGTGGGTTTGTCCGGCACAACCTCACGCTTGCCCTCGCCCATCGTGCGACTCACGAGCGCTACGACTGGCGCCAATAGCCGCCTTGGCTCGGGTTTTGGCGCGTACTTCTCGAGTAACGCTTTCATCGCCTTGCGCACTCGATACGGCAAATCCATACGGAGCGCATTCATCGGATGACTCACTCGCCGCAAGAAGCCGTTGCCACCCGGCGTGTCGAACCACGTACGAAGCGCCTCGTTGGCGAGCATTTGTACCGGCTTTTCGTCGAATGCATCAACGTCCACGCCATGCTCATGCAAGCGTGCCTCGAACAGTCGTGAGAGCTCCGCGAGATGCGTCGCGAGCGTCTGCTCGTCGTCGCGCGACACATACTTGTTCGTCGGCCGAGCGTGATAGACGCGGCGGAAATGCGTGTCGTACGCGCTGTTTAGCGCTCGCCACGCGTCGAGTTTTGTTGGCGTGTTCAGTGCAGAAGGCAGCGGCGACTCGCTTTGAGGTGCAACGATCTCCCGATCCTCGCCATCGGCTTTCGAAGATGTGTGGGCAGCTTCCTCCCGATCCACTCCCACGTTTCTAGTAAGAAGAGCAGAATCCAGAAGATCGTCGGCCACTCTGTCCAGGGGACTGCAAGCCGGCGTTGTCCGAGGCTCTCCCTGGTCAACTTGGCCACTCGGCACCGCTTTTGTAGCGCCCGGATGTGGTTCGTCCGGGCCGGGTTCGTCTTGAGCAACCTCGCGCATCGTGCGCTTCGATCGAGGGCGCGGTACGGGCCGAAGTTCGATCGCTGGTCGTCCATCGACCAGCAACGTCAAGAGATCCGGAGCGCGCCCATCATCCGAGCGGTCCGGCAAAGGAAGCCCAAGGGCTGCTTGCGCGGCGTGAAGCGACTTGAACGTCATCGGCTCGGAGCGCAAATGGCCTGCCTTCACGAGCTCGGGAAGCAGGCGCCGAAGCGTGCGTTCACTGCATCCTGCGTGCTTCGCAAGCGTAGGTTGACCCCACCAAACGCGTCCGTGTGGGTCCGAAAGCCGCAATAGCGCCAGCAAAAGTCCGCGCTGTTTCAGCTCCAATCGAATCGACCACAAATGTTCGACATACGCGTGCTGCCAGCTCGATGGGACGCGTTTGTACGAGTCCCAAGTATTCGGTTTTGCAGGGAAAACGACACCATTCGCCCGATCCGCGCGAGAACTTCCCGCACAGACGACTCCGTGTGCTATCATTGTTTCTCCTTGCGCGTCGATCGCCCAGGGGTTGTCCAGTTCCGAGAGCGGTCGACGCGCGGGGTTCTTTTTTCAATCGACGTTCGCCGCGGTATCCAGCCCGCGACGATTACGAGTTTGCGTCATCGTGCAATCGCGATGCGCGATGCAATCAGCCTCCCCCTCCTCGCGTCCAACGGCGCGTAGTCATGCAAGTTCCCCGTTGCGCTCCGCGGCTCGAAGCCCCACTGAGCGGGACTACGCACCGAGGGCACTATCGAATTACAGGAGTTGCGGTACGTCTGCAATGGCATTTACCAAAAAAGCGCTGACGCGCATTGTGTGCTTACGTTAGGTAAGTAGGGGAAATGCTTAGCCTTGGGATATTCCGCGGCTTTTTTGAATAGCGCGATGCGTAATAGGGAGTTCGTCAGTACATTGATGTGACGTGCTCGCGCTTTGTATTGACATCGACTGTTTTGTGCCCTGACGAACCACACAGATGTACTGTGCACTGCCAAGCAGTAGTAGCGGGCCGTCGTTGGAGTTCGTATTTTTTCGCGTTTTCGCAATATGAGGTTTGTCGATCCGCTATCAGTCGCCCGTCCGCGCTGAGTCGTCGGCATCGAGGCCGCGGGCCCGTTGTCCGGGCGACACGTCGAAAATTGGACCACCAACGATCTTCGTGGCGTCGAGCCATGTGCGCAGCGCACGTACCGGACAGAGCACTCCTGGCGCTGCATGCACGGGCACGTCGGCGGGTTAACGGAGCGGATTCGTCGTGCTCCGCGCCACGTGGACGATGGTGCCTTCGCATGTGCGTCGCATCAAGCACATCGAAGCGCGGCCGCGAAGCCTACTAGCAAGAGCTTGCTCGACTGCCCGCAAGAGCGTCCGCGCCACGGAATCGTTTGAGGGCAAAGCGATTCGCGCAGCTCGATGACGATCGCCGCCATCGCCACATCGAGCGAGCTCGGCGCGAGTCGCTCCACGTCGAGGTGCGCCATGTGCGTCGCAACCTCGAGCGGCGGCGACAGAGCGCTCGCTCCATGCTCGAACGCGTACGCACTCCTACGTGCGCACTCGCACGCATGCGCTCGACGCGTATGAACCGCGCGAGCGTGCACAGCATGCGCTGCAGCCCGCGGGACGGTTGCGTACCGCGTCGTGCTCGAATCCCCGCAAAACGTCACGCACCACGGGATCGTTTGAGGGCAAAGCAACTCGTGCATCTCGATGACGATCGACGATCGCCGCCATCGCCACATCGAGCGAGCTCGGCGCGAGTCCCTCCGCGTCGAGATGCGCCATGTACGCCGCAACCACGAGCGGCGATGCCGGCAACGCGCTTGCTCCATGCTCGAACGCGTACGCTTCCCAGCGCTCCCACTCGCGCGCGTACGCTCGACGCGTGTTCACGGCGCGAGGGTGCATCGCATGCACCGCAGCTCGCGCGACGTCCTCGGCAAGACGAGCGGCGCCTGGCCTAGTCTGAATTCGGCCACGTCAATACGGCGTCGGTGGGATACGGCCCGAAACCTGAGATCAAGGACCAGGAATCGCCGTCGCCTTCGATGACCACGTGGACCCACGCCTCATGTGATGCCTCGAGGCGGGATCGATCGACGACGAGCGGGACGCCGACGCGCGCATCGCGAAGAACGGATTCGATGAACATCGCATCCTCTTCATCAATGCCGTGCATGGCTCCACTTCCGCAATATTTAGTCCCCGTGAAGTAATCACTGAGTTTTTCCCAGGTCTGCTCGGCGTCTATGGGGACGAAAACGCCTTCCATTTCGGGCTGATCGCAACAATTTCCACGAGTTTGGTTCGTGTAGATCACGCCGCTTGGATGACGAATGATGAGCCCAAGTTCGGCGTCCCAGAGTCTGATATGCGGCGTCATGCGATCAGGCTACTCGCGCGTTGCACCTGGATGCAATGCGTGTCGACGAGGATGGATCTCGCGCCGCAATCGCGTCAAAATATTCGAGGGCCTCGGCGTGGCGTTCGTAGATGTCGGCGATTTCGATGGTGCAGAAGCGGCGTTTCAACGCATGCGCGCGCTCACCGACATTTATTTCGATCCAGACGATTCACGGCGGGCCGAGCCACGCGAGCATCTTGCCGAGTTGGCCTTGCAACGCCGAGACTTCGCACACGCAGTGCAGTACGCCGAAGAAGCGCTTGCGATTGTCGTGGCGGAGTTTGGCTCGGACAGCGAGCTCCTCTGTTCGTCGCTCGACACGGCCGCCGAGGCGCATGTGGCGGAACGCAACCTCGAGCGCGCAAAGGAATTGTCGGAATGGGCGATCCGTGTTTTTCGTTTGCACCGCGACGATGACAGTGACGAACCGGAGCTGCTGGAGCGGTGCGAGCGTCGACTGGCGACGATCGAGGAGCAGCGAGGGCGCCGAAAGGGCTAGACGCGATCGTTGCTTCGTGCGTCTCGAATGGCGAGCCGCTTGACGTCCTGTGCGTCAACTTCGCCTGAACTTGCCAGCACCGAGTTTGTCGCCGCTGCGCCACGGACGGTCGTCGGTCAGGTTGGAGAGCTCGTCGACCTGACGCAGATGCGTGGCAAGCGCGAGCCCACGGGTGCTGGCTATCGGGACGGTGTAGCATTTGGGCCGCCAACCGTGATTTGTTCGCGATCCAAAGGGGCTGCTTGAGTTTGTCCGCGAGACGCGAGCACCGTCTCATTGGGCGGGCGGCCGCCTCGCCCATATGCTTGAGGATTTGCAGACATCAGGTAACATCATGTTGTGACCACGGTACCTTCCCATTGCACACCCTTCGCGGCGATCGTCCGCCAGTTCGCACCCTTGCTTGCGCGTGGACGGGATCTTTACGTCGCCCCCAACATCCCCGAAAAGAAGTTACAGGGAGCGCTCAAGAGCTACGGGGGAGGAGCTCGTCCCGAGACGGTGCTCGCGCTGCACGACGCGACCAAGCTCGGCAGCGCATCGGAGGGGTTTCTGATCACCACCGCCTCGCTGTACCTGCACCCCCGGAACGATGTGCCGCGCGCCGTTCGGTTTATTAGCATTACGTATCTATCGTGCGAACCACTCACGAATGCGAAAGGTGTGCAGACCGGCCAATGGGGTACGCGCGTCCACATGCAGAATAATACTGTCGATATCGCGCCCGATGAGATTCCGCCCGACGCACTCCAACCGTTCCTCGTTGAGGTACAAAGGGCCGTCCAGCAGGGTATCGTCGATAGCACGGACGGCCTTATTCCGGTACAAGACATGCCGGACGCAGCAAAGCTCGATTACGTGCTCGCGATTGTTTTGCTCGCCTTGCAGAACGACGGAATCATCGACCCCGTTGAAATGCAAGAGATCCAGCTCTTGATGAGCCGATTGCAGTTCTCTCCAAGCCTGCGTGCGGCTGTGCGGATATTCATGGGCGCGCCGACCAGTACCATCGAGCAGGTTCTCGACCGATTGGTTGCAGGTGTGCCGCGGGGGACCGAACGGGCTATCCAGTTCTCCTTGCTCAAAGACGTGATCCAGGTGTACCGGAGAACTCGTCCCAACAGCGATATGTACTCGGATCCATTTGTGCAATTTATTGCGTATCGCTTTGGCATTACGCATGATCAGGTAACGCTCATCGTCAATGCGTGTAACTTCGATGAAGATGTGCTCGGCGGCGAAGTTGCTGATGACGTGCTCATGGCGCGGGTAAAGCAGCTCGTAGCATGTGCGCCGGCCGTGGGTGTCCCACTGGCAGCCGTACACCTGAGCGGGAGCGTCGTGGGACTCAGCGCTGCAGGAATGACCTCAGGACTCGCGGCGCTCGGGTTCGGTGGAGTCTTGGGGTTCTCGTCAATGTTCACCGGAATCGGGGCTGCTGTGTTACTCGGCATCGGAGTGCACAAGGGCGTACAGCACCTAGCGAACCGAGGTGAAAACGAGAGCAGACGCGCACGTGAAGCGCTGAAGCAGGAAGTCCTTCGTGTGCATCAGACGACCATCAACAACCTGATCGACGACGTGAGCCAGATTGCGTCCGATATCGTGGATCTTCAGCTCCAGCCGGACATCGATCGGGCTCGATTGATGAAGCTCTCCAACGAGCTGAGCCTTTTCATTCGTGCGATGAAGGGCCTGCGCGACAAAGGAATATCGTAAAGGCAGTCAGACGGCGGATCATGCCCATTGCGTCGCAACAATGGGATGCACACGGATCGGGATATTTCAGCAATCTCGGTTGTGCGAAGATTGCAGGTCAATATCATGCTGGCCGGCGGTCGGAACTCGCACGGGCTCAACGACGTCGGCCGGCGGTCGGAACTCGCAGGGTGCTTACCATGTATAGGGCGTTGACGAGCAGGATTCCCGAAGAAAAAATTTTGAGAGCTGTCGATTTTGTTCTCACGTGGCCAATCAGGTGCATCGGCGTACACGATGACGTACGGACGTACGTAGCCGAAGGCTCAAATGGATTGCCCGCTTACCCACTGTGTGTGTCGCAAACGTATGCGACAAGCGAGCGCGAGCCCTTGGCCGAACCGACGGTCACGCCGCCGCATGTCGCTGGACCTTCGCCAAGTCCAAAATCGCGACGCTGCACGAGCCCTTTGCTACCGGCACCGACGTGATACCCGCGCCGCGGGCCTTCCGTGCAAGCGCTTCCCGTACGTCGATCACCGTCAATGCGTTTGGATTCGGGAACGTGTTCGACAGCCCCGTGTTCGTCCGAGTGAACGCGGACGCGTAGAGCTTCAACGTCGGCGGGTCAATCGCCAGTCCCCGCGGCCCGTTGCCTACCTCAATGCGGTGCTCGATCGTCATGCGAGCGACGTCGATGACGGCGATCTCGGACGTGTTCTCGATGGTCACGAACGCCATCGCGCCGTCCGGCGAAAACGTCACGGCGCGGGCGCCGGTCGAGCGCAGATTGATCTCGTGCTCGATGGTCTCGTTCTCGAGCTCGACGACCGCGAGCCGCTCGGATTGCGTATTCGCAACGAACAATCGTTTCCCGGATGGATGCAATGCGACGCTGTACGGGTGCGATCCATCGGCCATATAAATCTTGTTGACCTCGCGCAGCTTGCGGAAATTGCATTCCGGCGAGTCGCCGACGAGCGTGCGAGTGTCGAACTTGGCCACATAATGAGACCCCCAGATTGCAACATACGCCGCGCTGCCATCGGGCGTGATTGCCATGTGCCGCGGATCTCGTCCTGTCGCAATCTGACGGACTTCTTCGCGTCCGTTCAAGTCGACGATCGAAATGCTGTTTGCGCCTGAATTCGACACGAGCGCGAATTGATCGCCGGGGACGATGCCGATCCCTCGAGGCGCGGGGCCGACCTTGATCCGCGCCGTTTCTCGATGGTTCGCGAGGTCGATTTCCGAGATGGTATCTCCGCCGCAGTTCGAGACATAGCCGCGGCCGTACTTGGTGAATCGTACCGAGCCACGCGGCGCATTTCCCACCGTGATTTGCCCGAGCGCGACATGCGTCCCGTCGTCATTTCGTCGAATGACGGAAATCACGCCCGAGTCCGTATCTGTCGAATATATCTCAATGGCCATGTGAACCCTCCTTGTGAAGTGTCATGGAGCCACGACTTCGACCTTGATTCGGTCGGGATCTTCAAAAAACACGGCGTAATGGTCGGGGCCTCCGGCGTACGGATGCCGGTCGCGGTAGAGCACGTTGATTGCGCGGGCCTCGAGCGCGGCGGTCAAAGCATCGACGTGCTCGCGCGAGCGCGCGTAAAACGCGAGATGATTCAGGCCGGTGCGAGACCGATGGTAGGGCGGCTCGAGGTGACTCGGGGGCGTTTGAACGAAGACGAGATACGTCGAGCCGAGCTTCCAGCTCACGCCACCGCTCCATTCCTGGTACCGGCTGTACCCGAGCTCGGAGAGCAGCCAGTCCCAGAGCTGCCGCGAGCGCTCGAGGTTGGAGACGTTGATCTCGACGTGATGGAGGCATCCTGCACGGGGAGGCTCGAGGCTGTTGTCGCTTTCGCGTACCATGGGTCGGTTCTACCGTTTGTCGGGCAGGGAGCCAAGGGACGCATGAGCGGAGCGACGTATTGGCGACTCTGCTGTGGCGGTTCCGTGCGGGGCGGCTACTGCGACCACTTCACTGAGCATCGAAACACTTGCACTGCCCCCAACGGTACGAGTATCCTCCCGATCATGGGGTCACCCTGACGGCCCACACCTGCCAGCACTCACTTCCGGCATTAATCGGTACGAGGTGGGATCGAATCCGAGTGCGATGGAGGCTCAAGATGAGAACACGGTACTTCGCGCAAAATGCGTTACTCACGGCGATTGTTTCTGCTGGACTTGCGATCACGATGGGGTGCGCACCAACAAACGAGCAGCCTTCTACAAAACCCAACGTAACGGTTCCTGTTCCCGCGGACGATGACGACGTCATTCGAGACGAGTCGGGACGCATCGAATACATCGTCGACCTGGACGCGGCTGCTCCCGAAGCCTACGCGAAGGTGGCTCCGTCGGATCCTCGCTATACCGACTTTCACAAACCCGAAGTGCGAAACCTGATCTACGACCTGGAAAAGCGCTACGGATTCGAGAGCACGCAGATGACGAGCTGGGTGGGCATCAGCTACTCGGCATTTCTGACGGTGGAACAGGTCCATTCCATTGCGAAGGATCCTCGGGTGATCCGTATATCGCTGAACGGGCATGTCGACTTCAGCGCCGAGACGACGGCCGTTTGGAACGATGTGTCCGTTTCCCCAAATGAGATGCAATCCTGGGGCAAACAGGCAGTAAATGCGAGCCAAACGAGCTCCAATGGCAATGTGACGGTGTACGTGCTCGATGCCGGAGTCGGACGACATCCCGATCTCAATGTTGTGAAATGGATCAATGGGGTGAGCAAGTACGAAACGTCGAATCCGGATCTCGCGGATGGAAGACTCGTGGGGTGTTATGCGCACGCGACGCATGTGGCGGGCATTATCGGAGCGAAGGCTAACGGGGAGGGCATTCAAGGAATTTTTCCAGGCGTGCCCATTGTGTCTGTCTCGTTCCTTAAGGATTCGGGCACAATGCAGCCGGCCCCCAACGATTGCTTGTCAGGTGGACCAAACAAAATGGGCGTCGCCGCAGGATTGGATTCAATATACGCTGACGTTCTACAGGCAGGAAGGGTTGGCATATTAAATATGTCATTTAATGCGGGCGATGCAAAAGACGCAGAGACGTGGAATGCTGAAAATGGTACCATTGGCGAGAAAATCAGAACCGTCACAACGCCCACTCTCGGATACGCAGGAGTTTTCGCCGTCAACTCTGCGGGAAACCAATACGACGATGCATGCCTACACGCGTATCACAAGATCGGCCCCGATGGCCAAGGTTTATCCAATCCCGATGATGGCGTGATGGTTGTCAGCGCAATCAACAACCACGGACAGCCTGTGGTTCCCCTCAATGGAGTTCATGGTCTGCGAAATCGTCCCAGAGCGTGCAATGAGCCGGGAGTCAATTTCGGGGCATGCGTTGAAGCTTGGGCACCAGGACGCAATATCATGTCTGCCTGGGCCAATTTCCCGCAATCGGCTTCAACTGCAATTAACGGATACGATTACCTCTCGGGCACATCTATGGCAGCGCCCCATATCGCTGGACTTGCTGCATTGCTCGCCGCCACACAGCAACTTGGGACGCCAAAACAAATCGAACTAGCCGTTAGAAGCTCAACTTACGAATTGCAGAAGTTTCATCCAACACGTCCACTCGACGGAGGAAGCATAGCGTTGCCAAGCATGAATCCGTTGCCAGCTGAAGCTGCTTACAGCACTCCATACGCCGAAATTGTTGCAACTAACGCGCAGTCGATTCCACAATCCGATCCCGATCCCGAGAGGTGCTTCTCGCCCGCCGAAAACATCGTAAATCCGCTCATTGTGATTTATTCGGACGACGCAGATCAGGATTTCGCGATGCGCTTTGATTCCGTGGGCGAGGTCGACGCGGCTGGGTCGAAACAATATGCCTGCGATGTCTATCGCAACCGTTTGGACGTTCCGAGCACACCAGAGCTGCTATACAATGGCACGAACAACGAGTGGACTAGCCTGAGCTGGCAGACCGGAGTCTGGGAAGTCGGCTCAAACTTATGCCCATCACTTCATGCGACGGTGCGGTTTGAAAATGCGCCTCAGGTCCACTGGTATGTTGACGGTATCGATAAGTCAGACCAGACCCTTGACTGGATATTCAATAGCTCCGGAGTTGTCAGTTTCACCTCGAACGGGACAACACAATGCTCGCTCATAAAAACGCATAGTATCTTCGGGCCAAACGCGGGCACGCCGATCTGCTCCGATCTCGACCCACTGAATCCATGCTCAAGCAACTTTGGAGCGACCACGAATACAAACGTTGGGCTTCCAGGCAACGAACCGGGATACTACAGATTCATAGCTGTCTGCCAAAATGATTTTGGCCGTAGCGCATCTAGCGAAATTACGTTTCACGTCATACCGCCACCAAATGACGCGCAATTCATCTCCCAAATCGTCCCGACGCAGGCAACCGCTGGACAACCCTTTCCGGTCAGCTTGACGTTCAAAAATGCCGGCTCCGCAACATGGACCGCTGCCGACAACTTCAAACTTGGCGCACAGAATCCCGAGAACAACGCGATCTGGGGAATGAGCCGGCAGTACCTCGCACCAGGCGACTCAATTGGCACGGGCGAGACCAAAACCTTCACCTTCAATGCCATTGCTCCTTCGACGCCAGGTTCCTACCCGTTCCAATGGCGAATGCTGAAAGAGGGCGTCGAGTGGTTTGGTGACTTTTCTCCAAACGTCACGATTTCAGTCGTCCCCGCAGCCCCCCCCGTCATTCATGCGGCCCAGTTCGTTTCCCAAAACGTGCCCACACAGGCGACCGCTGGCCAAGCCTTTCCGGTCAGCTTGACGTTCAAAAACACCGGCTCCGCAACATGGAAAGCTTCCGACAACTTCAAACTTGGCGCGCAAAATCCCCAGGACAACACGAAATGGGGAATGAGCCGACAGTTCCTCGCGCCAGGCGACGCAATTGGTCCGGGCGAAACCAAAACCTTCACTTTCAACGCTATTGCCCCTTCGACACCAGGCTCCTATCCATTCCAATGGCGAATGCTCAAGGAAGCCGTCGAGTGGTTCGGCGATTTCTCCCCCAACGTCACGATATCAGCCGTTCCCGCCGCACCCCCAGCCATTCAACCAATTTCCGGCTCGTGGTACAACCCTGCACGCGTTGGTTGGGGCCTGCACGTATCGCGTAACATCAATGATCTCGTGCTCCTGACATGGTTCACGTATCGCCCCGATGGCACACCAATCTGGTATCTCGCAGAGAGCAAAGAGGTCAACGGAAAATTCACGGCGCCCTTGTACACGGCACAATGGATCAACAATCAGGCCGTAAAAACGGTTCATGGCGAAATGACGCTCAGCACGACTTCACCAACCACTGGTACGCTTTCTTGGGTGCTCGATGGCGTTGCCGGCAGTGAACCAATCGAATACCTCCTTTTCGACAATGCTGGCGCCGCGCCAAACATCACCGGTTCGTGGTACCCTCCAACTCAGCCTGGTTGGGGCGTCGTACTCGACATGCAGGGCGATACGCTCGTACCACAAGTCACTCTCTACGATGCTAGCGGGCAACCGATGTGGTTGCAGTTCAATGGAGGCCCCTGGAATGGATTCATCACGCTTACGCAGGTGACCGGCGTGAATCTCTGCCCCGGCTGTGTCGGACCGACATCGTACACGGGTGTGAACGTTGGATCGATGCAGATCAAGAACATCAACGGGACGCTCGACGGCGCGACGCTCGATCTGCTGCTCAACGGCAACCTGTCCCAATGGAACCGAACTGACCTCCCCATCGCGCGGTTGACCTTCTGATGTAGAACGACCGACCCCGCTCCCGCCTCGCGTCATTCCACCTGAAGCCATCGCTTGCGGGCAAGTGGGTCAACACGGTCGGTGACGCGTCCGCCGCCGTTCGAGCCCGATGCTCGTCGATAACCTCCGGACCAACCAGCGCCGATCATCTCTCGACCCACGCGGTCATCGGCATCGACGATGAGCCTGACATGTCTTGGCTCGCCGAGTGCGTCCCGTCGTCATTTCATCGAATGACGGAAATCACGCCCGAGTCCGTATCCGTGGAATAATGGCCACGTGAACCTTCCTTGTGAGGTGTCGCCAATTATCGCGACTACAAAGCCAAGTCAACTGGGTTGCCACGCTGGCGGCCTGCGGCGCTGAGCACTACTTACAAAGTAGCGAATTACAGGGGGGCGTCGGTATGCTGATACTACGGCACGCAGGGCCAATCACGTCGAATCGAAGCGATCAAAGTATGGGGCGTAGCCAGATAGCGCCGAATGAAATTTCGCAAAGCACTTCAATGCAATGGCAAGCCGGGAGGCATCCTTCGGTGTTTCCCACCGCAAACGAAAGTTGGAAACCCGTGAAACGACATCTGATAAGTTTTCTGCTGATTTCTCTCGCTTCCGCTGTTACTACCGAAGCCGCCGCTCAGCAGTTCAGCATTTCGGATAAATGCTATCTTCCGGGCATCTACTCATCCAACCGATGCTCCGTTCGTTACGGGTGGTCGAGTAATACGAGCAATGCCAAACTGTGCTTGTGGGATGGTAACAACCTCAGTACGTGCGAGGGCTATACGAACCATGGCGGCAGCTTCGACTGGATTGATGCTCAGGGAAAGACCCTGGAATTCCGACGACATGCCGTCTGGCCGACGCAAGATCCTGCTTGGCCGAACGCGGCCGTGGTGCGCCGTAAGGGCACGCTTCTATACTCGAAGTACGTATCGGGAGTTACGAGCGCAGTCCCGCTTGGCTCCTGTACGGCGACTTTGTCACCCGGCCAGAGCGTCAAGACGGCCGTATTGGCAGCCTCAGTCAACGCGGTCATCTGTTTGAACCCAGGATTATATCTCGACTCTGGCATCGAGCTCAAGACAGGTCAGGTCCTCCGAGGAACGGATACACAAAACCGCCCAGTTATCCGCAATGTCAGCGGCCGAGCATCGAGGACGATCGTTATGAGTCAGCCGGGGGCGACCGTTCGTGACCTTATCGTCGAAGGACAACCAAGAAACCGCTCCCAATACGGCATTCTGGTTTACGCCACCAGTGGATCGCGGATCTATAACGTAGATTCCAATTACGCCATCATCGGAATCGGTGTCAACGCGGGTACGGACATCGATATTCGAGAGTCAAAAGTCTCCTATGCAGGAGATGGGCGTGCCTGCTCGGGCTGTGCTCAGCCGTCCATCTGGATCACCGACAGTAGCAACGTTCGGGTGGTCAACGTGCACATGCTAAACAATGGAATCGGCCCCGAAGGTGATGGCGAACTATCATGCTACAATACTCCCGATTTGCTCGTTCAGGGCAGCTCCGTCACGAAGAGCGGAGCGGGCGGGATGTACATCGTGAACTGCGATCGCGCCATTCTGGCGGGAAACGTGATCAGCGAGGCCCAGGAGTGGGGACTCGATATCGTGAATACAGGTTACACCTCGGGCTCGGACTATGGTCTGTTTTTGAGGAATAACATCAGCGGGTCGCGTCACGGCGGTGTGGTACTCAAGAACACGATCCACGCGGCATTTCGCGAGAACACGTACACCAATAACAGGGTCGGGCCGAACGCTTCTGGTAGGTGCAACGGGGTCAATAAGAGAGGGACCACTACCGGGTTCTCGCAGTTTGGCGACAATGCAAACCGGGGATCCGTCAGTTGCAACGATTGATGCCGTCTGATATGGTCGGGGTTCTTTTCACCTGCGCTAGCGTAATTCCCCCCGCGCCGATGATGAGCACCTTCAGCGAGCCCGTCTCGCGCCATTCCGACAGCGTCTTGCGATACCCGTTGTCCTTAAGCCATCGCCTGACGACCGCTTCGGGGAGGTGCGTCAACACGGTCGGTGACGCGTCGGCCGCAGTTCGAGCGCGGTGTTCGTCGATGACCTCCGGACCAACCAACGAGCCGATCATCTCTCGACCCACGCGGTCGTCGGCGTCGACGATGAGCCCGACATGTCCCGGCTCGTCGAGCGAATTCATGATGACCAAAAGCGCCGCGACCCCCGCCAATACGGCTCGATGAAAATCCACTTCCTCAACGCATTGCCCGGACCGTACGGCTGCGTCTTCCAATGCGACGACACCCACGTCCCGGTTGCCGGCGAGCGAGAATCACCGCGGCAGTAGGCACTCACCGCTTGCCGCAAATCCGCCTCGGTTCTGCGCCCGACGTGAAAGACGTTCCCTCGAACCTTCACCACGTCGCTGTTCGTCATCGCCAAACACGTATTGACGATCAGCCGTCCGAGCATCGTGGCCGTACGCGCGTCGATGTCCGTGATTTCCATCGGAAACGATGCAGCCTCGTTGGCGATGCTTTCGGCGAGAGCTGCCGGAAGCAGCCCCGCGGCATCCACGCCGAACCGCCACAGCGTCAGCGCTCGTTTCGTCGGGGCCACGTACGCCCATGCGCCCGCGGGATGGTCTCGATGCTCGTGCCGAAAAACCAGCACGCGAGCGATGAAGTCGGCGCCGGCCGGATGCTCGACGGGCAGGAGCTCGGCCGGCAGCTCGAGCAAAAACGCCGGAGCCGGCGGCGACAGGTTTGCCAGGATGGCGGTGGAACCGTCGCACAGAGCGCCGCGGCGTACGTTGCCGGCATGACCACGGTGCGAAAGCCGTGCTGCGCCCATCGCGCGAGGCCGAGCGTGCTGCACTCGATGTCGCTCGTGATCATCGCGAGCTGAAGGGCTTCGACGAGCGACCAATTGCGCCGCGCCGGTCCGTTGAACGGGAGCCCCTCGGGCCGCGCGTGCTCGATGGCTCGCAAGATGTCGACGTCGGATTCTACAGGCGCCCGATGATGCCGAAGGATGTCCCAAAGGACGTCGGCAAGCGTGCGCAGCGACGGCGTCGATATCATACGGGCTCACTTCTCTCGAAAAAGCTCCGCCACGTCGATTTTCAAAGCGGCAGCAATCTTCAGCAGCATGGTCACCTTCATTTATTCGATATTTTCCCCTATGCTTCGGTGCTACGTCGATTCATGAAAGCTCCACTTGCCCACGGTATTTCCGTTGGAGTCTTTGATGACGTTCCCAGCACCTGCACGCATAGCCATCTGTGACGTTCCTGTAATGCGCGTGCAAACCTCGTGGAGCGCATTGACGATGTCATTGCTCGTTCTCATTGCCGCATTGCCGAGCTCGATTCTCCAATGTGAACTTCATGTGCCCCCTACGTTCCAGCCGCTCGAGCGGCCACGAGCCCAACGCCCGCTGGTTCGTCTCGCGCGTCGAAGTGACGTGCGAGGAAGGTAACACGTCAGTTCTGACGCGCCACAGTCTGCGTTGAACTTTTGGCTTGCTTTTGCAGCCGAACACAGCCTCGGCTTGCCATGGATGAGCTCGTTCGAACAGCCGGACAAACGCGTCACTATTGACGCGCGCAATCCAGCGTGCTACGGATTTTCGAGAACTTGTTATGAGCAAGCCCAAAACGGTGCAGGGTACCGAGCGCGTGCTGGTGGAGGTCCCCAACCTCAAGCACAACACGATAAAAGCCCGCGCCGCGCCTTGGGAATGAGCATCAAGGCCTACATCCTGCACGTGGTTGACCAATTCGCTGCGCAAGCGAAGCAGGAACTTGCCGCTGACCCATCCAGAAAGCCCTTCGAGGGCAGCCGCCGGCAAAAACGGATTTCAATCGACATACCACCTGAAAATGCCAGGCAGATCAGAGAAGCGGCAGCAGAGTTCAAGACCGTCCGTGAATTCATATTGCGTTGCGTTGAGATCGAGATGCGCGGACAATGAGACGGTCGTCGAATCGCCGACTGACTGCGCGAGCGAGGCGGTGTTCGTTGCACCGCTGACCCTTCATTATACCATCGCGCGCTCAAAGCTAGCCTGGGGGGAGTCACGCCACGAATCCGCCATGGTCATTTGTTCTTGCGTCGTTGGTTGCGTCTCACGACTCTTCGTCGCCAGAGCCTGTGATGGGACAGTTGCCCGTCACCGTCGAGAGGCCACTTGGCCACCACGGATCGATCGTATAAATAATGTCTTTCGCGTCCGACAAGGTACACACCAGCTCGGTTCGAAGGTATTTGATCGCGTCGATGCGACGTTTGTCTTTGAGAATCGCCAGCACAACCTGCTGCACTGGCAGCGCCAGGAGTTTCAACACTTCATTGCGTCGTCGCTCGATTTGCCGCCGTAATCGTCGCTCGAGGTCTCGCGGGTCCTCGGGTGATCCGGGCGCTGCAATGCAGCGCACGACAGTGCACTGTGCTTCGTGGTGAACCAGCCCGATGATCGGTGCGGTTACTCCGATCAAGGTGACGTCGGAGCCAAAATCTACCACATGTTGAATGTTCTCGAATTCTTCACGTGCAGCCAGGATCGCTTGCAGGCCGCCGCCGTGCGCCGATTCACCTATAACATAGACGTCTCCCCTGATAGCGTCGACCATCCGCTTGATCTGCGAGACATCTTCGGCATCGAAGCGCGCCCATTCCGGCGTGGTACCGCACATACGAATCGCTTCGGCCATCCGATCAGGGTCCAGAAAAGCCCTGTGATCGAGCGCTTCGTGCGCGTCCGGCAGGAGGTACCGGGCTCGGGCGAGCACGGAAAAGTAGTCGACGAATTGTGGATGTGGCTTTGCCATTGGATCTTTGGGTCAAACTCTTGCGGCATGCGGCTT
Source organism: Polyangiaceae bacterium (assembly GCA_016715885.1). Lineage (NCBI taxonomy): Bacteria > Pseudomonadati > Myxococcota > Polyangiales > Polyangiaceae > Polyangiaceae bacterium. Next base: position 56,109 of record JADJXL010000027.1, read on the forward strand.
GAATGAATTGTTACATGCTGCCCGACTCTCCGGACGACACCAACTCTAGCTCTGACCGACGAACATCCGCTAGCCATCGCGTTTCACCAGCCGGACCAACGCACTCCACGGTAAAGGTTGGCTCTTGGCCCGGCTGGGTGGGGTGGGCGAGGACAATAGCGCCGATGTCTCCGACTCGAGGCTGGGCAGCGCTTCCGAAGCTCCGGTCAACGCGGTCAGCCGGAACTGCCTTAACAACCCGAACGACGTCGTATTCTTTGAACTGCATTGCGGCACCTATCGGCTTGCGGTTGAGCAGCCTGCTCTCCGCGGCTAGACGGCGTACTCTCCGACAGCCTACCGTATCGGCGTTCAGCCAAAACCGCCAGAGGGAGCGAGCGTAACCACTGTCGCGAGACTGTCTTGGGCTTGTGCAGCCTCGCAGGTTGCATTTTTGCCACAATGATCGTACTCGACAATCCGATGGCACTTTTCGAATTCGAGCTCGCGAACGTGGAGGACATCGTTCCTTGGGAAACCTCGGACGGCCCGAGCTTGAACTGGTTCGCCTTGACGGACGGTCGGTTCTGGATGCCCGTCGGCGATCAAGTTCTGTCTGAATACTCGGACGAGATCATGGCGCACTGGATGACCACCGTCCGCACAGCCGACTATCAGATCGCAGCGTTCGCTCGGAGGATGCTCGGAAGTGCCGCTGCAGGTGCCGCGCGTTTGCCCGAACGGCTCGAACGGCTCGCATCGAACTGGAAGCGCCTATGCGAATTGCGGGAAGAATCGGACACTGCAGACGACGATGAAGCAAGCGACCTTGGCTACACCGCATGGAACTGGCTCGGTGAGCGCTCGCCATGGGCGTCGTATCTGGTCGCCAATCCGCGCTTTCACTTTGTTCGGGTTGGCGACGAGCTGCGCATTCACTGGGACAATCGCGATCGGGTGGTCGACGGCTTCCCAGTGTGGACCGCGCAATTCGGGGTTTACGCGATGCCTGTCGAATCGTTCGTGGATGAATGCAGGGACTTTGCGAGGCGCCTATTGCGCGAGATGGACGCGCGAATCGAGGCGATCGAAGCTGGCGCTGTGAACGCTCGAGCAGCGCTGGATGCGCATGCGCTACGGCAGCAGCATGAAACGTGGCTGACCGAGTTTGCTTCGTATTTCAACGAGTACCAACCCGACATCCCGTGGTATGACGCTGAACGCGCCCTCGAGGCCATAGCGAAGAAGCGAGGCCTGACGTTCTAGCGGCGACTCTCGGAATTTCGGTATCGATCTATGCACTCGTTTTCCGCTTTTGAGCTCACCTCGGACCTCGGCGCCAAGTTTGCCCGTTTGGCGCTCGGCCACGTCGAGAGACCCTATCCCTACAAGCTCGACCATGTCATGGCCGGCGACGAGGACGTTTGCCGCCCAGGGTATTGCATCCATCTTCCATGGCAGTTTCGACTGGCATTCTTGTGTGCACGGGTATTGGTTATTGGCGCGCCTGTTGCGACGATTTCCGGCGATGGCCCCGCACCGGACATCCGCGCCCTATTCGACCGCATGCTGAGGCCGGAAAAGGTGGCCGGAGAGCTTGCGTATCTCGCCCGCCCGCAAAGCCGAGGCTTCGAGCGGCCGTATGGTTGGGCATGGCTGCTGATGCTCGCGGCGGAGCTCGAGCACCACGAAAACGCTCATCGCGAAGCAATACGCCCTCTCGGCCGCGTTTTTGCCGACCGGTTCAAGGCGTTTCTGCCGCAAGCAACGTACCCGATTCGCAATGGATCGCATTCCAATACGGCCTTCGCGCTGGCGTTATGTTCCGAATACGCCGCGTCCACGAGCGATTACGAATTGGCGCGGCTCATCGAGGCGACGGCGAAACGATGGTACTTGGCCGATGTAAACGCGCCCGCTTGGGAGCCGAGCGGCGATGATTTGTCCCGACGCTGGTCGAGGCCGAATGCCTTCGCCGCTTGTTACCAGTTGCCGATTTTCGTGGTGGTTTGCGCGCTTTTTGCCTCGAGCCGCTGACCGGATACCCGCGAGCCTGTTTACACCTGCTACGGTGAGTGATCGGACCGATGGCAAATCGCACACCTGGACGGCCTCAACCTGAGCCGCGCTTGGTGCTGGCGTTCGATTGCGAAATCGGCTCCTTGGAGGATCCCGTCCGCGCCGTCAGCTTTCGGCCGCTGCGGAGCACCTCGAAGCGGGCCTGCCGCACGGTCGGGCGATTACATGGGCGGTGACGCTGGCACCTTGCGCTGCTGGCGTTGGAAGCGGCGGGGTAAATGGGGCTACCCACTTGGCGGTCGGCAAGCTCCGTCGTTGTGCTCTCCGGTCAAGCTTCCATCATGCGCCTCTGATCACTTGGCTTGCTTGGACCAGTCGCCTGCCTACACATTCCCATCGACACGACGCACTTTGTCCGATAACATCGCCGCATGAGCGAACGAGTCCACGCGTCGAGCCTCTTGGGCAATGTTCGCGTCCAGGCTCGTTCCAAAATGACAGCCGTTGCGCCAAGCTGATCAGCCTGGGTACGCTCCCCGATGACCTCGATGATCGAGGCCA